>JACQUZ010000174.1 GCA_016210055.1 Deltaproteobacteria bacterium | reverse complement strand
GGCGCGAGGCCTGGGAGCCGCTCTCAGGGAAGCCACGAAGTCCCTGGGCGTGGGCACCGCGCGGGCTTGCTCTTCGAGCGACGCCCAGGAGATGCGCTTCCTCAGGGCGGCGACCTCCACCTGTTTTTCCTCGAGGATCTTCGCCAGGATTCCGGTGGCCGCCATGGGTTCATGCCTCTCGCGAGAGCTTGGCCCACTTCTCGAGCGTGGCCAGGGCCGTCCCAGAGTCCAGGGCGCCTTGTGCCTTGTGCGCACCTTCTGCGAAATCTGAAACCGCGCCGGCGGCGAGAAGAGCGACCGCAGCTTCCAACACCACTGCCGTCCGCGGCGCCCCTCGTTGCCCGCCTAGGACGGCCCGCGCGATCAAAGCGTTTGCGGCCGCGTCCCCGCCCGAGAGCCCCGCCGGATCCTCTTCGCCCATGCCGAAGTCCGCCGGAGTTACGTGGTAGCTCTTCACTTCACCGTCCTTCCACTCGGAAACCAAGGTCTTTCCTCGCACGGCGACCTCGTCGAGCCCGCCTTCCCCGTGGACCACGAAGGCCCTGCGCGCCCCGAGCAAGCCCAGGGCGCTGGCCACGGGCTCGCAAAAGCTGGCGTCAAAGACGCCCACGACTTGAGCTCCCACGCCGGCGGGGTTCGTGAGCGGCCCGAGCAAGTTGAACAAGGTGCGCGTGCCGAGCTCCTTGCGAGGCCCCGCCGCATGGCGAGTTGCCGAGTGAAACGAGGGCGCGAACAGGAAGGCAATATTGGCCTCGGCCATGCAGCGCTCAAGCACCGGCACCGACGCCGTGATGTTCACGCCGAGCGCCTCCAGCACGTCTGCCGATCCCGCCCGCGACGAGAGCGCGCGGTTCCCGTGCTTGGCGACCCGCACGCCGCACGCCGCCACGACGATGGCGGCAAGGGTGGACACGTTGACCGTGCCTGCTCCATCCCCCCCAGTGCCACAGGTATCGACCGCCCGCTCGGGCTCTGGGCAGCGGATGGGCGTTGCCCGGGCACGCATGGCCCGGGCAGCGCCCGCGATCTCGGCGGGCGTTTCCCCTTTCATCCGAAGCCCCACGAGGAAACCGCCGATCTGGGCGGGCGTGGCCTCGCCGTCCATGATGCGACCCATGACCTCGGCGATTTCCTCCGAGGTGAGATCGCGCCGTGCGATCACGCGGGAAATGGCGCCTACCAAGTCCATCACGCCGCTCCTCTCCCCATGGATAAGAAATTGGCCAGCATTTTCTTCCCCTCTGGGGTCATGATCGACTCGGGGTGGAACTGTACCCCCTCGACGGGAGCCGCACCGTGGGCAAGACCGCGGTGCCTAAGCCCCATGATCTGGTCATCCCACGTCTTGGCCGTGACCTCGAGGATTTCCGGCAAGCCAATCGGCTCGACCACGAGGGAATGGTAACGCGTGGCTTCAAACGGGTTGGAAACGCCCTCAAAGAGCCCTTTCTCGTCGTGGAATACCTTGGAAACCTTACCGTGCATCACCACCTTGGCGCGCACCACCCGGCCGCCAAAGGCTTGACCGATGGCCTGATGACCGAGGCACACGCCGAGGATCGGGAATTTCCCAGCGTACCTACGGATGACGTCAAGGGAGATACCGGCCTCATTGGGCGTGCAGGGACCAGGAGAGATCACGACGCGAGCCGGCGCCATGCGTCCCACGTCATCGACCGAAATGGCGTCGTTTCGAAAAACCTGCACGTCCTCGCCTAGCTCCCCCAAGTACTGGGCCAAGTTGTACGTAAACGAGTCGTAGTTGTCGATCAGCAGCAGCATGTCACGCGCTCCCAGCGCCCGGCGCCGCGCCCCGTGCGAGATGGACCGCGCGCAAGACGGCCCGCGCCTTGTTCAGGGTTTCTTCGTATTCCTTCTCCGGCACCGAATCGTGCACGACCCCCGCGCCCGCCTGGACATGGATGCGATTGCCGGTGGATACGAGGGTTCGAATCGCGATGGCCAGGTCTAGATTCCCCGTGTAACTCAGGTAGCCCACCGCGCCCCCGTAAATGCCTCTCCGTGAAGGCTCCAGCTCGTCGATGATTTCCATGGCCCTAATCTTGGGCGCGCCGGTCAAGGTGCCGGCGGGAAACGTGGCTCTAAGGACATCAAATGCGTTCTTCCCGGGCAGCAGCGTTCCCTGCACGTTGGAGGTAAGGTGCATCACGTGCGAGTAGCGCTCGACGACGAGCCGCTCGTTGACCGAGACCGAGCCGGTCGACGAGACCCGCCCCACGTCGTTCCGCGCCAGGTCGATCAGCATCACGTGCTCGGCGCGCTCCTTGGGGTCCGCGAGGAGCTCGCACGCGAGGGCCTCGTCCTCTTGGAGCGTCTTGCCCCTCGGCCTCGTGCCGGCGATCGGACGCAGCTCCACGCGCCCACCGTCGAGGCGAACCATGCACTCTGGGGACGCACCGGTCACCCGGGCCTCGGGGAACTCGAGATGAAACATGTAGGGCGACGGATTGACCACTCGAAGCGCGCGATACACGTCAAGCTCGTCGATCCCCGAGCTCTCGACCTCGAAGCGTTGGGACAAAACGATTTGGAAGGCGTCACCGGCGAGGATGTACTCCTTGGCCTTGTGCACGGCGCCGAGGAATTCCTGCTTGCCGAAATTGGACCGGGGCGGACCTCCGCCGCCCCACAGCAAGCGCGTGGAGCCATCCTCTCCGGGAGGGGGCGGCTCGAGAGTCCGAAGGGGCGCTTTGGGGGCGCTCCGAAGCCGATCCACGATGGCGTCGATGCGTCGGCAAGCCGAATCATAAGCCTCGTCGGCCTTTTCGGGCCGCGGGACGAACGGCGCCGCGACGACCTTCAGCGTCTGCCTCAGGTTGTCGAAAATGACTAGCGTGTCAGTGAGGACCATGCACGCATCGGGGATGCTGAGATCCGATGGCGCGCTCGCCGGGAGCCGCTCGAATGCGCGCACGACGTCGTAGCCGAGCCACCCCACCGCTCCGCCCCAGAACCGAGGCAAGCCCGGGGGAGCTACAGGACGAAACTCCGCCAAGATCTCTTGGAGCGCGAGGGCGGGATCTTGGGCCGCCCACTTGGCGCGCCTGGCTTCCCCGCCTCCGTCGACGTCACGCCAGGTGACTTCAATCTCACCCTGCACCGCCTTCACCACCGCTCGCGGCTCGACGCCGAGGAACGAGTACGCTGCCCATTTCTCGCCCCCGACCACCGACTCGAGCAAGAAGCTGTACTCATGACGCCCGAGCTTGGCGAAAGCGGACACCGGGGTGTCGCCGTCGGCAAGGATCTCCCGGTACACGGGGAGCAGGTTTCCGCAGAGCGACGCGGCGCGGAATTCGTCTCGGCTAGGGACGTAGCTGGCCATTTTCGGCGACTCTACCATGTCCGGTTGACGAGTCGGCGTCACCACCGTACCTTCCGCGCATGCACGATCGCCGTGACTCCCTCGAACTGGTAGACCGAGAAATCCATGAGCTCATCTTGGCCGAGGAGCGACGCGAGGCCGAGACCATCAGGTTGATTCCGTCGGAAAACTATGTCTCCGCCGGGGTCCTTGCCGCCACCGGATCAGTACTCACCAACAAGTATTCCGAGGGGTATCCAGGCAAGCGGTACTACGAGGGTCAGAAATTCATAGACCAGATCGAGACGATTGCCGTGGAGCGAGCCAAGGCGCTCTTCGGCGCCGAGCACGCCAACGTGCAGCCGTATTCTGGATCGCCCGCGAACCTCGCCGTGTACCTGGCATTTCTCCAGCCCGGCGACACCGTGATGGGCATGGCATTGCCCCACGGTGGTCATCTCACCCATGGCTGGAACGTGTCGATCACAGGGAAGTACTTCCGGTCGGTCCAATACGGCGTGCGCAAGGAAACCGGCCGCATCGATTACGATGAGGTGAGGGCCCTTTGCCTTCGCGAGCGGCCAAAGCTTCTCTGGGCCGGTGGTACCGCCATTCCGCGCGTCGTCGACTTCGCGGCCTTTGCGGCCATGGCCAAGGAAGTGGGCGCGGTATTCGCCGCGGACATCTCGCATATCGCGGGCCTGGTGGTAGGCGGCGCGCACCCCTCACCCGTGCCCGTCGCCGACGTGGTCACCACCACGACGCACAAGACCCTTCGCGGCCCCCGCGGCGGAATGCTCCTGAGCCCGAGTACCCACGCCCAGGCCCTGGACCGCGCCGTGTTCCCCGGGCTCCAAGGCGGCCCCCACAACCACACCACAGCCGGGATTGCGGTGGCCCTCAAGGAAGCCGCGCAGCCTGAGTTCCGCGCCTACGCGCAGCAGATCGTCGCCAACGCCAAGGCGCTGGCGGGCTCGCTACTGGAGCATGGTTTCGACCTGGTATCCGGTGGCACCGACAACCACTTG
The DNA here is from genome assembly GCA_016210055.1 of Deltaproteobacteria bacterium. Classification (GTDB taxonomy): domain Bacteria; phylum Myxococcota_A; class Polyangia; order Haliangiales; family SHYZ01; genus JACQUZ01. The sequence continues at coordinate 34,562 of JACQUZ010000174.1, read as the reverse complement.
ATCCTGATCGACCTCACGAACAAGGGTATTCCTGGCAAGAAGGCGGCCAAGTCGCTTGACCGAGCGGGCATCGAGCTCAACTACAACACCGTACCCTTTGACCCGAGAAAGCCGTTCGATCCGTCGGGAATTCGCATCGGCACGCCGGCCGTCACGTCCCGAGGCATGCGCGAGCCCGAGATGAAGCAGATCGCCGCCTGGATGGCACGCATCATCGCCGCGCCCGAGGACGAAGGGCTCGCCCAGCGCGTCGCCGGAGAGATTCGCGAGCTTTGTGGGAGGTTCCCGGCGCCTGGCGGGTTGGGGATCGGGGAGTAGTTTCGTCGCAGGGCAAGTCGTGCAGCAATTCGTCGCAAGCCCCCGGCCTCCGTCCCTTGACGCTCCTTTGCCCCCGTGTGAGCATCCGGGCGATGCGTGTCGGGGCATTGGTTCTTCTCGTTCTTGTGTCTTCCATGTCGATGCGCTTCGCCTGGGCCCAGTCGGCGACGAGCAAGGAACAGAAACAGGAAGCCCGACGACGGTTCGAAGAGGGAAAAAAGGCATTCCGGCTGGGAGATTTTGACGCGGCCATCGAGGAATGGAAGGCCGGCTTCCGCATCCAGCCAGATGCCGTGTTTCTCTACAACATTGCGCTCGCGTACCGGGAGAAGCAGGAACTTCACAAGGCCGTCTTTTTTTATCGGTCCTACTTGAAAGAGGCCCCCAAGGCTGACAACCGGGCGGAGGTGGAGGAGAGAATCGCGGAGATGGAGGCGCTCATCTCCGCTCGTCACTCATCGGTCGCGGCACCCGCAGAGGCGAATTCATCGACAGAGACGCAAGATACGCAGCCCGCCACTCATGACCCACCGACGGCACGCTTGGCGGCGGACGCGTTGCCAAGCAGCAAGTCGTTCGCCGAATCCGACCAACCTGGCGTAGCGCCCGCCGAATCGCTCGTAGCGGACGGATCTCGGCGAGAACCTCCACGTGGTCGCGGCATGCGCCGTGCGGGCATGGCGACAGCCGCGATGGGCGCGGCTATTCTTGCTACCGGAGCTTGGCTCCTCGCGCGAACTTCATCGATCGAAGCGGACATCGCCTCGGCGCGGGATCGGAATGAGTCGTGGGATAACATCAAGCCCTTGGTGTCCGACGGAAACCGGGACGAGCGCATGGGGCTCTTCGCTGCCGGCACCGGCGCCGCGGCATTGATCGGCGGAGGCATCATGTATTTTCTCGGTCGCAGCCAAGCCGAGGCGCCGGAAGGAAACGTGGTGGTAATACCCTCCGCCGACGAATCCACGTTGGGGCTTACTCTTGCGGTGGGCTTCTAGCGTCATGGGCGCGCGTGGCTCGAGTCGATGGCAGCAAGCGGCCTCCTACCTGCTTCCGGTCCTTTTCACGGCGTGCTTCTCTCCGCGCCTTGGTGACGGGAAAATCGCCTGCGGTGCCGCCAGTAATCCTGCCGACCGCTGCCCTCGTGGCTACGAGTGTGGGCCCGACAACCGCTGCCACCTTCTGGGGCATGTAACGTCCGTGATCGACGCTGCAGCAACCGACGCCACGAGCGACGCCGCGAGCGACGCCGCGACAATCGAACCCGCGCCCGACGCGGAGCCCATCGACGCAGGCAATCTCCTGGACACGCCCGATGCGGAATCGCCGAAGCGTTTCACGGGTTCGATTTCGATCAGCGACGTCTCGGTGGTCGGCCAAGGGGACAACCTACGCGGAGGGGTTATTGAAGCTCGCTTGCAGCCAAAAGACGCACTGGGCCCGCCGACATACTCAGCGATTTCTGGCCCCAATAACTGCCTAGCCTGGTTGTTCACCCCTGCGACGTGGGAGTCGTTCGTCAATTCTGAAGCAGAGGGGACAATCTCTGTTACGGGTACCACCGCGGAAGTGCCTCCCATCATTCCGGTCCGCATCGGCGAGCAGCGCGTGGCTTATCTTTCAATCGCTTACGCCGAGGCGTCGGCATCGGAGTCCACGATCGACGTGACCGCTGGCATCTCGGGCGCGGTGCCAGGCCTTGCGAGAGTCGTCTGGCGCGGAATGACGCTTGCGGCAGCGGATGCTGGCCGCCACTTGATGTTCATCGGTAGCGCGCTCCCCGAAAACAACGGTTTTTTCCCTATAGTGAGTTTTGATTCGCCAACAGGCGGCGTGCTCGTGCAAAACCCGGCAGCAACAACCCAGAATGGTCTCACCGGACAGCTCCTCGTGCTTGCCGGCCTGGGTTCCGTGCCTGGAGCCCCGGCGCCGGATTTTCTCGGCAACTCGGATCTCGTAAAGGTGAAGCTCTCGAGAATGACCTCGGGCGGGGATCATTTCGAGCCATTTTCAATCGAAGTTCAAGCCGAACCATCGTTTCAGCTCGATGCCGCGTCCGTGACCCAACTCACCAACATGCGCCCGACGGGAAACGACATCACCCTTTCCTGCAGCTCGTGCCCACCTTCGGATACGCCAGAGCCCACAGGTTCTGTTGTGCACATCGTCACCATGAGCAGCGCCAGCCATGCCCCCCGTGCCATGCTGAATTCGCCCGCTGGGCAGCGTGCTTTCGTGCAGTGCACGGCTCCTGGTACGTCGGTAACGATATCCAAGGAAGTGCTAGCCGCGCTTCAGGCCGCGGGAGAACGGGTCATCCGCACTACGTTCTCGCGCTCCCGTCGTAGTTACCACACCGAAGCGGATGGCGATGCTGTGTCGATATCCGTCGGACATGGCATCACCGGGATCACGGAGTAGCGCGCGCGCGTCCCTTGAACGCCGAATCCGCGCTAGACCGAGATTAGAACGAGATCGCGAAGGCTTGCGCACATCCGAGAGGCCATGTACACATGATCGATCGACTTCATGAGCCAGTCGTTACCCGTTCTCCTCCTCCAGCTAGGTGAAGCCAACGAGTCGATCCGAGCCCAGCACGGTGGGTATGCTTCTTGGTATGAACGCGCGTGGGGGAGCCCCCTCCACGTGGTGGACGGACGCAAGCCTGGGGAAGTTCCGGATCCGCGCGGGCTTGCAGCGATCCTCATTACAGGGTCCGCCGAGTCTTTGCGGAAGCCCACCCCTTGGATGGACGACGCTGCTGACTTCGTGCGGCGCGCGATTGACTGCGGCACGCCGACCCTGGGTGCTTGCTTTGGGCACCAGCTCATTGGCTACGCCCTCGGCGGAAAGGTGGTTCGCAATCCGCGAGGCTGGGAGATCGGGAGCTGTGATGTTGCTCTGGCGGAAGCGGGGGCCAAGGACCCGCTCTTCGCAGGTGTCGCGAGCCGATTTCGTGTCAACCTCACGCACGAGGACATGATCTGCCCCGAATCGCTCAAGCTTGTCGAACTACCGCACCGCGTGCTCGCCTGGAACGAAGCCACGCCCGTTCAGGCCTTGGCCGTGTCTGACCACGTCCGCGGGGTGCAATTCCATCCTGAGCTGCCCGGAGCCGTGTGTCGGGCATACATTCGGGAAAGACGACCGCTCCTCGTCGGAATGGACGCGGACGCCTTGCTCGCCCAGACAGAGGACTGCGCGGCAGGCGTTACCATCATGCAGAACTTCCGTCGGCTGTTCGTTGAAAAGGGGGGCAAGGCGTCTCTTGGCCAAAGATCCTCCCGGAGGACATGAGCGGGACGTGGGAAACCCTCGAGCGGGGGCGTGAGCTCCTCGCGGCCGAGACGGGAACCGCGTGCAAAGAAGCAGAGGTCCGCGTGGCCCTGCTCTATCCATCGCCGTATCGCGTGGCCATGTCCTCGCTGGGATACCAAGCCATCTACGGAGTTCTGAACGACCTCCCCGGGGTTGCCGCCGACCGCGCGGTGCTTCCCGAAGACACCTCGGCCTACCGCCGGTCTCGAATACCCGTATTTTCCCTGGAGAGACAGGAACCCATCGGGCAGTACCCGGTGGTCGCGGCGTCGGTGGCGTACGAGCTCGAGATCCCGGGGCTTCTCGAATGCCTGGATCTCTCGGGGATTCCCGTGCTCGCGGCCGAGCGTGAGGCCACGCATCCGCTCGTGATTGCCGGAGGTCCGCTCACCTTCTCGAACCCAGTCCCCTTGGGGCCGTTTTGCGACATCATCCTCATGGGTGAGGCCGAGGAATCCGTGCCCTGGCTCATCAGCCAGCTCTGGGAGCACGAGGGCAGCCGTGACGCTTTTCTCGCCACCGTAGCGAAACACTCGGGAGCCTGGGTCCCTTCGGTCCACGGGGAAGCCGTTCCCAAGGTGGCGATGGCAAGCCGGGAGCTCCTGCCTGCGCGGTCACGAATCATGACCCCGCACGCCGAGCTGTCCTCCATGTTCCTCACCGAGGCGGTCCGGGGCTGCTCGCGCGGCTGCACGTACTGCGTCATGCGTCGGTCGACCAACGGCGGGATGCGAGTCATCGATCCAGGCAAGATCCTGGGTGGGATCCCAGAGGCCGCCCGCCGCGTGGGCCTCGTGGGCGCGTCTGTGACTGATCACCCGCGTATTGCGGAGATTGTCCGCGGCATCGTGGAGAGCGGTCGCGAAGTGGGCATTTCGTCCCTCCGGGCAGATAGGCTTTCCGATGAGCTGGTTGGGCTGCTCGCCCGCGGCGGCTACCGGACATTGACGGTGGCTTCGGACGGTGCGAGCGAGCGGCTCCGGGCGTTCATTGAACGCAAGACCTACGAGCGCCACCTGCTCCGGGCCGCGGAGCTCGCGAAGAAGCACGGCCTTACGACCCTCAAGATCTACATGATGGTCGGCCTTCCCGGGGAAGAGGAAGCCGACATCGACGAGCTGGTCAGGTTCACGCTGGAGCTCGCCCGCATTCACCCGAGGGTGGCTCTGGGTGTGTCCCCGTTCGTGGCCAAGCGCAACACGCCCCTCGATCGAGCGCCCTGGGATGGTATCGGTCGCATCGAACGCAAGCTCGAAAGGCTCCGCCTTGGCCTAAAAGGGCGCGCGACGGTTCGTCCCACGTCTTCTCGCTGGGGCTTCGTCGAGTACATGCTCGCCCAGGGCGACATGGCGACGGGCCTCGCCGCCATGGACGCCTGGCGCGCCGGCGGCTCATTTGCGGCATGGAAGAAGGCGCTGGCGGCGAGGGGGCATGCGATGTGACAGTGTCTAGTCCCGCCTGGTGACTACAGGGAGCCGGTCCCCCGGGCTTGGACGCGGAGGCGGCGGACGCGCTCCTCGGTGGAGGGGTGGGTAGAGAAGAGCGAAAGCAGGCCACTGCCACGCAACGGGTTGACGATGAACAGGCTTGCGGTAGCCGGCGCGCCAGCGACGATGGTCGCCGGCACGAGCTGGTTGCCTCGCTCCAGCCGCTCGAGCGCGTCGGCGAGTGCCCCGGGATCACCACAGAGCTGGCCGCCCTTCTCGTCGGCCAGGTACTCTCTAGACTGCGACACCGCGAGCTGGACGATGGTTGCCGCAATCGGCGCAACGATCGCCAGAACGAGCGTTGCTATCCCGCTCCCAGAGTCGTCGTCGTCCGAAGACCGCGACAGGCCGCCAAAGATGAACCCCCAACGGATCACCCCGGCAATCGACGAGATCAAGGAAGCGATGATCGCGGCGACGGTGGTGATGAGGATGTCGCGGTTCCGCACGTGGGCGATCTCGTGGGCGAGAACACCCCGAAGCTCCCGCTCTGACAACAGGCGGCGGATTCCTTGGGTGACCGCTACCACGCCGTGCTTCGGGTTGCGGCCGGTCGCGAACGCGTTGGGCATGTCCTGATTAAGGACGCAGACCCTCGGTTTCGGGATTCCTGCCCTCTGCGCCAGCTCAGCCACCATGGCGTGGAGACGAGGCTCTTCTTGCGGAGTGACCTCCCGCGCCCGGTGAATCGCCAAGATGATCTTGTCGCTAAAAAAGTAGGACACGAGGTTCATGAGAACCCCTATCGCGCCGAACACCCAGACGTACTTGGGCGCGATGGCCCCCCCGAAGCCCACCAGGATGGCGGTGAGAACCCCGAGAAGGACCAAGGTTTTGAACTGGTTGATCATGGTGCGAGCTCCTTCAACAAATCATGATTCATTTCTGAGCGTGGTGCCACGGCCTGGCCAGGTGGATCTAGCGGATCGAAGGCGGCCTTGTGATCGTCCAGGCCCACCAGGGCAAGCCTCGCGATGCCCTCACTCGACTCGCCAAGGCCCCACGAACGCAACAAGACGAGTGGCTTGATGGACCCCTCCTGCCCGCTTAGGATCCTCGCAGTCAAGAGCGGTGACGCTGTCCAGTCGAGGGCGCTGCACATCTTGCTCGCAGCCTGGCTCGCAGCCTGGCTCGCAGCCTGGCTCGCAGCCTGGCTCGCAGCCTGGCTCGCAGCCTGGTCCGACAAGACGTCAAGCCCCATGACGAGAGGCCGGACGTCAGCCATTTCCCCCTCGGACCGTTCAACCACGAGCTCGCCTTGGGCGGATAGACTCTCTTTTAGCGCAAGGAGCCGCTCTACATCCCAGCCCCGCCCTGCCGGATGGAAGACGAAATCCGACGCCTTGATCAGCTTGGCGACACCGGGTGAACCTGGCATGACCGCGCGTGCGCCCACAAAACGAATCCCTTCGGGAGACACTTCGTTCAGAAGCTCCATGAGCTTATCGGGCGCGGGCGCGCCATCGACCCATGCGTCCAGGAGCTCGCCCAGCGACTTGATCCCCAGCCCGAGCGCCGGCCCGAACTGGAACTGGGGCTTTGGATGGAACCCCATCGAATAGATCAAAGGTACTCCTGCGCGCCGGAACACTCGTGCGAGCAGCCGCATGAGGTCTAGGTGCGAGATGAAGGCCGAGCGCCCGAGCTTGGTGTAGCGCAGGCGGTAGCGGTTCCCTTCCCCCTGGGTGAGGAGCGGCCGTGGCTCTCGGCGCTTCTTGGTGGGCCCTCCCTGGGACTCCTCGGGCTTGGGCGCTTGCGACCTGACGGCGCCGAGGACACGGAGTGAGTGGAGTCGATTCTCCCGCATTTTCGTGAGGTCACACGAAATGCCGCAGTCATAGCAAACGAGCTTCCGCTTGTCCTCTTCTGCGTCCTCCAAGCTCGTGTGGTGGAGGAGTGCCAGATACGGCTTGCCGCAGGGGTGGGACAGGCGGTTCTTGAGGGCCCGCCTGTACTCGCGAGCCAAGAACCCCTCGTCGAGCCCAATATGGACATGATCCCAAGGAAGCCGTGCGTCCACGGGAATTGTGCCCAGGTACCGACCGGGATCCACACCTTGGGACAAGAGCGCCTGTTGCCAACGCGTGAGGTCAAGCAACTCGTCCCAGCCGTCAAATCGCGCCCCCTTGCGCCACGCGGCCTCGATAACGTTGGCAAGGCGACGATCCCCTCGGGCCAGGATTCCCTCGAGGAAGCTGATCCCCCTGTCGTGGACCTTGAGACGCACGTGCGGCCGGACCCGCATCGTCGTGTCGCGGAGGAGCCGCTGCTTTTCCGCGAGCTCCTCGAGAGTATCCATCCGGCACCACTGGAATGGGGTGTGCGGCTTGGGAACGTGCGACGACACCGACACGGTCACCTCGGCCTGGCGGCCAATCCTCTTGCGGCCGATGTCGAGCACGCGCGCGCCAATCTCAATGATTCCCCGCACGTCCTCGTCTTGCTCTGTTGGCTGGCCGATCATGAAGTAGAGCTTCAAGCGGTTCCAGCCCTTGGAAAACACGCGCTCTGCTGATTCGAGGATGTGCTCCTCCGTGACGTTCTTGTTCACCACGTCCCGCATCCGCTGGGTACCGGCCTCGGGCGCGAACGTGAGTCCCGTTGCCCGCACCGAGGCCAGCTCGTCGAGAAGCTCCTCGCTCAAGCCATACGCACGCAGCGATGCCACCGCGAGCGACACCTTTCGCTCGCGAAGCTTCGACATGACGGTCTTGACGAGGGGGGTTAAGCACGAGAAGTCCGCCGTCGAAAGGCAGGTGAGAGAGGTCTCGTCGTATCCTCCTCGCTCGACGTTGCCGACGAGGGCGTCCACGATCGCGTCTGGGCTCCGTTCCCTTACCGGACGGTAGATCATCCCCGCCTGGCAGAAACGGCACCCTTCGGTGCAGCCACGGGCAATCTCGATCGCGGCGCGATCGAAGACCGCCTCGGCATAAGGGATCGGCGCGTTCGTGGGAAACGGGAACCTGTTGAGGTCCCCGACCACGCCCCGGCGGACCTTCTCCGGAACACGCGGGTCCTTGGGCTTGTCCACGACCACGAGGCCCGTCGACTCGTCTTCTCGGGTGTCATAGAGTGCGGGCACGTAGATGGGATACCGGGAGGAAAGCTCGGCGAGCGCATCCAGGCGTTCTCGCCCTTCCTTGCGCATGGCGCCCCACTCGAGGAGGAACGACGGGAGCTCTTCTTCCGCGTCACCCACCCAGAACGCGTCGAAGAAGGCCGCCATCGGTTCGGGATGGGTCGCCGTTGGGCCGCCGCCCAAGACGAGAGGATGTCTCTGTTCTCGTTCCGCGGCCCGAAGTGGAATCCCACCCAGATCCAGGAGCGTAAGGACATTCGTGTACGTGAGCTCGTACTGCAGCGACACTCCCACCACGTCGAAGAGGTGGAGCGGGCGGGCGGTCTCCAACGAAACCAGGGGCAGCCCACGTTCCCTTAAGGCTCGCTCCATGTCGCTCCAGGGCGTAAATGCGCGCTCGCAGGCAATTCTCTCGTGCCCGTTGAGGAGCGAGTAGAGGATCTTCGTCCCCAAGTGGGACATCCCTATTTCGTAGACGTCCGGAAACGCCAGGACCACCCGAACATCAACGCTTCCGTCCGGTTTTACGACGGAGAGGTACTCACCCCCGAGGTAGCGAGCCGGTCGTTCTACCTCGCAGGCGAAGTCAGCATACGGATGACGCATGAAAGAGTAATTTCATGACCAGAATCGCTCGTTGTCAACCTCGAGGGGCTCGTCACGTCATCCTTCGCCTTTCCGCCTTCGACTTTGATAAAATCGCGGCATCCCAGGAGAAGACCGCTCCATGGCCGAACGCCGCGTGCTCGTCATCGATAACGATCAGAGTTTCTCCTCGCTCCTCCAAAACGCCCTTTCCCCGTACGGGGTCGACGTGGCGGTGGTGCAGGACCACAACGACGGCTTGGGCCTCGCCAAGGAGCTCGAGCCCGAGCTCTTGTTCATCGCGGTTGAGCTGCCCGACAAGCTCGGATACGCGACGTGCAACAAGGCGAAGAAGGGGATTGCCAAGAACATCCCGGTGGTCCTCGCGACCGCCTCGGTGCCACCATCTGACTTGGAGCAGCACCGAAAGCTCCGGGTTCACGCCGACGAGTACATGGACAAGCGAACCCTCTCGCGGGACGAGCTCATCACCAAGGTGGACGGGCTCATCGGCCTAGGACCGCCCATCGCCGTGGATGACCTCGAGCTTCCTCTGGACGCGGAGGAAATAGCGATCGATGAGGAGCCCATCGGGGAAGAAACGACGGGCGGAGCTCTTGTCCAATCCGATGGATTTGGCGCCGCCTACCCGGAAGGCGATGTCCCCTCCAGCGAAATCCTCGACGAAGGAATCGACGCCGAAACCGAGGCCGCCTTCGCCGCCATGGGCATGGGCGAGCCAATCATCGAGGAATCCTTCGAGGGTGACGAGTCCGCGGCGACGCATTTTCGCGGGGAGCAGGGCCCCGCGGCGGGCCACGAGCAGGCCTTCGAGGAGGTGGCCGATGCCGGCTCGATCGTGGAAGAGATCCCCATGGCCGTTGACATGGCCGAGGAGACGGAGTTTCCCGAGATGCCCGAGCTCGTCGAAGAGCAGCTCGAAGCGCCGGAAAATGGGGCGGGCTTCGCTCCGACCGAGTACGCGACGGAATACGATGCCCTCGTGGTCCGGGAGACGCCTGCCGCCGACTCCTTCGAGCAAGTAGGCAAGGCACCCGTAGAGGCCGCGCTCGCTGCATCGGGATCGTCGGACATCGACCTTGGTCTTGAAGACGTGGCCGCCCAGGCCGCGCCGTGGACGCCACAAGGCGCGGATGAAAGCGGACCCCTTCGAGCTCGTGTCACTGAGTTGGAGCTCGAATGCGAGCGACTTCGGAGCGCGGTCGAGGAGGCAAAGAAGTCGCAAGCGCCCGCCGCGACTTCTTTTTCACGGGAACGGGAGTTCCTGAATCTTCGTGAGCTCATCAACCGCAAGGAGAAAGAGATCATCGATCTCAAGGAAGAGGTCGATTCCAAGGACCGGCATGTTTTGACCGCCAAGGAGCGGACTCGCGAGCTCGAGAGGCGCCAGCGTGAGGGCGAAGAGCGTCTTCTTTCCGTCGAGGGCAGCCTGGTCACGGCGAACGAGACCATCGCCGGCTTGACTCGCGACAAGGAGATGGCCGCAGAGCGGGAAAAGGGTCTCAAGGCGCGCCTCGAGATTGCCCAGAGCGAATCACGAAAGGCATATGAGGAAAGCGACATCCTGAAGAAGAAGCTCACTGCCGAGACCCAGGAGTTGTCGCAGGCACTCGCCCGGGAGAAGACGGAAGTCGCGCAGATCAGGAAAGAGGCGGCAGCCAAGCTGGCAGAGCTCGAAGCGTCCAAGGTGGCCCTCGAGAAGCGGCTCATGGAGGAGAAGACCAGAGAGCTCGCGGCGGCAAGCCAGGCGCGAGCTCAGGAGCTCGAGCGGCAGGCGCGAGATCACGGCGCGGAAATCGATGCGCAGAAGAAGGACCACGCGCGCGAGCTGGCCGCGTTACGGAGCTCGCACGAGGCAGCCCTGGGTGACAAGGAACAGAAGGCGGAAAGCGCCCGCCGGCAGCTCGTCGAGCAGCACGAAGCGGCCATGCGAGCGGCTCTTGAGCGGCATCGAGGCGAGATTGCCGCCCAGGAAGAAAAACGCGAGAATGAGCTCGCCGAGGCGGAAGACCGCCGTCAGGCCGACCTGAACGCACAGCTCCAGGAACACCGGCGAGCGCTCGAGGAGCAGAGCAAGTTGCACGCCGACGACCTGGCACGCCTGGCCGCGGAAAAAGCGAGGGAGCTGGAGGCACAAGCGGCGCGGCACGCGTCCGAGACCAAAGCGCTCCGGGCCCAGGCCGACAAGGAGCGCACGGATCTCGAGGCGGGTCACGCGGTTGCCGTGGCGGACCTTCGGGCTGAAATGCGGGCCGAGATCGACGATCTCAACAAGGGGCTGGCCACTGCGCGTGACCGGGTGAAGGCACTGGAGGGAGAGCTTCAGGCGGCCCAGGCCTCGATCTCCGCACGGGAGAAGTCGATCGCGGGTTACCAGAAAGACATTGAGGACTTGCAAGCCGAGGTAGGGGAGCTCAAGCGCGCCATCGAGGAGCTCGAGAAGCAGAACGCGTCCTACCAGGAGCAGGTGCTCAAGGCCTATCAGAAAATCAAGTCCGACGAGGCCGTCGTGCAGAAAGCCAAGAAGGCGATGGCTATCGCTCTCACCCTGCTCGACGGGGATTCCTGAGGGAATAGGCTCCCGCCGCCATGCCGTAGAGCAAGTTAGTCGCTGCCTGAGCCGCTGCCTGAGTCGCTGCCTGAGCCGCTGCCTGAGCCGCTGCCTGAGTCGCTGCCTGAGCCGCTGCCTTCCTCTGGACTTGTCCCTCGGGGAGCATGGTAAAGGGCACCTAAGCGGCGCTTGATGAAAATCTCGACGAGAACCGGGTCGAACATGATGCCCGCGTTCTTGAGCAAGAGCTTTTCGCACTCCTCGAGAGGCAGCCCGCGCTTGTAAGGACGGTCGGTCGCCATCGCGTCATAGGCGTCGGCGACCGCCACGATGCGCGCGGACAAGGGAATCTGGTCCCCCTTGAGACCGTCGGGGTAGCCGAGCCCGTCCCACCTTTCATGGTGATTGCGAATGGCCGGCATGGTGGGCTTGAGGATCTCAATTTGGGACGCGATCTCATACCCCTTGACCGGGTGTGTCCGCATGTGTTCCCACTCGCTCTCGTCAAGAGGGCCCGGCTTGAGAAGAACAGCGTCGCGAACGCCGATCTTGCCAATGTCGTGCAAGAAGGACGCAAACTCGAGCGCCTCCATCGCCTCTTCGGGATATTGGGCCTCACGTGCCAGGGCCATCGCATACGCCGCCACGCGGCCACAGTGGCCCTTGGTGTACGCGTCCTTGGCCTCGATGGCTTCGGCAAGACCTAGAAGCGCCTGCCGGTTGGCGGCCTTGAGCTTGAGGTAGCTCTCCTCGAGCTCCTTGGTCCGCTCCCTCACGACGACGTCGAGGAGCTTCTCGCGCTTCTGGAGCTTCTGATACTCGATGCTGAGCTTCTTGATGAGCTCGCGCTGCTCTCTCTCGAGACGATGGAGCTTCAGCCCCTCGGCCACAATTCCGGTGAGCTGCCTGCGCTCCCAGGGCTTGGCGAAGAACCGGAAGATCGTGCCGGCTGGCTTGACCTCAATCTGGGCCATGGCGTCCGGGTCTGAGCCCAGGACAACCCGCATCGCGTCCGGACAAAATGCGATGGTCCGCTCGAGGAGATCGAGCCCATTCAGCTCTGGCGGCTTGTGATCCGAAATGATGACGGCATAATCGATGGCCGACACCTTGTGCAGCGCTTCCGTAGAACTCCGCGCCGTATCCACCACCAGATGCGGCCCCGAAAGGATCTCGACGAGCTCACCCAATGCCTCTGGCTGCGTATGCACCACGAGCGCGCGAAATCCTGACATGAAACCGCAACGATTATACTTGGAAACCTAGAATGCAGGAAGTCACAGGAAACACCGCAGGACTCAAGCCCGGGCAGCTCCGCATGCTCGAGCGCATCTACCGACGGCGAGTCGCACCGCGCGACGTAGTCGGGGCCGAGCTCGCCGCTTTCCTTTGCGAGTGCGCAATCGAAATCGGACGACAGGTCGGCATCCTCATCGACCGCCGCGGGCACATCGACCATGTCGTCGTAGGCGATGCCCACAGGCTGTTCCTTCCCGACGTGGGGAGACTACGCGCGGCGCGCGGCCGGTTCCGTGGCCTGAGGCTAGTGCACACCCACTTGCGCGCCGAGCCCCTAAGCCGCGACGATCTGACCGATCTCGCGCTCCTTCGCCTGGACCTGGTCGCCGCCATCTCGGCTGAGCGAGGTGGCCGGGCGGGCCACATTTCGGTGGCCCACTTGCTCCCCCCGAGCGCATCCGGGGAGGCTTGGCGTGTTCTCCCTTCGGAACCAGTTCACCATCTCTCCCTCGACTTCGAAGCGCTCATTCGATCTCTCGAGGAGGAGTTCGCCCGCGCCACCGATCGCGTTGCTCTGACTGACGCCGGTAAGGACAAGGCCATCCTCATCCACGTCTCTCTCGGCCGGAGGGAATCCAAGAACGGAGCCCCGCCCGCCTTAGCCACGCGCCACGCCGACTCCAAGGCCCGGGTGGACGAGCTCTGCGAGCTGTGCCAGACCGCGGGAGTTCGCGTGCAGGGCGTGGTCACGCAGTTCCGCGCCGAGGCAGATCCCCGGTACCTCATCGGCCGAGGGAAACTCGAGGAAATCGTCGTGAGGGCCATGCAGCTCGGTGCCGAGGTGCTCATCTTCGATCCCGACCTGACCCCTGGCCAGGCGCGGGCCATCAGCGATTTCACCGAGCTCAAGGTCATGGACAGGGCCATGCTCATCCTCGACATCTTTGCCCAGCGCGCGCGGAGCCGCGACGGGAAGCTGCAAGTCGAGCTCGCCCAGCTAAGGCATGCCCTGCCCCGCCTCGTGGAGAAGAACACCATGATGTCCCGCTTGACCGGTGGCATCGGGGGGCGAGGTCCTGGCGAGACCAAGCTGGAGATCAACCGCCGACGCGCCCGCGAGCGCATCACCCGATTGGAGAAACAGATCGACGAGCTCTCTCGGCACCGGCAAGTTCGGCGAGGCCTGCGCACAGAGCGCGCCGTCCCCATCGTGTCGATCGTTGGCTACACGAACGCTGGCAAGTCCACGCTCCTCAACACCCTCACCCACGCCGAGGTATATGCCTCGGACCAGCTGTTCGCCACGCTGGATCCCACGAGCCGTAGGTTGCGTTTTCCCCGCGAGAGAGAAGTCGTTCTAACTGACACCGTGGGGTTCATCAGGGACTTGCCGCAAGACCTCGTCAACGCGTTCCGTGCCACTCTCGAGGAGCTCGACGACGCAAGCCTCCTCATCCACGTGGTCGATGCGGCGGATCCAGATTTTGAGCAGCACATCGATGCCGTCTCCCGCATCCTTGCCGGCCTGGGGTTGGCCGAAAAACCGCGCCTTCTCGTGTTCAACAAGCAGGACCTGCTCCCAGCGGATGAGGTGCAAGCGCGCGCGCGCTCGTGGGCCGGGCTCCCCATCTCCGCCAGCGACCCGCTCACCCTGGCCCCGCTGCTCGAAAAGATCGAGGAGGAGCTGTGGAAAGAGAGACGCGTGGCTCCCCCAGAGGCGTCAGATATCGCGGTCACTTCTTCGGCGTCGCCTTCAAAATGACCTTGTCGTCCTTGATGACGACCGCGAACTCGACTTCTCTTGCCTTGTGCTGCTCCATGATGTGCGGCGCTTGCTTGGCGACCGTCTGCACGATGTGCTCGTACTTGATCTTGCTCGTGTCCTCCCCAAGGAGCTTCTTCGCCTGGACATAGCGCTTGTAGAGCGCCTGCATCGACTGTTCGTCCATCCCCGGTGGGATCTTGGGCATCCCTGGATTTGACGCTGGCCCGGCCGGTGTGGGCTGCGGGGCGGGCCTGGCTGGGGCAGGACGCCCGGAGGATGGTCCACCGCCTGTGCCCGGCACCGCCGCTCGCCCAGGTGACACGGACGCACTGGGGTGCCCTTGCGCACCGCCACTGGTGGCTCTCGGCGTAGGCTTGGGTGCAGGGCCTTTTGGTTCGTTCCCCTTTGCTCCGCGACCCATGCCTTCCGCTGACGATCCCGTCTTCGGCGCTTCCCATTCTCCCGTGAGCTGACCGAACGCGGTGTCGAAGTCGTTGTCAAAACCATCGTCTAATGGCTGTGCTTTCGCCTGGGCCGGCGACGGAGAGGGTTCTTTCTCTGGTGCTTTCCGAGGAGCCTGCTCGCCCACGGCGGGCATGACGCTCGCAGGCTTGGCTTCGAGCCCCTCGAGCGCGTCATGAAAGAGCTCATCAAAGGACTCACTGAAGGTCTCATCAAGGACCTGGGCACCACGCCTGTCGCCTTCCGGAGCGCCCGTGCTGAGGCCTCTTCGAACCCCATCGAGCGCCGCTCGCTCGAGCAGGCGCTGATGCTCCTTGACCATGCGTTCCCGCATCTTCTCGGGCATGGAGCGCAAGAGCTCCTCGGGAAGCTCAACCCCACGGCGAAGGGCATCACGCCCTGCCTTGGCCACGTTACGGAAGTAGGTCCCTTTCTCAATTGCTCGAAGGGTGCGATTCCAATAGTTCGAGTAGGTATTGAACTTCTGCTGGATGGACATGAAGCGGTACCTGACTCCGGTCCGCCTCGGGTCGGCCTGCGTGAGCTCGAGGAGCTTCCGGCTGACTTCTTTCCGAAGAGTCTGGGGCTCAATCTTCTCGATCCCCATGAAGTACTGTTCGTAGAGCACTTTGAGGCGATCGATCTTCTTCTCAAGCTCGTTGAGAATCTCCTCCCAGTCGGGTTCAGCGCCGGGCTGCTTCCGACCACCGGTGTCGATCGCCATCTCGGTGAAACTATACCACGCCCCTTGAAGTGGGCGCCGGTAGGCCCCGAAACAATAAAGATGAAGGAAAACCGCCGCGGGGTCTTTTTGTCCCTGCTCGTCGCCGTGTCGTGCGGCGTGGGCGCGCAGGATCTCGTGGTACCAGCAGGCAACGAGGTCCTCACCGACGCTCGCACGAGCTCCGAAGGCGTGCTCGCGTGGGTCGTCGTGGGGAATCTCGACAAAACGCTGGGCCAGCTCATGGTTTTGGCCACCGGGAGCCCAGCGAAACCAGCCGAGCGCAATGCCCTTTTGGACCACATCGGGCTAGGACTCGGCCTGCAAGGCGCCACGCAGGCCATCGACGCGAGTCGCCCCATTGCGTTGGCAGTTCTCTCCCCTCGAGGCGAGGCCGGCGATTTGCAGCTCCTCGTGGCTGTCCCCGTGAGGTCCGGGCAAGCCTTCCTCCAGCTGCTCAACAAGGCGCTTAACCGCCATCCCGGAGGCACGCAAAGGGAGGCCGCATACACCGCCGGCCAAGGGCTGCTCGTCGTGGGCATCTTCAAGGACCCAGACGGCACCGTCGCGTACATGGCGTTCCAATCTGGGGCCTCGGCGCACGCCCGCCACGTCCTCTTCCCGATTCGAGAAACCCCTTTCGAGGGGCTAGTGGCCAGAGTGCTCCTGGAAGAGCTTCCGGAAGCTCTGCGGGCGAAGCTCGACCAGGCCGCGACCGAGCTGGCCACCCTCCTTGCATTCGGCCAACGCAGCGATCCCCGCGCCACGCACGGCATGAGGCACCTCCGGCGCGCGACGCAGTACGTGGGGAGCGTCTCCGCCCTGGACATCCGGGCCAACGCGAGCCCGGAAGGCGTGAGGCTGGAATTCGAGGCGCGCGCGCTTCCAGGGAGCCCCCTGGCCGAGAACGTCGCGGCGCAGAACCCAGGTCCCACGTGGGGGGCGGAGCTCATGCCTGAGGACGCTCTGCTCGTGTACGCGACCCGCATGAGCCCACGGCGCCTGCAGGAGGACACGGAAGACCTCGTGATGTACCTGGGGGCGCTCTCGCCGGACACGCCCGAAAAGAGGCATTCGGCGTGGCGGAGCGCGCTCGGAGATTGGGGAAGATTTCTTACCGGAGAGACCGTCTTTGCCACCTGGCCCGCAGAAGGGGGAGGCATCGGCGTGGGCGGCGCGTTCCGCGCGAGCTTCCCCGCTCGCTCGCGGAACGCCACGACCCGGGCATACCTCGCCCTCGGTCCGAGCATGGGCAAGCTCATGGCTGCCGAGCTCGGGCTCGACCCAGGCAAGATCCACTTCCGGGTGCGGGCCCGGGAGAACGCCGGGCGGGAGGGCGGTACGGCCACTGACGAGCTGGAGCTCATGCCCAGGTGGCCCGCTTCAGCGTCGCGCGAAAAGAAGGCCTTCCAATGGCTGTACGGCGACCGGATCGTGCTGGCCTTGGCGACGATCGGTGACCAAGTCGTGTGGGCGGCCGGCCGAGACCATCGCGCCCGCCTCCACACAATGGTCCGCGCCGCCCTGGGTGAGAAGACGCCCTCGATGGCAGGAAACCCGGGTTTCGCCCGCGCGAGGGATCAGGCGCCAGAAGGGCGGGTGTCGCTGTCCTATCTTTCGACCGCTGGGGTGGCACGCCTTGTTGGGCGCGTGTTTCAGGATACGGACAGCATGACACCCGAACGAGAGCTGATGCTCGCCCCGTTCCTTCGCCCGAGCGCCAAGCAGGATGCCATCGTGTCCACGACGAGGGTCCTCCGAAACGACGCTGGCGCCTCGTACCTGCTTGCCACCCTCGTTCCACCCCCTGCCCTCGCCGAGCTCGGTCGCATGGGCGGCGCCATGTGGCGGATCGGGTTCTCGTACCTCCTCGGCCCCCCACCGCTTCCGCCCATCCCTGCGCCCCCAGCGAGCCTCATCCCTCCGGCGGATCTTGGACCGGCTACGCCACCCATGCCGCCCACCGGCCCTGGGGATGTCCCTACGGGAAGAGGGACTTAGGCCCGTCCGGGACGGAACCGTGCAGCAGCGGCCGTGGTCCGTCGTTTTTTCTCACACCGCCCTGGCCTTGCGTCACGCTATGGTCCGTTACCTTCTCCATTGAGGTCCCCGTGAAGCTCCTTGCCCTCGATACTTCCACCTTCACCGCGTCGGTTGCCGTTCTCTCCGACGGAACGATCCTCGAAGAACGCGACGCGAAGGTCCGTCCACCTTCGGAGTCGCTCCTTGTCCTCGTCCGCGATGCCCTCTCATCCTCCGGCGTGACGCTTCGCGACCTGGATGCGATCGCCTGCGGCGTGGGCCCCGGATCGTTTACCGGGCTCCGGATCGGCCTCGCTACCGCAAAGGGGCTCTGTTTCGCCGCGCAGAAGCCCCTTGTCTCAGTATCGTCCCTGGCCGCGCTCGCGCTCGAGGCCGCAAAAGAAGCGCGCGCAGGCAAGTTGGTCCTTGCCATCCTCGACGCAAAGCGGCGGGAGCTCTACGCCGGCCTGTTCCGGATGGACCCGAACGGGAGTGCCCCGGTCCCGGTGACTTCCGAGGTCGTCCTTGGTCCCGATGAGCTCGGTGCCTTCGTCCGCGCTCACGCTGGCAGCACTTACGTCGTGGTAGTCGGCGACGGGATTGATGTCTATCCAGAAGCGGCCGCGCAGGCCGGGAGGGTATTGTCATCGCGCAGGACTCCCAGCGCCGCCGCCGTGGGCACGATTGCAACGGCGCGGCTTGCGGGCGGCGTTCCGGATGAAATCGCCACGGCAACTCCAGCATACCTACGTCCGACTGAGGCGGAGCTCAAATTCCCCGAGGTGAAGGGCGGTGATCCTCATGTCGCATGAATTCTTACCTTGCCTCCATCGATCTATTGATCCAAGGGATAGCTCGCAGTAGCATTTTCCCAAGCCCCGCCCCCGCGGCGGAAAGGAGGCGCGATGCAGAAGCTGATGCAGGAGGCCACGGATCAGGAGGCCCTGCTCAAGCGTCTCAGAGCCGAGCACCGTGCGCTCGAGGCGCGTCTTCAGGAGCTGGAAAAGCACCTCTCCCTGACTGCCCAAGAGCAAATCGAGTGGGTCGAGCTAAAGAAACGCAAGCTGGCCAAGCGGGACCAGATCCAGAAGCTCGAGCGGCGTTTTGTCAGAGCCTCGCCCGATTGAATGCACGTCGAGTGGCGGGGTACTAGCACTACTGCGTCACTTCCCCGCCTGCTGCGAGCGCATCCGCCGGGCATCTCGCGCCGTGCGTCCTCGCTCGCTCCTCTGCGTGCTTCAGCACGCCTTCGTCGCTCGCTCCGGGCGCCGCCGCGATCTGCCGCGGCGGGCTGCGCTCTCGCGACGGCGTGGAAGTGACGCAGTAGTGCTAGCCAACCAACAGCTTGATTTCAAAACGCGCACCACCGAGTGGTGATGCGGCCGAGGAGAGGGCTATCTCTCCCCCGTGATCCAAGATTGTCTTCTTCGCGATCGCCAACCCGAGCCCTGTCCCCTGCCCCTTGGTCGTCACGTACGGATCGAACAGCCGGTCACGAAGATGTGAAGGCACGCCCGGACCATCGTCGTCGACGAGAAGGCACGCGTGGTCGGGGGCACGGTGCCAAGCCACGACCACCTCCTTGGCTCCGGCCTCGCGCGCGTTTTCGACCAGGTTGACGATTACGCGTCGAAGAAGCTGCCGGTCGGCGGAGATCACGACCTTTTCCGCGGGCGCGCGGGACGTGAAGGGCACTTCACGGGCGGCCTCACCCACGACTTGCGCCAGGTCGACAGGGGACGGTTCGACCCGGGGGAGCGAGGCGAGGCCACGAAACGTGTCGACCAGGCGCCTCAAGCTAGCGATCTCCTCGGTGACGATGGCGCGCGCTTCCTCGAGGAGTCGCTCGTACCGCTCGTCCTTGCCGTCGTACTTCGAGTGGAGCTGCTGGACGGCGAGCTGGATCGGCGTGAGGGGATTCTTGATCTCATGCGCGAGACGGCGCGCGACCTCCTGCCACGCACCGATCTTCTGCAGGTACTCGATCTCCGCCCGCGACTTGCGGAGCTTGACCACCATCTCGTCGAAATTGACCGCCAGGGCGTCGATCTCGTCACCCCCACGTGCGCTCGGTAAGCTCGGGGACACCTGCACGTCCAGGTCCCCTTTGCGCACCCGCTGGGTGGCCAGAGCCAAGCGGCCAATCCGGCGTGTCGCCCTGCGGGCAACCAGGATGGCCACGCCAAAGGTGGCCAACATGACGATCGCGACCACGGCGACAAAAGCATTGCGGTACGAGTCGGGGAGCGTGCGCCTCACCTTCGCCCTTGCCCTCGAGGCACCCAGCACCTCACCCAGCTCCGCCTGCTCCTCGAACAGCTTCGCCGAAACGGCGAACGTCAACACCACCTGGCACGTGGTTCCCGAGAGCGGCTGCGTGATCGCCCAGCGCCTGACCGGCTGGCGCATGTCACGCTCCTTGGCTCCAAGGGAGCTTCCATGAGCGTCCAGGAGCTCGATGCGCGAGAGCGCCGCATGCTCGTCCATGAGCGTGCCGAACGCGGGCATCACCTGGGCACCATCGGCGCACCCGCTGCGCAGGGCTCCGTTCAAGGCGATGCTCATGGCAGCTTGGCGGAACGCGGTTTTTTGTGCCGAGATGGCCAATCGGTAGGCTTCGGCCGCCCGCTCGAGGGGCAAGCGAAGACGCTCCACCTCGCCGTCGGCCACGTTCTGGGCGACGCGGGCGATCTCACCAATGAACACCGCTGACACCACGATCGGGACCGCCGTGACGACCAGCAGCAAGAAGACGACCTTGCCGGTCAAGCCAAGCCGCGGCCACCTTGGATTCACTTGGCCCCTCTCGTGAACCACTGCGAGCGGAAGCGCAACGTGCTCTCCGCCTCCTCGATCTTCGGGTTCACAAGTACAGAAACGAAGGATCCAAAAAAGGAAGATCGCCCGGCCAGTGACGTTCCTGCGCTGGGACGGGCAAGCCAGCGTCGGACGTCGGCGATCACTTCTTGCGAGAGCGGGTTCACCTCCACGATCACGGCAAGTTGGTGCGAAACCCCAAGCCCAACGACCGACAGGTCAGCTATCGGGAAGCCCTGGAGTGAGGTCGCGGTCCTCAAGGCCTCTGCCCTCGTGGCGTGCCGGGAATTGCGCTCCCCCGTAGGGTCACGGACTTGGACCAGGTACGCTTCGTCCCAGAGGTCGTAGATCACGCGAACCGTGGCCGCGGACTGAGAAATCGGCGCCCTTTGTCCCTTGCGGAAGAGATACGCACGCACGAGGATGGTCGTGGCGAAGCCGCTCGACAGGCGCTCGAGGAGGACCTGATCGAACACGTCGGTGAACGTGCCCGAAACCGTGAGCTTGTGGCCGCGCTCATGGATCTCGAGCCTCCTCGCCCCCACCGCTCTCGGCTCATCGGCCCACGCTCGAACCGGCGCAAGGGTGAGCGCAAGCGTGAGCATGGACATGACGCGCATCAGAACCTGACCCGCCCGAGCGCATTGGCGAAGCTGAGCTCGAAAATGCCGATCTCGGTGTCGAGCCGAAGCCCCGCGTCGAACATGAGTCCGATGGGCAAGCCGTGGCCACCTTCGGGACGGGGTCCAAGGCCGAAGAGGCCAGCCCCGGCAAACAGGTCTCCGCCGTGGATGCGTCCACGACGACGGAACAGTCGATAGGAATACTCGGCGTCAGCGGCCACCGCGTAGTCGCCCTGGTGTACCTTGCCCACACCGGTGCCCAGGAAGTCGGGGGACGCTCTTGTCGAGACGAGGAGGTCCAAGGCGCGCGGCGGCAGGAGCCGATTCCAGTCGGTGGCGTAGAAGCGCTCGAAGAACGGCGCGTCCCCGAGAATCATGCCCGCGCGGCCGTGCACCGACACGACGTGGCGGATTCCTCGAACAGGAATCCACCGTCCCACGCGGGCCATGAGGCGAACGTAGCCGCCTGCGGGCCCATGGTCGAAAAGGGTGGGCTCGGCGGAGAGCCACGCGTAATGCCCCCTCACCGGTAGAATGGGGTCCACGCGCGTGTCGTGCTCGATCCCCGCGGTCGCGGACATGATTGTCCCGCCGAGGTCCGTTCCCGCTGTACGCTCCACCCTGATCTCGCAAAGGAGGCGCAAGCGCGGGCGGATCTCGACGCTCCCGCCGGCAATGCCGCCGGCGCGCTCGTAGGGGACGATTCGGAACCCGCTCCCCAAGGGGACCGGCTCACTGGCGTCGTCATAAAGGAAGGCAGCGTGCAGGGAAATCGGGCCGCCGTGCAGGTTTCGGACGCCCGTGCGGAAGCGCAGCGCGAGCTGTGGATCTGCCCCTGGCAGGTCGGCCGAGTCACCTTCCATGGTCCAGACGACGGCGACCGACACGCCCACTCCAGACCCGAAGACATTGGCGTCCCCGATGTCGATGCCCGCCCAAATCGGGGAAGACTCGCTGGTTCCCAGGAAAATGCGGTCCAACGTGATGGAGCCGCGCTCGACTACCTGGACGTTCAGCGTCACTGCGCCTCGCCTCGTCCCTCGAGACAGGCTTAGCGCCACATCGCTGAAGTAGCCGAGCGCCATAATCCGGAGCCAAGCGCCGCCGAGGCGCGGGTCACCGGCACGAAGGACTTCCCCTACTGCAAGACCAAGAGCCCGACGGATGATCAGGGGATCGGTTCGCCTGACCCCGGAGATCACCACGCGCTCGATTTCAATCACCGGGCCGAAGCTCACATCCCCCTCGGAAGCCTTGCGGATGGCCTCCGCCTTTCCCGGGTCCTCGTCGAGCTCCAGGTCCTCGTCGATCGTCGCATCAGGTAGGCCTAAAGGAGTGGCGCGGGCTTGCCCACCCAAAACCTGGTACGCCACGAGGCCGACGAGCAACCCGAGATTCCTCATCGAGAAAGATGCTAGCATTGTCTTGGGATCGTGTAGGGAGAGCAGCCGTGGACCCGCTCAAGATCATCTATATCGAAGACAACGCCGCGAACCTCAACTTGGTCGCTCGCGTTCTCGAAGCGACGGGGCAGTATCGCGTCGTGGGCGCGCTCGACGGTCAAACCGGGCTCGAGATGATCTACCGGGAGAAGCCAGCGCTGGTCCTGGTGGACTTGGACGTGCCCGACGTGAACGGCTTCGAAATCGCGCGCCGGCTCAAGGCATCCTCCGACCCAGAGATCGCCGGCATCCCGGTCGCGGCAGTGTCGGCAAACGTGATGAAAGACGAAGAGCATGCCGCCCTCGAGGCCGGGTGCTGCGCGTTCATCGCCAAGCCGTTTGAGCTACGCGAATTCCGCCGCGAGATCGCACGCCTCACAGGGCGCTCGCCCGATCAGACTCGGTAGGTCCCACATCATTCGGAGTGCCGCAGGTCCCCGCTCTCACCGCCCAAGGACTTCTGATGAGTGCTCGCCGAGCCCAGGCGCTGGGCGAGTCGCCGTGGGCTCACCGACGGGCGTGCGCACTTGGGTCACCGATCCCACGCCTGGCTGCTCCATGGAGAAGAAGACGCGACGGGCCGCATGCAGGGGATGCGAAAGGACTTCGTCAACCTCGAGGACCGGCTCACAGCAAGCGTCGACCCGGGCGAAGACATCCTCCCACTCGGCGCGGGTTTTCTGGCTGAAGACGGCCTGGATCTGGGCGCGGATCTCGTCCTGCTTGTCCGGCGGGGCCACGAGGTCGGCGAGGTCCGGGTTGCGACCAATGGCTTCGCAAAAGGCCATGTAGAACTTCGGCTCGAGCGCCGCCACCGAGAAGTACTTGTTGTCCTTCGTGCGGTAGATGCCGTAGACCGCGAGGCCGCCGTTCAAGCTTTCGGTCCCGCGGCTGGGCACGTGTCCGTCGGGGGTAAATCCAAGGTTGCCGATTTCCGGCGCAAGGAGGGCGAGGGCCCCTTCGGTCATGGAGATGTCGACGTGGCGTCCCACGCCCGTTTTGCCACGACCGACGAGGGCGGCGAGGATCCCGACGGCGGCCCAGAGGGCGCCACCTGCCAGGTCAGCGATTTGCAGTCCCGGCATGCGCGGCGGTCCACCGCGTTCCCCGCTCATGGCGAGAACCCCGGCGAGGGCGAGGTAATTGAGGTCATGCCCAGCACGGTCACGGTACGGCCCGTCCTGCCCAAATCCCGAAATGGAGCAGAGGACGAGGCGTGGGTTTCGGCCAGAGAGGGCGTTCCATCCCACGCCCAGCTTGTCCATGACACCTGGGCGAAAGCTCTCGACGACCACGTCCGCCGTTTCGGTGAGCTTGAGGAAAGCGTCACGCCCTTCAGGCGACTTGAGGTCCAGAGCCATGGAGCGCTTGTTTCGGTTCACGGCGAGGAAGCGACCGCTCAAGCCGTGCTTCGCCGGGGGAAGCGTGCGAAGGTAATCTCCCCCACGCGGATCTTCGACCTTAATGACCTCTGCGCCAAGGTCCGAGAGGGTCATGGTCAAGAAGGGTCCGGGCAGAAGACGACTGAGATCGAGGACGAGAATACCCTCGAGTGGCTTTCTTGCAGTCATGGGAACCCCCTATGGGGCAAGTATTAGTTATCGCTGGCGAGCTGGAAGAACTGCTGGAGCTTGGTGGCGAGCATGGGGTCGCCGTTCACACGAAGTTTCCCCTGAAAGAAGAGCTGCATTCCCATGGCGGGGTTGGCGAGCATCTGCTTGAAATCGTCGTGCGCGACTTCGATCGAGCACTGCGCCTTGCCCGAGTCACCGGCGATGCAGGTCGGAGGGCTACTCACCAGATCGACCGTCCACTCGCCGCCCCCATCCCCCGTGATCTTGAACGCGTAGACCGCGCCCACTTCCTTGGCTCGATCAGGGAACTTGGAAAGCGCAGCGGGAATCATTTCGTCAAAGAGCTGCTTGGCGTCCTGCGGAAGCGTCATTCGGCCGTCCTCCTCGAAGAGTCCAATGACTCGTAGGTCGAGGTCTGGGCGTAACACGACGCGTCAGGGGGTGTCAAGGAGGACGCCGATTTGTCCGATTTGTGGAGAACGCCGATTTGAGGAGAAGTCACGCTGAAAATCGCTATCCCACCACCCGCCGCTCGTCCTCGGAAAGTCCGAAAAAGTCGCGGATCCTTCCCAGGAGATCGCTCTTGGCCGCAAGCAGGCGCGACCTCTGCGCCTCCAAGTCCAGGCCTTCCTTGACCGCCGCGAGCTCGACGCGGCGCTTGGCAAGGATCTCGGCGACCTCCTCGGCGAGCTCGGGCCTCTTTCGCAAGGCCTCCTGGAACGATGCCTTTTCCAATCGATAGCACTCGACGTCGGTTGTCGCCACGACCGTCGCCGAGCGCCGCTCGCCCGTCATGAGGGACATCTCGCCGAAGAAGTTCCCCTGGCGCAGGCGAGCGACCTCCCGCTCGAGCCCCCCGTCCACGGACACCCGAACTGACACCTCCCCTTCCACGATCATGTAGAGCCAGTGGGCTTCCGCCCCTTGACGGGTCAACGTCTCCCCGCGGGCAAACGGGGCGTACCTGAGCTCGTCCGCGAGCTCATGCAGCTCGGGCGCAGGGAGGTGACTGAACAGATCCACGTTGCTCAGAGCAGCGATCCGCCGGTCGTGATCCGCGCGGGACTTCTCGGCCCGGCGCTGCGTGGTCTCCTCGGTCATGAATATCGCGTGCGCCGGGATGGACAGGGGAATCCCGGCTCGCTTGAGCGCGAAGTAGACGCGGGTCCTCACCTCGCTGTCCGTCGGATCGTCCGGCGCCAGATCGGTGAGCCAGTAGCGGACCGCATAGCGGCCATAGCTCTCGTGGAGGTCCATGAGAATGCAGCTCGGCGCCGGATCGCGCGCCACGTGCTCGATCGGCGCCCCATCCAGCGCCTCCAAGACCGCGCTGATGACATCCGGGGGTTGGTAGCGGAAGTCCACGTTGAAATAGACCCAGCGCCTCCACTTCAGCGGCTGACCGGTCCGCCTCCCGAGGACCATCACCTGCCCCTTCATGAGCACGCTGTTCGGGACGATGACCGTTTCCCAGTTGCGCGTCTCGATGGCCGTATAGCGCCACCGGATCTCGCTCACCCGGCCGGACAAATCACCGATCTTGATCCAGTCACCGACCTTGATCGAGTTGTCCATCTGGAGGGCGAGCCCTCCCATGATGTTTCCCAGGGTATCTTGGAGCGAGAAGCCGATGACCGCCGTGAGAACGGCCGAGGTGGCGATGAGCCCGGACAGGTTATAGCCAGAACGGGTCGCGATCGCGAACACCGCCAGTAGGGACGCCCCGGCGCCTAGGACGTCCTGCAGGATCCGAGGGGTACGCAGGCGCAAGAGCGGCAAAAGCACGGAGAAAAGCACGGTCCCGGCCATGCTGATTCCGGCCAGGGCGCCGAAGATGAGGCAAGGGAGCCGCACGTCCCGGTACACGGTTCCGACGTGATCACGAAACGCAGCGGCGATCGGCACGAGGATCACGTGCAGAACGGTCAGCCCGATGGGCCCACGCAGGCGGGGGCGCTGCTCGCGAGGGGCGAGCCTCGTTACGGCGATCGTGAGGATGAGACCGGCGGCGAGGAGCAGCGACTGGTTGTCCATCGCCTCGGCGATCGCTTGGGACCAACGCATGGTCGTCTCAGCCAATCTCCCAGGTCACGATGAAGCGGCACTCCGCCGCGCCGGTGGACTCACAGTCCACGTGCTCGACCTTGACCTGCGACGCGCCGGCGAGGAGCGCCACCTGCTCGAAAATACCTGCGGTGGAGGCGCACACGAGCTCATCCGCAGGCCCCTCGTCGATGAGCACGTGCGTCCCGTGCTCGTCTTGAGGCTCGACGGTGACTACCCCCCACGTGTGGTACCTGCGCCAGAACAGGTCCGCCGCGGACATGACGGAGGGCGGGGCCAGCGCCCCGGGGTTCGCCCCGTAGAAGTGGCTGAAGGTGGCCGCCGTGGCCACTCGGCCTAGTTCCCGCGCAAACGCCTCCCTCGGCCTTCCCACGTGGGTGAGCTCGTGCAGCATGACCACGAACGCTCGCGTTGGATGCCACGAGAGTAGCGTGTTCTGCGGGCGCAAGGCGATCGCGAGCGCAGGATCCTTGCGCGACACCTGCGCCACCCAAGCTGCGCCTTGCTTGGCCCCGAGAACCCGGTACGCCGAGCGGAACAGCACGCCGCGCGTGTGCGGCACCGTCGTCTGCGGCGCCTCGGTCTCTCGCTGGACGGGAGAGCCTGACTGGTGAGAGAGCACCCTCGGAATCGTGACCACCGGCGAGAACACGGCAACGCGGGCGCTTTGCCTCATCGCCTGCCCGACGTCCGAATGGATCTCCTGGAATGGCGTGTCCACCCGGACCCCGGGCAAGGTACGCATGTCGCCGACCACCTGGCCAGGACGGGGCGGCACGCCCGCGATGACGGGCGTAATGGTCGCGCTGTCGTCATCGGCTTCCCTGCGACGCGCGCTCGGCGGTAGCACCAACCGCACGTTCGTGATCTCGCTATCCAGGACACTCGGCACGCCTTGCTCCTCGCAAAGGGCCAAAGCTAGCGCGGAGGCAAGCTCGCTCGCCGAGTGGTAGCGCTTGTCCGGGTCGGGGTCGAGGGCGCGGAGGAGGACCGCGTCAACCTCGGGTGTGAGGACCGAGTTGAAGCTGGACGGGGGCCGAGGCGGCTCGCTGACCTGCCTCCGCAGGATATTGTCCACGAGGTCGTCGCCAAACGGGGGGTTGGTGGTAAGGAGCATGTAGGTTGTGGCTGCCAGGCCGTAGACATCCGTGGATGGGCCTTCGGCGCCCCCTGAAAACGTCTCGGGCGCCGTGAAACCTGGCGTTCCCGCAGGGTCCTTGGCGCTCCCCTTCCGCTTGGCGATGCCGACGTCTACCAGCACCGCGCGATCGCGGACGCGGTCCAAGAGGATGTTGGCCGGCTTCACATCGCGGTGCAGGATGCCCGCCTTGTGCATGGCGTCCAAGGCACGAGCGATCTGTGAGATGACGCTCGCCACCTCGGGGAGGCGCATCCAACGCCCTTCATGCCGCGCGAGCTCGATGCGGTCCTCGAGCGGCTCCCCCTCGACGAGCTCCATGACGAAGTAGACGTTGTCACCGTCGACGCCAAAGGCGTGGACCTGCACCAAGTTCTCGTGCCTGAGCGCTGCCAACGTCGCGGCCTCGGTGCGGAAACGCTCGACGAAGATCCGATCCCGCGCCAGGTCTGGGCGCAAGGTCTTGAGCGCCACGGGACGACCCAACCCCAAGTCCTCGGCGCGATAGACGACGCCCATCGCTCCACGGCTGATCTCGTGAAGGATCTGGTACATCCCACCCAGGGTGGCTCCTGCCTCCAGCGACTGCGGTGCCAGGGTCAGCTCCAGCTTATCCCCCGCGGTCGCGTCGGCCACGGCGAGCGGCTCATCACGGCGCTTGGCGACGACCACGGCCGCGGCGGCACGGGCGAGCGCGCCTTCGCCCGTGTCGTCGTCGCCCGCGAGGTGCGACAAGCCCGCCGTCACTCGGGCAGTGATGGGGACTCCATCGTGATCGAAGGGCGTCCCTGCCACCTGTTCCTGGAGCCTTTCGACGACACGCTGCGCGTCCCCGATGGGCGTGCCCGCGAGCACGAGCGCCATGGAGTCCCCTGCGTAGCGCGCCACCTTGTCCTGGGTCCTTAGCGCTTGCCGAACAATCGCCGCCACGTGCCGAAGGATCGCGTCACCTACGACGTGGCCATAGCGCTCATTCACGTGCTTCAAATGGCGGACGTCCAAGACCGCCACGCTCATGGGCTCGCCCCGCCTTTGGCACGCTGACACTTCGCCAGGGAGCGCTTGGTCGAGCGCCGCCCGCGTCCAGATGCCGACAAGGGGATCGAGCAGGGACGTCTCGCGCAGGCGATCGCGATCCTGGGCGATGCGCTCGTGCACCGAGCGCCATGCCATTTCGGCGTACAGCCGATGACCGAGGGCACGAAGGTTGTCCACGACCTCGGCATGAAACAGCCTGGGACCCTCGTCGTACAGCATGAGGACGCCCAGCCGAGTACCGCCAGCCGACTCGATGGG
Organism: Deltaproteobacteria bacterium; assembly: GCA_016210055.1. Taxonomy (GTDB): domain Bacteria; phylum Myxococcota_A; class Polyangia; order Haliangiales; family SHYZ01; genus JACQUZ01. The sequence continues at coordinate 6,037 of JACQUZ010000174.1, read as the reverse complement.
AACGGCCAGGTAGGTGTCCACCCGTGACCCAATCGCAGGCATGAGCACGGGGGTTCCGCAGTCGAGAGCAATGCGGCATCGATCCCAAATGAGCGCCTCTGGGCTCTCATCGACGGGGCCGTGCGCGCTGCCGATGACCTGGCGCTCACCTACGGCCCCCACGACAACGCAGTTTGACGTGCTCGCGACCAGGGCGAGCCGCTCCGCCAAGGTAGAAAACGCCTGGTCGATGTCACTCGACAAGATGGAAAGCTTCACCAGCTCGCGCACGAGCTCGGGCTCGTTGCCCCTCTCGGAGAACGGGCCCCCCTCGCCAGCGACCTGCGCAAGGACGCTGCCGCTCGTGGGCTTCAAGATCACCGCGTCCACGCCGAGCTCCGCGAGGCCGGGGGTTACGGACTCTGCACGCGTGACCACGACCACCCGCGGCCGTGCACCCATGTACTCGTCGCGCAGCCGCCTTAGGAGCCACGTGCCGTCGAGCTCGGGCATGACGAGCTCGAGGAACAGCACATCTGGCTCGAGGGACGCCAGCTTGCGCAAGCCCGATCGCGCATCCCCCACTGCCGTGACTTCCATGCCCGCGGCACGTAGGGCAGAGGTCGCCTGCTCTACCAACAACGGATCCTGGTCCACCAGGAGCACGCGACGAGTGCCTTGGGGATCTTGCACCGCACTATCTTAGCCCCGATTTCTCGACTTCGGAATGGTCCGATATCTCTGGTCGGCTCTGGGGTAGGCTCTGGCCATGCTACTTCGCGAGACGTTCCCGGCAGGCGCTTTCCAGTGCAACTGCACCGTCATAGCGGATGGAACCACCAAGGATGCCATCGTCATTGATCCGGGAGGAGAGACGGACCGAATCCGGGAGGTCATCTCGCACTACGATCTTACCCTCCGGGCGATCGTGCACACGCACGGGCACGTGGATCACATCCACGCGACCCGGGACGTGAAGGAGGCCCACGGAGGCGTGATTCGCCTCCATAAGGCCGACTTGTTCCTCTATGACGGCATTGCCATGCAGGCAGCCATGTTTGGCTTCAAGGTGCGTCCGGTCTTGCCGGTGGACAGTTTTTTCGAAGACGGGGACGTGATCCCGTTCGGGAAGCAAAGCGCCCTCGTCATCCATGCTCCCGGGCACACTCCCGGTTCCGTGTGTTTCGATGTTCGCGACGCGGACGAACGGCGACCCCTGCTGTTTTCGGGCGATACGTTGTTTTGCCGCTCCATTGGACGGACCGACCTGCCCGGCGGGGACCAAGTGCAAATCGTGCGCTCGATTCGTGAGCGCCTGTACACGCTCGATCCCGACACCTTGGTGATCCCGGGGCATGGACCCAACACCACCGTGGGAGAGGAAGCGAAGAAGAATCCGTTTGTTAGGGCTTAGAGCCCGGCCTCCTCAAGCCGTAGGCGGCACCGGTGTCGCCATGACCTCTTCGCGCGTGGCTTTCGAAAGCTGATCGCGCACCCAGGCAAGATGCACCCGTTCTTCCCGCAGGGCGTCCTCGAACCGACGAAGCCATTCCTCGGACAGCTCCACTTCCCTGGCCAGGTCACAGAGGAGCTCCCACCCTGCATGGTCGATGAGCTCTCCTGCGAAGAGCGCGGAAAGCACGTGTGGCAAGGCGATGTCCGCCGACTCGCACACCGCAGCAAGCCCCGCGATTTCCGCGCGCATGACCCGGATGGACGGGGTCATCTGGGCAGGATCGCCCCCCAAGGCACGGATCGCCTGCTCGAGCATGTCCACGTGCGCCCTTTCTTGCTGCTGGAAGGCGACCAATTTCTCCACGAGTTGGCCGAAGTCCTGCTCCGAGCGGGCGTGGCGGATGGCACGCTCGTAAAGCTCGGTGATGGCCTCCTCCAGGACTTGGCGCTCGCACAGCTTATCGATGAATGGCTCCCGGTTCACCTCGGCGAGGGTCATTCTTCGGCGAGACTGCGAAAGGCGGGCCAGTTATGATTCGGCGCCGCCCTGCTCCGGCCTGGAGCGGCCATTTCCCTTGGATTTCATGCGAGCTGCGGCGCGGGCGTAGAGGGAGGCAGGCAGGAGCCGCGTGGAGCGCATGACGGCCGCCATCTGCCACGGGAATTCACAGAGGGGCTCCCGCTCCTTGATCGCGCGGGCAATGATGTCAGCAGCTTGGTCGACCTCGAGGAGGAAGGGCATCGGGAACTTGTTCGGTGCGGTCATCGCGGTGCGCACGAACCCTGGCCGCACGTCGGTGACCGCGACACCCGTTCCGGAGAGATCCATCCGAAGCCCCTCGAGGAACGTGCTAAGGAATGCCTTGGATGCCGAGTACGTGGCCGCCTGCGGCAAGGCACGGTACTGCGCCAAGCTGGAGACGCCCACCAGGTGGCCACGCTTCCTTTCAACCATTCTTGGCAGAAGGGCTGTGAGCGTCGCGGCGGCGCCGGTGACGTTGACCGCGAGCGTGGGCTTGACGTCCTGCCACGTGAGCTTTCCAGCCCAGCGCTGCGTCCCTACGCCAGCATTCGCGACCACGAGGTCGAGTCCTCCCATTTCCTGGTCGGCTCGCGTAAGCGCCGCAACCGTCGCCTCGGGGTCGCCCACGTCGAATGGATAGACCCGGGCTTTTCCGCCCGACGCCGAAATCTCCGCAGCCAGGTTGGAGAGCATTTCGGCTCGCCGTGCGGCCAGGGCAACTTCGACCCCGCCTGCGGCAAGACGGAGAGCAAGTGCTCTCCCGATACCACTCGAGGCCCCAGTGATGAATGCGGTGCGATTTTCCATGGCGGGCATTCTGCCATGGATGCCTTCCAAAACTATGGCGACGTGGCCACGAGACCGCCCACCTCGCTCTCGAGCTCCCGCTCCGGAATGGCGCTTTTCCAGAGTGCGCGAAGCGTCCCGTCCCGATCGTAGAGGAACGACGTGGGCAAGAACTCCGGATTTCCAAACAGGCGCTCGATCTCTGGCGTGCTGCGCACGATTGGGTACGTCACCCCGTGCTGAGCCAGAAACGCATGGATTTTTTCGTCAGGTGACTGCTCCATGACCACCCCGAGGATCACCAATCCGGAAGTGCCGTGCCTTTGGTAGACGGCCTGCAAGGCGGGCATCTCGCCAACGCACGGGCGGCACCAGGTGGCCCAGAAATTCACCATCACGATCTTGCCTCGGAGCGACTCTGCGGAGACCGCCTTGCCGTCGAGGGTGCGAAGATTGAGGGCAGGAAGGCAGTCCCTATCCCGGCAGGACGCCTTGGCCTCGGGCACCGCGCCGAGCTTGACCCCTTTCTTGGAGACGCTCACCGAATGGACCAAGAAAAAAGTGCCGGCAGCCGCAAGGAGCAAGCCGACACCCACCAGCAAGGAGTGGAAGTGTGTTTTCACGCTAGCGCACATCTTGGCGCTCCCGCCGCCGAGCCGCAAGGCTATGGAAACGTCAAGAGCGACGACTCCTCGTCTTCAGGCCGTTCAAATCCCAATAAGTTCAAACATGTAGCTGCTACGTGGGCAAGCCCTGCCTGGGGGAGCACGGCCTCGTCGAGACGGTATTCCGCGTGGCTTCCGAGCGGATCGGAAATGACGAATGGCACCGGATTCAGGGTGTGGCTGGTTTTGGGGACTGGCTGACCGCTTTTCTTGTCCCTTAGGACCTTGCCGTCCTTGTCGTGCTCGTACATCTCATCGGCGTTCCCGTGGTCGGCGGTCACGATCAAGATTCCGCCCAGGCGCGTGACCTCACGCGAGAGGCGCGCGAGGGCGAGATCAACGCACTCCACGGCGATGATGGCGGCGTCCCGGTTCCCCGTGTGCCCCACCATGTCCCCGTTCGCGAAGTTCACGCGGGCGAACTTGTGGCGGCCCGTGCGCAGCTCGGCGATGAGCTTGTCGGTGATCTCCGCCGCCTTCATCCAGGGTCGCTCCTCGAACGGAACCAAGTCCGACGGGATCTCGACGTAGGTCTCGAGCGCGGGGTTAATCATCCCTCCCCGGTTGCCGTTCCAAAAATAGGTCACGTGGCCGTACTTCTGCGTCTCGCTGATCGCCAGCTGGGTGACGCCGTTTTCGGCCAGGTACTCGCCCATGGTGCGCTCGATGGCCGGCGGCGGCACGAGGAACCGCCTGGGAATCTTGAAGTCCCCGTCGTACTCCATCATTCCGGCATAAAGGACGTCCGGCTTGCGGCCGCGGTCGAACTTGCCCCAATCCGGTCCTTGCTCGAAGGCCTGGCTGATCTCGATGGCGCGGTCCCCTCGGAAGTTGAAGAAGATGACCGCGTCGCCATCGTGGACGGGCCCCACGGGCTGGCCGTTCTCCTCGATGACGAACGGCGGCAAGAACTGATCGCTGATTCCGGGCGTCTCCTCTCGAAACGTCTCGATGGCCGCGCGCGCGCTCGGGAAGCGCCGGGCGTTGCCGTGCACGTGGGCCTCAAAGCCTCGGCGCACGATGTTCCAGTCGGCGCCGTAGCGGTCCATGGTCACGAGCATGCGGCCGCCGCCGGATGCGATCTTGCCGCCGGTCTCTCGCAATTCCGCCTCGAGACGATCGACGTACAGAAGAGCCGAGCCGTCTGGGACGTCACGACCGTCCGTAAGGACGTGCACGAAGAGGCGCGAAACGCCGCGGCGGGAGGCTTCCCGCAAGAGGGCGAACAAGTGATCGATGTGAGAATGCACGTTCCCGTCGGACAGGAGGCCGATGAAGTGGAGCGCCGAGGAGCGGTCGAGGACTTGTGCGATCACTTGGTTCCAGGTCGCGCCGGAAAACAAGGTGCGCTCACGGATGCTGCGCGAAACGAGCTTGGCGCCCTGGTCGTAGACGCGACCTGCGCCAAGAGCGTTGTGTCCGACTTCGCTGTTCCCCATGTCCGCGTCGGAGGGCATGCCCACCGCCGTGCCATGGGCGCGCAGCGTGCAGGTGGGGCCTCGTGAAATCAGGCGGTCCAGGGTGGGGGTGCGGGCCAAGTGCACGGCGTCCGACTCGTCCCGGGCGCCAGAGCCCACGCCGTCGAGGACGACGACCACGAGCGGGCCGGGTCGACCGGGGAATCGGGGATGCCTTCGTAGTTTGAAGCTCACGCCTCTAGATTACTGCGCAAGGGCCGGGCGCTCAAATTCACGGGCATAAATGCCCCGCCAGGGGCATTTATGCCCAATTATCCCATGGAAGACGAGCAGGCCTTCCCATGCCCGACGGGCTGGTAGAGAATAGTTGGATTCGTAGGGTCCAATAGAAAGGACGAGACGTACCCATGCACAGAGTCCATCAGCATGCCTGCCTAACGATGTGTACCGGGATGCTCCTCGCCTGCGGCGGCGGGAATGGAACATCCAAGCCCGACGCCAGCGTGGGCACCGAGCGACGCCTGGTCATCTTCCACACCAACGACGAGCACTCGCACCTGTTCGGGTTTGGCCCCGAGATCGACGACTTTCCGACCAAGACCACGGCGGGTACGGGCGCGATCAAGGGGAGCGTGCTCCGTCGCGCCACGGTCCTTGCCAAGGAACGGGCAGCGGCCAAGGCAGCGGGGATCGACACGGTCACCGTTTCCGCCGGCGACGAGACCCAAGGCGCGTTCCCACAGGTCTCGTTTGAAACCACGGCCCCCGATTTCACGATCATGAAAGCCCTCGAGTACGACGTCATGTGCCCGGGGAACCATGAATTCGACCTGGGTCCAGCCGCGTTCGCGCGGGCCATCAAGGCGGCCCGGGACAAGGGCGGCATGCCCCAGATCGTCTCCACGAACATGCACTTCGACGCCGAGAGCCCCCTCGACGACGACCTGGCAGCCTTGACCGGCGAGGGGACGTCCAACCTTCCTATCAAGCGGTACCACGTGCTCACCACCAAGTCGGGCATAAAGATCGGCTTCATCGGCATCATGGGAGAGGAGGCGTCTCGCTACGCGCCGCTCAAGACGCCGGTCAGGTTCTCGGGCAACCCGCAGGACGAGGGGGATAAGTCGAAGATCCTCCCTGCCCTGTACGAGGACATTCGCCCCAGCATCGAGGCCCTGCGGAGCGTCGAGAAGGTCGACCTCGTCGTCGCC
>JACQUZ010000172.1 GCA_016210055.1 Deltaproteobacteria bacterium | reverse complement strand
GGCCAGTACCACGGTCGGGGTTCCCCGGTTCTCGGCAGCTGCTCGGTACGCCGCATGGACCTTGACCGAGTCGTGCCCGCCACGATTGAGGCGTCGGAGCTGCTCGTCGGACAGGGATTCCACGAGCTTGAGGAGCCGAGGGGAGACGCCGAAGAAATCTCGGCGGATGTACGAGCCAGGGCTGGCCGAGTATTTTTGGTACTGTCCGTCGACGACCTCCTCCATTCGTGCCAGGAGCTCGCCGGTGTCATCGCGTGCGAGCAAGGGATCCCAGTCGCTCCCCCAGACGACCTTGATGACGTTCCAGCCCGCCCCGCAAAAAAGCGCTTCCAGCTCCTGGATGATCTTCCCGTTCCCACGAACGGGCCCATCGAGCCGCTGGAGGTTGCAGTTGATGACGAAGATGAGGTTGTCGAGCTTCTCGCGCGCCGCCAAGGTAATGGCGCCAATGGTCTCGGGCTCGTCGGTCTCACCGTCGCCCAGGAAGCACCAGACGCGAGAGCGGGATGTATCCTTAATCCCCCGATGGGCGAGGTAGCGGTTAAACCTCGCCTGATAGATGGCCATGATGGCCGAAAGCCCCATGGAGACCGACGGGAACTCCCAGAATCCCGGCATGAGCCACGGATGGGGGTAGGAGCTTAGACCCCCCTCGGGCCGGAGCTCGCGTCGGAAATTGCGGAGGTGCGTCTCGGTCACCCGTCCTTCGAGGAACGCGCGGGCGTACACGCCAGGGGAGGCGTGCCCCTGAAAGAAGACCTGATCACCGGCCTGATCGTCCGACCGCGCGCGGAGAAAGTGATGAAAGGCTACTTCCAACAGGGTGGCGGCGGAGGCGTATGTGGAGATGTGCCCACCAATTCCCGGGGACTCCCTGTTGGCGCGCACGACCATGGCCATCGCGTTCCAACGGATGATGCTCTTGATTCGGCGCTCGATCTCGAGATTGCCGGGATAAGGAGGCTGGCGCTCCAACGGAATCGTGTTGGCGTATGGGGTGTTCGTGGGCGCAGCGGGCCTGGCCCCCCTGCGAGCCGCATGCCGGTAAAGGGCTTCCAAGAGCGTGCGGACCCTTTGAGGGCCTGCTCGCTCGAGGACCTCGTCCAGGGAGTCGAACCACTCGCGCGTTTCTTCTGGATCCACATCGCGCCCTGCCGCCTCTTCTGGAATCCTCCGCATCGATTTTGGCGTTGTAAGCGCGCCGGCGCCGGTGGCTAGCTGGACCGCACCTTGAATAGTGTTGATGGCCCGTGCTCCCGATCAGAAGTACCTGAATCCAAACCCAGGGTTTCGAAAGAGCGACCAGCACAGCGGCGGGGGCGCGACGCACGCCGCTGGAGGCAAGAGGCGGCGACCCCAAGACGGCTGGGAGAAAGGGGATGTCGTTCGAGATATCGACCTCCATAGTGGGGAGCCGCCAGTCCATCCCAAGCCTGGAAGCGAACCGAATCGGCCCAGGCGGCGGCGTCATTTTCGCCCGCATCGGTCCCCCCACCGGCACAGGGGAGGGCCGTGAACGACATCGGCTTCATGGGCAGGTACCTGCTCGTGATCGGCCTGGTCGTCACTGCCCTCGGCCTCCTGATTCTCATTTCGGCGCGGTTTCCGGCGGCGCGAATTGGCCGGCTGCCCGGGGATATCTACATCCACCGAGGGAACTTTCGCATCTACGTGCCGCTCGCCACTTCCCTCTTGCTTAGCTTGCTGTTGTCGTTAGTCGCTTGGCTTGTTCACAAGCGTTAGGCGGGCGAGTCGACTAGGAGGAACCGGTGGCCACCCTCTGCTCAGGGAAGACGGCTTCTCCGTCGCGCACGTACGAGGATCCTTCGATCGACTTGGCGAGCTTCTTGGCTTCGGCGGCGACGGCCGCAAGCTCCGCATATGTGCGGACCCGTGCACCACGGGTGGTGAGCGCCGCAACCGATACGCTCATGATGGGGAATCGACGGAGCTGGCCATAGCGGTCGAGGGTCTCGATATAGCCGCGCTCGCGATCTGCCTTGTTGTAGTAGAGCGGGACCAGGCGATCAAACGTTCGGCAAATGGTGGTGCAAACGCGATCCGCATTTTCGGCGGTGGTAATGAAGACGAAGTCATCCCCGGCGATATGGCCGATGAAATCGGTCGCCCCCCCCTCGCGCGTGACCACTTCACGGACGATATCCCCTGTCTGCTTGACGATGCCATCGGCCTTGGCGTAGCCGTAATAGTCGTTAAACGCCTTCAAGTTATCGAGATCGAGGTAACAAAACGCGTGGTTGCCTTCGCTGGCGAGACGACGCTCGATCTCGGCTTCAATGGCGCCGGCGCCTGGGAGCATTGTTGTGGGTGACGCCGCGAGCTCACGCTCCCGGCGACTCAACGCCTTCTCCACCCGGGCCACCAGCTCGGCGGAGTCAAAGGGCTTCACAAGATAATCGTCAGCACCAAGCTTGAAGGCCCGCACCTTGTCGGCGGTTTGACCGCGGGCGGACACGAAGATCACGGGGGTCAAGGCTCCCTCTCGCTCGGATCGGAAGCGCTTTGCGGTCTGGAAACCGTCGAGTTCGGGCATCATCATGTCCAGGAGCACGAGGTCCGGGCGAAAACGCTTGGCCTCGAAGAGGGCGGTCTCTCCGTCTTGGGCCTCCCTCACCACATAGCCCGCCTTCTCGAGAACCTCGCGCGTGATCATGCGAATGTCCGAGTCATCGTCGACGACCAGGACCTTGACCTGCGTGCCACGCCCGCCTTCCGCGAGGAGCCTGGTTACGGTCTCACGGAAGAGATCCACGTCCACGGGTTTCTGCACGTACACGTCGGCCCCCGCGGCGATGGCCTGCTCGCGATCCGTGGCTGCGGACACGATGACTACGGCGGTCTTGCGGGTCTCCGGATCGTGCTTGAGGATCTCCACCAGGGCGAGGCCGTCCACGCCCGGCATGAGCACGTCGACGGTGATGAGCTCGGGCCGCTGCTCGCGGGCGATCGCCAAGGCTTCGTAGGTGTCATGAGCGACGAGCACCTTGTGGCCCATCCCCATGAGGATCCCCTTGAGGATATAGGCGCTGTATCGATCGTCGTCGACGACCAGGACCAGGCGCCCGTGAACCGAACTATCGTCTTGGGTGGTGGGCGGAGACACGGCGGGCAGCGATGCGTCCGCAGAGACGACCTCGTCGTCAGTGCTCTCCGCGGCTGCAGGGAGCGTGAAGACGAACTTCGCCCCCACCGGCGCGTTTTCGACCCAGATCTTTCCGCCGTGCTGCTCGACGATCGACCGGGATATGGCCAGGCCCAGCCCGGTACCGCCCACGCGCCGCGTGGAGGTGGCCTGCACCTGTTCGAACTTGTCGAATACGCGCTCGCGGTCCCCTTCGGGGATTGGGTCTCCGTTGTTCCAGACGGAAACGCCAACGTGTGCGTGCGCCACGCCGGGCCCGAACACGTCGACCTCGATACGCCCCCCTTCGGGCGTGAACTTGATCGAGTTCGAAAGGAGGTTGTTCATCACCTGCGACAGGCGGTCGATATCGCCAATTATCCGGATCCCGGATCGTTGCGCCGAGAAGCTCAGCGCCACGCGCTTTGACACCGCCTTTGCGCGAAAGCGCTCCACGGAGTCTCGGGCGAGCTGGTCGAGAGAGAGCGGCCGAAGCTGCAGCGCCATGTTCCCCTGCTCCAGGCGTGCAACGTCCAGGAGATCGTCGATGATCACGTTGAGCTTGGAGCAGGAATCCCGAGCGAGCGCCAGGTACCGCCGCTGCTTGTCCGTGACCCCGCCGGCGTATTCATTGAGCACGATATCGAGGGCGCCGGCGATGGAGGTCAGCGGGGTGCGTAGCTCATGCGAGACCAGGGAGACGAAGTCCTCCTTCCGCTTCCCGAGATCCTTCCATGTGCTCATGTCGCGCAGCACCACCACGACCCCCATGCGCTTGCCACCCGTGCCGATGATGGGCGAGACGCTGGAGTGAAGGAACTTGTCGCCGACTTTCACTTCTTCGGTGATTCCCCCCACCTTGTCGCTGGCCAGGTCGAACGGGTAGAACCCCCGGCTCTCCTTGAGGTACTTGGCATCGACCGGCCCTTCTTGCTCGAGCCCCAAGAGGCGCCTCGCCGCCGGGTTGACCAGGGACACCTCCCCGTGCTCATCGGTCACGATGACCCCGTCGGCCATCGACTCGAACATCGGTCCGATGATGTCCTCTATGCGGCGCACCTGCTTTTCGGCCCATCGATATCTTATCTGGGGCGCTTGTCGTTGGTCAAACGGAGGGAGCTTGACGACCAGCCAAGTTGCTCTAGCTACGCCCCGCCTCGCGCCCTTGCGGGAGCTCTACGGAAAACGTGGCTCCAGCTCCTGGGCTGCTGTCGACCCAGATGGTTCCCCCGTGCGCTTCGACGAGGCGGCGGGTGATGTAGAGCCCCAGGCCCAGGCCACCGTAGTGCCTAAGGGATACAGCGCGCTCAAAACGTCCGAAAATCCGCTCCCTGTCCGCCTCCGCGATCCCAATACCCTGGTCAGCGACTTTCAAGATCGCCACCTTGCCGTCGGCGGCGACGCTCACGTCCACCGGCTTGCCGCCCCCGTACTTGATCGCATTCGACAAGAGGTTGGAGACCACCTGCTCGAGGCGAGAGCGATCCCAGGTTCCAATCGCCGGGTCTGCCACTTCTAGCTGAACCTGGCATCCGGCCGACTCGGCCTTCGCCCGAAACGTCTCGACGGTCTCCATGACCACCTGTGAAAGGCTCGTTTCTTCGCGAAGAAGCGGCAGTTTCTCTGCACCAAGGCCAGACACATCGAGCAATCGTTCCACCAGGGCACACAAGCGCCCTGCCGACCGCACGGCTTTCTCAATCTTGCCGGGGATCTTCCGCTCGTCGTCCGACGGGGAAGAATGGAGCGTTCCCTGGACCATGCGCTCGAGACCTTGCAGCTGGAGTTGCAGGGCCGTCAGCGGCGTTCGTAGCTCGTGGGCTGCCACGAGGAGGAACTCATCTCGGGACCGGACGGCTTCTTCCAGCAAGATCGTGCGCTCGCGCACCCGCTCTTCGAGCTCCTGGAAGGCCTTGTGCTTGAACAGCGCCATCATGATGGCCGCATGGAGCTCTTGATCATGAAAAGGCTTGACCACGTAACCAAAGGGCGCGGCGGACTTGGCGCGTTCGAGCGTCCCTTCGTCCGCATAGGCGGTCAAGAACACGACGGGGATGTTCATCTTCGACCAGAGAAGGCCGCCCGTGTCGATGCCGTCGGTCGGGCCTCCGAGCCGGATGTCCATGAGCACGACGTCGGGTCGACATGAAGTCGCCTTCTCAATGGCCTCCGCGCCGGAGCGAGCGAGTCCCGAGACCTTGTAGCCCAGCTTCTTGAGGCTTTGCTCGACATCGAGTGCGATGATGTTCTCATCCTCGACGATGAGCACGCTGGCAGGGCCGGCCAGGAGCTCGGCTTGCTTCTCGCCCATGGAGTGCTCTGGGCTCAAGTGCGGGCCTCCGAGAAGAAAACACGGAACTCAGTTCCAGGCCGCGACGCTTCCGCGGGTTCCTCGCGCGGGCCCCGTTCCACCTCGAGCGTTCCGTGGAGCTGGTCGACGAGCGTGGAAACGAGCCTCAGGCCTAGGGTCTCTTCTTTCCTTGCATCCACGTCCCCTGGCATGCCGACGCCATTGTCGCGCACTGACAAGAGGAAGCGATTGCCATCTGGGGCGTTGCCCAAGGTCATGATTCGCGCCTCGATTTCGCCCTTCTTTCCCGGTGGAAATGCGTGCTTCAGGCAGTTCGTGAGGAGCTCGTTGACGATGAGGCCGCAGGGGATCGCGGCGTCGACGCCGAGGAACACCGGGTTCCCGACGACCGTCAAAGTGATCAGCCGCTCGTCGGTCCCAAGGGAGCTCATGAGGAGCGTCGCCAGGCTCCTCGTGTAGTCCAGGAGATCCACGCGTGCGAGGTCCCTGGACCTATAGAGCTTCTCGTGCACGAGCGCCATGGACCTTATGCGGTGCTGACTCTCGGCAAGCGCCTCGCGTGCTCGCTCGTCCTGGATCGTCCCCGACTGCAGCCTGAGAAGGCTCGAGGTCACCTGAAGGTTGTTTTTCACCCGGTGGTGAATCTCCTTGAGGAGCACTTCTTTCTCGCGCAGTGAGGCCTGGAGCTGACGCTCTGCCTCTCGCCTGTCGGTAATGTCTCGTATGATGCTGATGACCTGGCGACCGTCCTGGGTCTCGAGCGCGCTCAGGCTGATTTCGACCGGGAACTCGGTCCCGTTTTTCCGGCGACCGGCGAGCGCCTGCCCCTGTCCGATGGGCCTTGGGCGTGGGTCGATCGAATAGCGGTCTCGATACTCGGCGTGGGGACCGCGAAGTCGGACTGGAACGAGGATTTCCACCTCCTGGCCGATAAGCTCGGCGCGCTCGTAGCCGAACATCTCCTCGGCGCGCCGGTTGACGACCGTAATTCGACCGTGGCCATCGACCAACACGATGCCGTCTGGCGCGGCCTCGAGAAATGCGTGAAGCGTCCCTGGAAGGGTTGCGCCCTTGTCCTTGGCAATCCGCGGAGGATTCATCGTCAATGGCACGAGCGTTACTTGAACGGACAGCCGCCGTTTCTCGTCGGATCTCCGCAGCCCCCACAACCCTCGGCGACCTGGGCCGCGGCTTGCTCGCTTCCTCTCCCCACGGAGACCACCGAGAGAATGCGCTCGAGCTCAGAGGAGCGGCACTTGGGGCAGGAGGGTATCTCCTGGCCAAAGACCAGCGCCTCGAACTGATGTGAGCACTTGGTGCAGGTGTATTCAAAGAGGGGCATGGTCACAATTCTCCGAAAAAGCAGGAAAGCGTGCTCGACGAATCAATACTTGGCAAGAAAGCGCGTCATGCTCGTTGCCTGTTTCGCCCGCAGCGCCGCGCAGAGCCGAATCTGCTCCAGGGACTGGGCGAGGATCCTCGGCGCGCCGCTGAACTTCGCCGCTCGGTCGCGAAAGAGCGAAGAAATCGCCGCTGCGCCCTTTTCATGGCACTCGTAGGCTCCAATCGTAGGCAAGAAGGCGATGTCCTCGTGAGGAAGCGCCGCGACCACGTCATCGAATCGCTTCTCTAGGAACGACAGTACCGGAGCAGGCTGATCCTCGGCGCGTCCCACGCGCCGTCCGACTCGGGCGGAGATCTCTGCGGCGGTCCAGAATAGGTGGGAGGCGTCGCTCGCGTCCAGCTCACCTGAGATGCTGTACGCCAGCGCCTGCTCGTGCAGCGCTGGATCGAGGAAACTACCGAGCGCACCGAGAATCCGCTCCCGTTCCTTGTGCACGCGCGTCGCGCGCAGCTCGGCGAGCATTTCCGCGAAAAGCGCCATGTCGCCCCGCGTTGCGGCCAGGTCGAGCACGACGCCAACCATTTCGGGCTTGATGGACTTCCGGTCCCTTAACCATCTTCCTGCGAGCGAGCGCGCGGTGTCGAGGAGCTCCTTATCTTCTCCTTGGTCGGCGACGAGCGAGACCAGCACGGGGCGTGTAATTTGGGTCTCCTCGTCGTCTCCCGAGTGAGGGAAAAAACCCAACGACGTCGCCGAGGGTCCCATGACTGACCGGACAAACCGGGCGAAGTTGCCTTCGCTCTCCTTGGGGACGAGAGCGGGAAAGAGGCCCAGGAGAACGTGGGCCAAGGTGCGCTCGAGGAGTGGGCTCGCGCCCATTTTCGCCGTTTCCACCGCGGACAACAGCTGGTCGACAGGGAGTAACCCCTTCTCCATCAACGCTTTGAGATCCAAGAGCGCGCCCACTCGCTCGGCGTCTGTCATGTGGGGCCATGCCTTAAGGGTCGCCTCGCGGAGGTCTCCCTCCGAGCGGGCTCGGTAATACCCCGCCCGTCCATGGTTTTCGACGACCCAGTCCGGGCACTTCTCGTCCCCGAGGGAAAGCTCGCCGCGCGCCGACGAGAGCACGCCGCAAGTGACCTCTGGGCCATTGCCCGAGTCATGACGAACGCAAGTCGGGATCTGCCACACCTGGTCCGTGGATCCGTGGGAGCCGAGCGGGAGGTATCGCTCCTGGCTCATGAGAAGCGTGGGGGGCTTCCCCTTGACGCAGCGGAGCGCGACCGTGACCAGGGGAACCCCGACTTGGTCGAGGAACGTGGAAAACGCGGGAGCCACGTCGTGCCCCGCGCTGCGGCTCAGCGCAGCCAGGAAATCGGCTGCGGTTGCATTCTGGAAGGCATGCTTGCCCAGGTAATCCTGGACCCCCTTCTGGAACTTCTCAGGCCCAATCCACGACTCCAGCATGTGAAGGACTGCCTGCCCCTTGTCGTAGGTAATGCTGTCGAAGGCGTTCTGGATGTCATGGTGAGAAAGGATCGGCTGGCGGATCCGCCTGGCGCTGACGAGAGAATCTTGGATCATGGACTCAGACGTCACCGAGGCCCGGTACGCGTCGGTGTTCCACTCCGGTTTCCACTGGTTGACAATCTTTGTGGCCATCCATTCGGCGAAGGATTCGTTCAGCCAGGTATCCTCCCACCATTCGAGGGTCACGAGGTTTCCGAACCACTGATGAGCGAGCTCGTGGGCGCAGAACGCTGCGAACTTCCTTCGTCGTTGGATCGTGTTTCCGACCGGCGGGGCGATAAGAAGGTTTGCGTGGTACGTGATGAGCCCAGGGTGCTCCATGGCCCCAAAGCTGGTCAGGCGCACGGCTACTTGATCCAACTTCTCGAACGGGTAAGGGGTGCCGAAGTAGGACTCGAGGAGCGCGAGGAGCTCTGGAGTGACGGCGGCCGCATGTGCGGCGTCTGACGCGCGTCCCCGCGGTGTCACGATGCGCAGAGGTACGCCGTTCTTGCCTACCTTCCCGGCGTCCACGACGTCGAAGGGCCCGACGGCAAAGGCGATGAGATAACTGGGCAGAGGCTTGGTCTCGGCGAACCGAACAGTCCGCATTCCGGCTCCCTCGTCCGTCTCGGAGGCCACTTTCGTGTTGGACAAGGCCACGTGATCCCGTGGCACCCGAAGGGTGACCTGCCACGGAGCCTTGAACGACGGTTCGTCAAAGCACGGAAACGCTCGGCGAGCGTCATGCGGCTCGAATTGGGTGAAGACGTACCAGTCGTTCCCTTCCGACTGCTTGAAGACCCCGGTGTCGTCTTTGGTAGAGAACGCCCCCTCGTACTCGACGTGGAGCTCGGCGTCCCCCGGGCCGACTGCCTCCCCGAAGACAAAACCCAACAAGCCATCACCCTTGTCTTCAACATGCGCGACGTAGGTTTTGCCACCAGTTTTTAGCTCCGACCGATGGATTACCAAGTCCTCGCCGTTAAGCCATAGCACCTGGGTCTTCTCGTGAAGGCGCAGCCGGATGTCCACCCGTCCCGAGAAACTACTCGACGAAGGAATGACGCTAAGGTCGACGCCATAGCGAATGGGCTCGATTGTCTTTCCCAGGCGAAAGCTCGGACGACTGCTCGACGGCGGATAGGCGAGCTCTTTACCCGACTCCACCTGTCGCTGCGCAGTTCTTGCACAGGACAATGCGACGATGCTGCCAAGGACGACGGACGCAAACCGTGCGGGCATGGGGAGCACCACCATCCCGCATCCAGCTTCCGGATGTCAATCGGTGGACAATCTTCCCCCATGCTCCTTGAACGCCGGACGACCACCGCGCTATCATCCCGGCACCGCGTAACAACCCAACTCGTTTCGCACGCGTGGAAAGCGGAAGATGGCCGACTATCGGGAGTACTTGGCGATCCTTGACGTGGATCCTGACAACACGCAGGCGTGGGCTGCCCTGGAGCAAATGGCGGCCCAAGACGGCGACAAGGGGCTTGCCGAGCCATCGGTGAGCCAAGCGCTCGACGATGCCCGGCGCTCGCACCGCGAGCGCGGGGACTTCGAGCTCACCCTGCGCCTCTTGGACCTCGAGCTCGCGAAGGTGGCGGACCGGAGCCGCCTCGCGGACCTCTTGTATGAGAAGGGGAAGCTTTTCGTCGAGGATCTGCTCGACGAAAACGCGGCGCGCGAGTGCTTCAGGCGCGTGCTCGAGCTCCGCCCGGACGACCACGACGTACAAGAAACCGTGGCGCAGATCGACATGATCCGGGCCCACTGGGAGCGCATCGTCGAGAAATACGCGAACGAGGCGCGTGCCGCCACGGATCGCCAGCTCGCCACCACCATGTTCCTCTCGGCGGCCGAGACGTGTGCCCGCTACCGGCCGGATGCCCCAGAAATCGATGACTACTTGCGCGCAGCGCTCGACGTCGAGCCACGAAATCGTCGGGCGGCCATGCACCTCGAGCGGCGGCTCAGGCAGGGGGGACGCTGGGAGGAGCTCGCGCAGTTCTTCGTACAGCGCGAGGCAGCGGCGACCACCAAGGACGAGCGCATCCAGGCGCTGCTTGGCCTCACCGATCTCGCCCAAGCTCGCCTGGAGCAGCCGGATCTCGTGCTGAGTTGCATGAAGCAAGTGCTGACCGTCGATCCCGGTCATCCGCGTGCACTGCGCACGCTGATCGAAGTGTATAGCGCCGAGGAGAATTGGGAGGGCTTGGTCAAGCTGTACGAGGGGGCTCTCAAGGCCCGGCGCGATAAGTCGGAATCCGAGCTCGCCATGGTGTTGCAGGTGGCGATGATCTACTGGAAGCGCCTCGGCAAGGCCGATGCCGCCGAGGAGTACTTCCGACGAATCCGCAAGCTCGATGCCGCGCATCCGGTGATGGTGGGGTTCTTCCGCGAGTACCACCAGCAGCGTGGGGAGGGGAGCAAGCTCCTTGCGGTCCTTCAGCAGGCGCACAAGCTGGAGACCGACGCGCAGCGAAAGCGGCAGCTCGGCCTCGAAGTGGCATCCCTGGCAGAGAGCGCGGGAGCGAATCCCGAGAAGGCGATCGACTCTTGGAAGGCGATCCTCCGCCAGAATCCAAGGAACGAAGAAGCGCGCACCGCGTTGAAGCGCTTGTACCAGCGCGCAGAGAAGTGGAACGCGCTCCTCGAGCTCTTGAAAGAGGAGGTCGAGGCGATTTCACCCGTCGACCAGGCGAGCAAGGAGGCGCGGGTCGAGAGGCTCCTCGACGTCGTTGTCATCTATCGCGATCGCTTGAATCTCGACGTGATGGTCATCAACACGTACAACGCCATCCTCACGTTGGTCCCGGACCACAAGGTGGCGCTCGAGGCCTTGGCGACCAAGTACGAGCAGCTGGGGCGTTGGAACGATTTGATTTCGGTGCTCGCGCGCAAGGCCGACGCGTCCTGGGTCGACGAGGAAGAGCGGGCGTCGTTGCTGAGGCGTGTCGCGTCCCTTTGGATTGAGCGCTTTGGCAATCACGCCCAGGCAATCAAGCCTCTCGAGGAGCTCTGCGCGCTGGACCCCGCCGACCGCGAGGCCTCGGCGAGGCTCAAGGAGATTTACGCCAAGCGTCGTCAGTGGCGCGCCTTGCTCGAGCTCCTCGGTCGTGAGGTGGATTCGCTCTGCGGGGAGGCACGTCGGGCGCATCTCGTCGAGATGGCCAAGCTTGCTGCCGAAAAACTGGGGGACGCCCGAGCGTCCATCGCCACGTGGAACCGAATCCTCGAGGGGAACCCCGCCGACCCCGAGGCCCTGGCGTCCCTGGCGCAACTTTATGACCGGGAGAAGCGGTACCTGGCCCTGGCCGAGGTGCTGGTGCGCCAGCGTGCTGGAACGTCCGAGCCCAAGGCCGCTGTCGCGATTCTCGAGCGGCTCGGCGCCCTGTACGTGGAGAAGCTCGAAGCGCCCGCGCTCGCGGCGCGGGTCTTTCAGGAGATCCTCACCCTCAATCCAGGCCACGCCAGGGCGATCCGCCTCCTCCGTGAGCTGCACGCGCAGGCCGGAGACCTCGACTCGCTCGAAGCGCTCTACGCGTCTCTCGGCGCCTGGGACGACCTCTTCGAGGTGCTCTTCTCGGTCGCCGAGCGGGCCAGCGAAAACGACAAGAAGCTCTCGGTGCTGGAGCGGATTGTTCGTCTCTGCCACGACAAGATCGGCAACCCAGAAAAAGCCATCAAGGCGCACGAGCGTATTCTTGCGGTTTCACCGAGAAACCTCGCGGCGGCGCGAGCCCTGGTCCCGATCTACCGCAAGGGAGAGAAGTGGTCCCGGCTCCTCGGCACGTACGAGGTCCTCCTGTCCCATGCGGAGACCACCGAGGACAAGCTCAAGCTCCACCTGGACATCCGAGCGCTGTGCGAGGAGAAGCTCGGTTCGAAGGCCCTGGCTTTCCAATGGTGCGCGCGCGCCTACGAGCTCTGTCCAGACGACGCGGCGCTCCTCTTGGACCTCGAGCGTCTCGGCGCTGAGGCCGATGCGTGGCAGCAAGTCGCCGATATTCTCTCGCGACGTGCCGAAAACGAGCTCACGCCGGCTTCGGAAAGGCAGCGGCTCTTCCGGGAGCTGGGGCGACTCTACGCGGTCCGCTTGCATCAGCCCGCAGAGGCCCGCGCCGCGTGGGAAAAGGTCCTCGGCCTAGCACCAGACGACCCAGAGGCGATGACGGCGCTCGAGGAGCTGGCGGCGCAAGCAGGACGCTGGGCCGACCTGCTCGTCTACCAGCGACGACGGGCCGAGCTCGAGACGGATCCGGCCAAGAAGCTGGAGATGCTCTTCAAGATCGCTTTCATCGAAGAGGAGCGGGTCAAGGATCTGGCCGCAGCAGGGAAAACGTTCGACAAGATCCTGGAGCTCGCCCCGCGCTCCATCCGCGCACTCCGTGCGCTCGCCAAGGTCAAGCAAGCCCTTGGAGATAAGTTGGGGCTCGCTGGGGTGTTGGAAGCGGAGCTCGGCATCGCCACCGAGCCGGAAGATCGGGTGGCGCTGCTTCTCAGGTTGGGAGGGCTCTATGAGGAGGGCGGTCAGAGAGACAAGTCGCTCGAGCGTTACTCCTCAGCGCTCGCTCTGCAGCAGGGAAATCGGCAAGTACACGCTGCGCTCGAGCGATTCCTCACTCCTTCCTCGGAAGAGAGGGTACAGGTCGCGGCGCTCATGGCACCGGTCTACGAGCGGATTGACGACCCGAGCCGCCTCGCGTCCACCCTCGAGATCCTGCGCGCCGCGGAGCAGGACGAAACGAGACGCCTGCTCCTCGACCGACGCCTGTTCGTGCTGCACGCGCGCAAGCTGCGGGATCCGCTCAACGCCTACGAAGTCGCCACGCGCGTGCTGGCGGCCGCTCCCGAGGACGCGGACAACCGTCGCGAGCTCATGGCGTTGGCCGACGAGCTCGCGGCCTTCGATGATCTGGCGGTCCACCTGGAGAAAGTCCTCTCGTCGCTCTCTGAAAAGGACGCGGACCCCAAGGTTCGCGTCGAGCTGTGGGCGGAACTTGCCCAAATTTACGACGAGAAGCTGGCGAGGCCCGCTCCGGCAGAAGCGGCATGGCGCCGCCTGCTGGAGCTCAATCCGCGGGAAGGGCGTGCCTACGACGCACTCCAGAGGATCCTCAACACGGCCGGACGCTGGGACGATCTTCGCGCGTTGCTCCTGCGCCGCGAGGAGAACACGAAGGATGCTTCGGCGCGGCGTGAAATCCTCTTGCAGATCTGCGATCTCTACGAAGGAGTCCTGGACAACGCAGAGGGGGCTATCGAAGCTTATGGCCGAGTCCTGGCGCTCGACCGGTCGCAGCTGCGTGCGTACAAGGCGCTGGAGCGGCTCTACGAAGGCGCCATGCGATGGACCGAGCTCGAGGCCCTGCTCGCGCAGGAGATCGAACAGCTCGGTGGCGACGAGTCACATCGTGAGCTCGTACCTCTTCTTTTCCGTCGGGCCGAGCTCCGCGCGTTCCGACTGGGCGATCCGCAGGGCGCGATTTCCCTGGCCGAGGAGCTCCTCGCCCGGGAGCCGGCCCACGCCGGGGCGAGGAGTCTCCTCGAGAACCTCCTCGCCGAGCCGACCGACAGGGAAAAGCGACTGAGCATCGCTCGCATCCTGGGTCCGAGGTACGAAGCAGACGGGCTCTGGCACGACCTCTTGAGGATGCTCCGCTGCGAGGAGGAGCTGGCGGCGACGCCGCTCGAAGCTGCGCGCCTTCTGGCGCGCTCGGCGGCCATCCACGAGGATCAAGTAGGCGACGCCGAGGCTGCTTTTGCCACGTGGGCCAAGGCCCTAAGGACCGATCCTGAAGATCCTACCGCTCGGCAAGCGGTGGAGCGCCTCGCCAGCCCCCTCAATCGCTGGAACGAAGCCGCAGCTTCGTGGGAAGAGGCGATCGAGACGGCGAAAACGAGTGACCTTTCCCTGAGGGCATCGTTGTGTGGCGAGGTGGCGGTCATCTACGACCGTCACCTCGGTGACACCAAGCGGGCGACGCTCGCTTATCGACGCCTCTTGGAGCTGGATCCGACGAACGTCGATGCGGTTCGGACGGCGGCGGCGGCGCTGGTGCGGCTCTACGAGGAGCAGCAGGATTTCGAGCAGCTCATCTCCATCCTGCGCAAGCAAGCGGAGTGGTCCGAGACGCAAGGGGAGCGGCTGGAATGCTTTTACCGCATCGCATCCATCAGCGAGGATCGGCTCGGGGATGCAGCCGCGGCCATCGCGACCTGGCGTGAGGTCCTCGCCGAAGATCACGAGAACCGCAGGGCGCTGGACGCTCTAGAGCGACTCCACGCGGGCCGCGGCGATGCGCGCGAGCTCGTGGAGATCCTGCGAAGGCGGGCAGGGCTCTGTGAAGACGAAGGTGGCAAGCGTGCTCTCCTCATGCGGGTGGCCAGCATCGAGGAGCGTGATGGCGCGGGCCCGAGCGAGGCGGTGACCGCATACCTGGAAATCCTCGACTTCCGTCCCGAGGACGAGGAAGTCCTGGCGGAGCTGTCACGGCTCTACCGGCAGGCCGAGCGCTGGCCAGACCTGCGCGAGGTGGACGAGCGACGCCTCAAGCTCTCGCATGGCGCGGGGCGGTCCAAGCTCCTCTTCGAGCTGGGTACTCTCCTTCGGGACCAGCTCGGGAGGCCCGAGGAAGCGCTCGAGCGGTTTCGTGAGATCCTCGCGGAGACGTCGCCAGCCAGGTTGGCTAGAGAGGGGTCGGAGAGCGATCAGTCCCACGTGGTGCACGGCGCCTTGTTCGCTGTCGAGCGAGCTCTGGACGATGACGCGCTCAAGCTCCGTGCGGCGGAAATCCTGCAGCCGATCTATTGGGAAAACGCTGACCATGCCAAGCTCATCCGGCTCTTCGAGCTGGAGGCCGCGGCCATCGACGATCCTCGCGAGCGGATCACTCGCTTGCGCAAGATCGCCGAGCTCAAGGAGCGAAGTCTCGACGACATGGCGGGGGCGTTTGACGCCCTCGCGCGCGCTTGCCGCGCAGCCATTGCCGAGCCCGAGCTCGCCGAACTTCTCTCGGCAGTGCAGCGCATCGCCATTGATCGACCATCGATCCCGGAGCTCGTGGCGCTCTATCGCGAGCTGGCGCCCGAGGTGCTCGCGGCAGACCTGCAGCGCCGAATGTACCTGGACATCGCCGATCTCGCTCGTGGACAGCTGAGGGACCTAGCCCTTGCCAAGGAGTATTACAGGCGGGTGCTCGACTCCCAGCCCGACGATCCGCGCGCGCTCGCCGCGCTCGAGCATATCTACCGGGAGCTCGAAGAACATCAGGCGCTAAGGGATATCCTCACGTACAAGGCAGAGCACCACGACGACCTCGATGTCCGCCGGGACGCGCTCGTTGAGATCGCGACCCTATGTGAAGAGCGTCTCGGGCTGCCCGACGACTCCGTTTCGGCTTGGGAGCGTGTCCTAGAGATCCATCCCGCCGACGTGGCGGCCACCCGAGCCCTCGAGCGCCTGTACGCTTCGAGGGACCGCTTTGCAGAGCTTGGCGAGCTGCTCGAGCGCCGCCTCGGCTTCGCCGAAGATCTCGAGGAGGCGGTGGACCTCCGATTCCGCCTGGGAGATCTGTACGAGAAGCGGCTCACGGATCCCGAACGAGCGGTGGAGAACTACGAGGCCGCCCTGGGCGGTGACTCCCGGCACGCGGGAGCTATCGCGGGGCTCGAGCGCTATCTCGAGGATCCAGCGATTCGTCTCACCGTCGCAGGAATCCTGGAGCCGATTTACATTGCCCGGCACGATTGGGCGAACCTGGTCCGAATCACCGAAATCCGCCTCGATGCCGAGGCGAACCCACAGAACCGACTTTCGCTAACTCGAAGAATCGCGCGGCTCTACGAGGAGCAGCTCGAGGACCTCGATAGCGCGTTCCGCTGGTACGGCAAGGTGTTTCGGGAGGCTCCCGACGAGCGGGGCATCCGGGACCAGCTCCTTCGTCTTTCGCAGGTGCTGGATTGCTGGGATGGGCTCGCGCGCGTCTACCAGGAGTTCCTCGACGACGAAGGCGGGGACTCGCGGGCAGTTCGAGACGTCGCGCGCGTCCTCGCTGACATCTATGATCGCCGGCTTGGTGACGTGGAGCGGGCGCGTGCAGCGTATCAGCGGCTGCTCGCGTCCACGCCAGATGATCTGGAGGTCTTCTCCCGTTTCGAATCCATGCTCGTCCGGGGGGAGAGATGGTTCGCGCTCATCACCGCCTACGAGGACGCCATCGAGTCCGCGCTCGACGGGGCACGCCGAAAGGAGCTGTACCGACGGATCGCGAGGGTGCAGGAGGAGCGCCTTTCAGCGTCAGACAAGGCCATCGACTCCCATCGGGCGATTCTCGACCTGGATCCAGGCGACGAAGAGGCGATGCGGGAGCTCGATCGCCTGTATCAAGAGCAGAAGCGCTGGCAGGACTTGGCGGATCTGTTGTCGAGGCGAATCGACCGAGATCCCACCTCGGCGCTCGAGCCCCGTGTCCGCCTGGCCGAAGTCCTCGAGCTGAAGCTCTCAGAAACCGGCGCGGCGCTCGATCAGATAGAGCACGTGCTCGCCGTGGAGCCGATCCACCCGGTGGCGACTGTGGTCCTCGAGCGGCTCCTGCCCAACCAAGACTACCGCAGCCGCATCGCCAACCTGCTGGAGCCGATCTACCGATCCCAGGGGAGCTGGGACAAGCTAGTGGGCATTCTCGAGATCCAGCTCGAGGAGCAAGGGGATCGTGGCCGCCGAATCGAGCTCCTGCGGGAAATCGCGCGGCTCCACGAAACACGCGGCGGCGCGCAGGACGAAGCATTTCACGCGACTGCGCGGGCATGGCAAGAGGATGTCTCCTCGGAGGAGATCTACAAGGACCTCTACCGCTTGGCTGAAGAACGAGGTGCTTGGAGCGATCTCGTGTCGATTCTCGACACTGGCGTCGAGGGGATGTACGACTACGACTTGGCCGCCGATCTCCTCGGGCGCATCGGGCGAATCGAGGAAGAGAAGAGGAACGACCGCCAGCAGGCGATCGCGGCGTGGCGTCGCGTGCTCGAGGTCAAAGACGACGAGCCGGCGGCACTCGATGCGCTCGAGCGCCTACATGGGCTCGAGCGCATGTACGAGCCCCTCGTGTCGATCCTCGAGCGCAAGGCAGAGCTCTGCGCGCTGCCCGACCAGCGCAAGAGGCTCCTCGTTCGGATCGCGGACATCTTGGAGGGAGCGCTCCGCAAGCACGACGCGGCCACGGCGACCTGGCGCCAGGTCCTAGCCATCGACGACACCGACGAGGCCGCGCTCGATTCCTTGGAGCGACTGTACCGGGAGGCCAAGGACTTCCGATCGCTCGTCGAGATCTTGCATCGCAAGATCGAGCTCGCGCCTCACCAGATCGCGCGGCGTCCGCTTCAGTTTGCCGCCGCCCAGGTCTACGACCAAGAGCTTGTAGACGTGTACGAGGCGATCGCTCAGTACAAGAGCATCCTGGAGGTGTCACCAGGGGACGTGGGCGCCCTCGAAGCGCTGGACGAGATCTTCACCCGCGAGAAGTCCTGGTCCGAGCTCGTTGAGATCGTTGATCGGCGCGCTGCGCTCCGCTCCGATGCGAGCCAGCGGGCCGAGCTCGCCTTCCGGGCGGCGCGGATCGTCGAGCTCGAGCAGGAGGAAGCTGGCCAGGCCGTCGAGCGCTATCGGGCCATCCTCTCATTCTGCCCAGCGCAAGCCCCGACGAGGGCTGCGCTCGACGCGCTGGCCAGCCGGGAAGACACCATGGATGCGGCCAGCGCCGCTCTCGAGGACGTTTATCGTGCGGAGGGCCAGCACGACATGGTCGCCGAGCTGTACGAGCGGCGAATCGCGACATGCGGAGCGGATCCCACCCGGCGCCGTGCTCTCCTGGCGGCCGTCGCCGAGCTGCATGAGGTCGGCCGTGCGGACCTCGCCGCGGCATTCGAGGCCTGGGGACGCGTGCTTCTCGGGGATCCCGAAGATAGTGACGCCGAGAAGGAACTCGTACGCCTTGCAGGCGCCCGCGGTGCGTGGGCGGACCTTGCGGCCCTCTACGAGCAAGTCCTCAAGGACTTGTTCGACGGGGAACTAGGCTTCGCCTATGCACTCAAGCTCGCCCACGTCTACGAGGATTCGCTTGGAGACCTCAGCACGGCCACCGCCGTCTATCGCAAGGCTCTCGAGCTCGGCGGCGACGAGCGGATTCCGCTGTCGAGCCTCGATCGGATCTTCGAGCGTCAGGCCAAGTGGTACGACCTGGCAGAAATCCTGGTGCGCGAGGCCACGTGTGCCGTGTCCGACGAGGATCGGGCTTCTTTCCTGTACCGTCTTGGGGACCTGCGCGAGCACTCCCTCGGTGACGCGCCGGGCGCGGTGAGCGCCTACAGTGAGGTTTTGGCCTGCGTCCCGAGGCATGACGCGGCCCGAGCGGCGCTCGAGCGGCTCCTGCGAAGTCCGACGGAGCGCGCGGCGGTGATCGCCATCTTGGAGCCGATATACGAAGACGACGCGGACTTCCCGCGCCTCTTGGACTTGCTCGAGGTGAAGTTGACCGTTGAGACGGCGCCTGGCGAGCGTGCGAAGCTCCTGTCGCGGGTCGCTGAGGTGGCCGAGTCCAAGGTCGGTGACAAGGTTCGTGCCCTCGATGCCGTGGGACGGTGGTTGGCCGAGGAGCCCTCATCCGACACAGCCATAGACGAGCTCATGCGCCTCGCGGCAGAGCTATCCCGCTGGGAGGAGGCTTACGCGCGCCTCACGGATGTGATCGGCGCGTCGGATAGCCCAGACGTGACCAGGGAGCTCTCGTTGCGCCTCGCCGAGGTGGCGCTCAAGCTTGGTGACTTGGGGAAGGCAGAAAGCGCGTGCCGTCGGGCGCTCGATCTGGACGCTCAAAACAGCACCGCGCTGGCTTCGCTCGAGGAGATCTATCGGGCGCTCGGACAAGGCGCCAAGCTCGCCGAGATACTTTGGCGACGCGCGGATCTGGAGCTCGACGTCTCCAAGAAACGGGCGATGTACGCTGAAGCCGCCGACCTGCGCGAGTCGGTGCTCGCTGACAACGACGGTGCCGTGGAAGCATGGAAGCAGGTCATCGAACTGGATGAGGGGGACCGCGAAGCGCATGCTCGCCTGATCTCACTCCACGAGCGAATGCATCGGTACGAGCCGTTGCTCGAGATGCTGGAGCTCGCGATCCGGTTTGCCAGCGAGCGTGATCAGGAGCTCTCACTCAGGCGGCGAGCGGCCGAGATCCTCACGCACGAGCACGTGGATCTCGACAGGGCGGTGTCCTCGTGGCATGCGGCCATCGACCTTTCCCCAGACGATGACACGATGTTGGTGGCCCTGGCCGACGTGCACGCACGGCGAGAGGACTGGCTTGCCGTGCAAGAGACACTCATCCGCCGGATCTCTCTCGCCGCCACGGTCGCCAGCCGTGTCGAGATCTTCAGGAACCTGGCGAGGATTGCGGAAGACAAGAGGGAGTCGGTCGACGAGGCCATCGGGTACCATTTCCAAGTCCTCGACCTGGACAACGCCGACCGTGGAGCGTACGAAGCGCTCGAGCGTCTCCTCGCCGGTGCGTCACGCTGGCACGAGCTCGTCGAGATCCTCATCCGCCATGCCGAAGTGCGCGGGACGCTCGGCGACTCAGACGAGGAAGTGGCCTTGCTCCTTCGCGCGGCCGATACTTGGGAAGGACCTCTGGCGAACCCCGACGCTGCGGCCGAGCTCCTCGAGCGGGTCCGGAACCGAGTGCCGGACAACGTGGCAGCCATGACGCGGCTCGCGCGCATCTACGAGGCGGCCAGTGATTGGGACCGCTCTGCGGGGATCTTGGAACAGGCCCTGGCTCGAGCTCCGCAGGGCGAGGAGGGGGCAGACCTCCAATACCGCCTGGGTCGCGTTGCCGAGGCCAGGAATGGCGATGTGGATGAAGCGGTCCCACGATATCGGGAGGCGCTTGCCTTGTACCCAGGACATAGAGACGCACTGGCAGCGCTCGAGCGAATCGCCAGGGAACGAGAGGATTGGGCAGCGCTCGCCGATCACCTCCTGGCTCGAGAGGCTTTGGAAACGTACCAAGCAACGAAGGTGTCGCTGCTCCTCGAGATCTCGGAAGTCCTGGTCAGACGCCTCTCGCAACCGCTTCGGGCTATTCCGTGCCTTGAGCGTGCCGCCGAGCTCTCGCCGGGAGATCCGCAAGTCCAGGAGCCGCTTGCCGACCTGTATTTTGCGGAGGGGCGCGGGGCCCTGGCCGAGCCGATCTTCCGCCAGCTTTCAGAGAAGGCGAGGGCAGCCCGCAAGATGAAGGACCTGGCGCGTTATCAGCAGCGCCTCGCCGCTCTTCGAGAAGCCGCAGGCGATCTCCAGGAGGCCTTGAAGTCCTACGAAGAAGCATTCCGCATCGACCCGACACACGGTCCGACGATGGTGGGCCTAGGTCGCATCTATTTCGCTCACAGCGAGTGGGAAAAAGCCCGTCGCATCTATCGAGGCATGCTCTTGCAGGCGCTGGACTCCTCGGTCGGCATGACCAAGGCAGGCGTGTACCTCCAGCTGGGCCTCATCCACGCCCGTCTCGGGGAGACGCAAAAAGCCAAGGGGATGTATGAGCGCGGCCTCGAGCTCGAGCCCGACCACCAAGGCTTGCGTGCCGCGATGACCGAAGTTCAGTAACCATGCCGAAAATACCCCTACTTGCTGCGGTCGCGGTGGCGGGCCTCTGCTCCCTTTGTTCTTCCCGGGCGGTTGCCGACGAGGCCGAGAGCATCGCCTCGGTCATTGGGTACACCGTGCCCGTGGGCGTTAGCGTCATCACGATCGCGGTGAACGGCACGCACGCCGCCTTCGACGAAGGCGCGCCCCGCGCTTGGAGGATCCTCGGCTATGGAAGTGGCGCCGTGTCGGTTGCCCTAGGCACGTACTTGCTCATAGACCAGAACGAGACGGGCAGGGACATCGCGGTCGGAGTCGTCCCCCTAGCGACTGGCGTCGCCGCATTGGTAACGGCCCTGCTTGCTCCAATTCCTACCGACATCGTGGGCAGCGCCCAACTCGGGCCTTGGACTCTGCCGAACGGTGTCGGCTTGATTCTCAACGCCGGCTTTTGAACTTCTGGAAGCCGTGAATGTCCTGTGCCTTGAAATTCAAGGCAAGCGCGACACCGAGTTGCACGATTCCGCGGCGTGCTCGCTACCATCAAGGCTCGACGCATCGGTTTTGCAAGCACACGAGCGGACTGGGGCAGGAACTCGCGCCGGCATCGCCTTCGCAGGCAGGCCGCTCGCACAGGTTCTGCGCGCCGCACACGTACGGTTGGGGACAAGGGCAGGGGCGTACTTCGCATTGGCCTCCTAGGTTGCATCGCATCCCGAGGTTGCACTCGCTGTCCATCTTGCAGCCCCTCATGCAGCCACCGTAGATGTTGCAGTAGGTGTCAATCGGACAGTCGTTGGAGGTACTGCATCCGAGGCAGATACCGCCTGGCGGGGCACGATTGCATCCCTGGGCGCTCGCTGGGCAGTCGCGGCTCGTGCGGCATTGGACGAGTCCCACTGGGCCAGGCCCAGAGTCGACTTGTGGCCCTGCGTCGAAGCGCGATGCGTCGGCTTGCGACGACGCGTCCGCGCCCTGAATGGGCGCGTCGGACTTGGGCGTGGCGTCAAGCGACGCATCCGCGCCGCCCACCGCCCCGTCGAGCGACACGCCGCCACCGCCGCTGCAGCCGGCGAGACACATGAAAATAAGGAAGACGCGCGTCATCCGTTTGTCCTCATTGGGGAAGGCAAGCGCCGGTGACCGTGTGGCCGCCGAGCAAGCCGCAGGAAAAACCGCTTTCGCAGCCGGGGTCGCCGTCGCTTCGGTCACACATGTTGGCGCACTTCTTATCCTGGTCGGTGCCGCCTGGGCGCCTGGTGCACAAGAACCCCTTCTTGCAATCATTCGATGTCGTGCACGCGTCGCCGGATCCGCCAGTACCCGCCTTGGCACACACCCCTTTTTCGGGCTGGTTGGCGTTCCCATTTATCGGGTAGCAGGCTTGGGTGTCGTACGGGCAGTCCTGCGCGAGCAGAGTGCACGTCTGGCCGCACGCGCGACCCAAGAAGGCCCCGTTGCCGTCCCAGATCTCGATGAAGCACGCCTGGCTCTGACCCGCGCAGGGATGGTCTCGGTCGCAAAACGCCAGGCACTGCTTGACGCCGCCACTTGGTGCACATAGCGAACCAGCTGGGCACTCGTTGTCCTGGGCGCACTCATCGCCCAGGGTCTTGGTGCCAGCCGGCGCACACCGAGGGCCGTCGGCGGTGGCGGTGCACTTCTCGCCTTCCTTGCACCCGCATCCCAGGAAGAAGTCACACACTTTAGGCGGCGGATTCGGGCAAGACGGGGCGCCATCGGGCGATCCTGGCCCGCTGCCGCCGTCACCTCTGCCTAAGCCCTGGGCGTCAGTCTCGCCGGCATGCCCACCGTCGCGATCGGAGTCCGTCGAGGCCCCTCCGCCGCAGGCAGGGAGCACGAGCGACGCGGCGAGGGCTGCCGGCAAGACGCGGATCATGGCGTGCACTCGACCTGGTTGGTGCAGTTGCCGATGTTGGCGTGCGTCCATGGATCCTCGCAGCAGGCCCCAGCGCTGACGCAGCACCACGGATTGTAGTAGTACGAGTTGCACGGCCCTGGACGCTCG
Source organism: Deltaproteobacteria bacterium (assembly GCA_016210055.1). GTDB lineage: Bacteria > Myxococcota_A > Polyangia > Haliangiales > SHYZ01 > JACQUZ01. Next base: position 51,045 of record JACQUZ010000172.1, on the reverse strand, counting down.
TTGGTCTCCAGGCAAGCGCCCCATCGCATGTCCGGCATGCACTCCTGGGTACCCCACAGGCACTGGACGGGCGAGTCACAGAAGCGGACTGCTCCAGGCTTGCACTTGCATTCCTTGTCGGTCGGGTTGCAGACCGGCATCCAGCTACAATCGGAATCCTTGCAGTCGATCAGGCCGTCACAGTCCTCGTCGAGCCCGCCCGTGCACACCGCCTCGTATGCCTTGCACTGGCACCCGCCGTAGTCGGCGCAGTCAGGGTCCTTGCAATCGATGAGGCCATCACAGTCCTCATCGCGTCCGCCTTGACAACGCTCGCCCGACGCCTGCGGTTGGCAATCGGCTCCGTCCTTGCCGTCGCAGTTCTCGTCCACACCGTTGCCCGGGACGTCTTCCTTGGGTCCCACGAACCCTTCGCACGGACCCCACGAGGCGAACTCCTCGTCCCCCGAGCAGAGTTGTTGGCCGTCGCGGCAGATGCCCTTGCCGCGCTGCGCTGGCTCGAGGGGCCAGCAGCTTTGGGTCTTACCGCTTGCGCAAGTACACGTTTCATCGACGGCGCCGTCGCTGTCATCATCCAGTCCGTTGCACAGCTCCTTTTTCTGTGGAGGCGGTTCGGGCGGCTTGGGGGGCAGCACCCCGCTGTCTGGCGTGCCGTCGAGCGGGTCGCTGCTGTTTGAGCCCGTGCAACCGGCAGCGATCGCGGTGACTAGAATGGCAAAGAAGATTTTTTGGACACGCATGCCTTGGCCCCTCCGCTCCATCCGCCTTGCTGGCAGCAACCACCATGCCGGGCCGCTGCCGCCCTGCTGGCGCGCATGGAAAGCGTATCGTGGAAGCAGGCGCTGTCGGCCGCATGTCGAGTGACTCCTGCGACCTTGGGCCTGGTGACCGCACACCGCGCTGGGGGCTTAAGACCATGGCCGGCAGGCCTTGCGCCAGGGGGACGAGACCCCGAATGGGGGGGAGTACCCCCCGGGGGCGCACGAATACTGGAAGCTGGAACGCCAAAACGGCAAGAAGTGCAAGGACGCCACGGTGCAAGGCGTGCAGGGCACTACCTCGGCCGATCTGCACGCAGGGTCCCGCAGTATGATGGCGGGGTGCGCGCGTGGCCTCTTGTACTCACAGCGGTCGAAGAGCTAGCAAGAGGAGTTGCGTCGGCACGAGCGGCAAAGGCGGCGGCCGGGGCCAAGGTGGCCATGACCGCCGTGATCGCCGCCGGCACCGTCGCTCTCGCCACGTTGGCCACGGCTTGCGCCGGCACCGAAAGGTCAGGCGTCCCGCCTACCGAGGGAACGCTCGAGTGGGCCGCGCCTGCTGTCGACGTGGGCGACGCGTGTGCCGACGTTGGGTCGCTGCGTGTCTGCTGGGGATGCGGCTCGGGTGCGTGCGCAAGTCCTCGTCCCCTGCCCAAGCGGCCGGCGCCTGCCGATGGCTGGCGCTGTCAAGGCAGGGGCCCGAACCGAACTTGCGTGGATCGCCGCATGGGTGCCGGACGCTTCTTGTGCGAAGGGGATACCTGCCTGCAGCGCCACCCACGCCTGCCAGGCGATGGTGTCTGGGAGTGCGTGGACCAAGACGGCGTGGTCGTGTGCCGCAGCGCGAGCACAGCTGCAGGGGTAGTGCCCGCCTTGCCCGACCCAGGCTGGACATGCGGCCGGCGGCGCGGCGATGCCAAGAATGCGAGAATCTGCGTGGACCTCGCTCCTGACCTGCCCAACGGAGCGACGTCGGGATTTCGGTGCAAGTTCGATCACGCGCGGGGACTCAGGCGGCTATGCACCCGCGACCCAGCCTCACCCAAGGTGGGCGGACCGTGTCCCTGCCCAGAAGGAGTGAGCTGCGTGTCCGGTCGCTGCATCCCAGCCAAGCCCGCTGCGGACTGCTGGCTACCCAAGGACTGCGGACCGGGAATGACGTGCCGGCATGGCACGTGTGAGACGACAGCCGGCAGTCGTCAGTCGACCGCTGCGAGCCATCAGACGCACGGAACGGAGCCATAGGACCTGAAATGCATCGTCAGACGTCCATACCTGCGCGTCAGGCCGCACTCCTTGCTCCACCAATTGCCTTGCTCCTTTCTTGGCTCCTACTCGCCTGCGGCAAGCCGGCTGTGCCTTCTGTGGTTGCAGTCGAGGTGCCCCTTGCCAGCGGCCTCGACTTGGCCACGCTCACCTGGGAGCCTGCCGTGGTCGCACGTGTCGACCGAGTGGGCAGTGCGCGTGTCGAGCTCACAGTCGCGGGGCCAGCAATCACGCTCGAGCTCAGTCACAAGGAGGCCTGCAAAGCGCGCGTGCGCACGGAGCCAGGCCGCCTCGTCGAGATCCGGCTCGTGCCCCTAGTCGACCTGGGACCTGATCGGCCCCAGGCGGGATTCGACGCCGAGTACGAGATCGTCGCGCGAGCCGGCTGCACCATGGCCGAAAAGGGCGTGATCGCGTGGCGCCAGATCGCGGGGCCCGACGCGGGGCTGCGCGTCGAGGAACGTGGCTTCCGAGTGCGAGGACGAACACCCGCTTTGGCCACCATCCGGCCGGGCACCCTCCCCTGGGGGATTGTGCCCTTCTCGCCAGCCTCGCGTGGCGAGCAAGTGCTCGAGGCAGTGTGGCGTGCCGACGGCCACGAGGTCAGGCGGGTCTTGCGCGTGGCGCCGACGCCGCGAGCCACGGGCGGGCCGGGCGTGGGCGTGAACCACTTGGTCACTTTGGGCGGCCATGGTTGGCAGATCAAGGAAGGACCGCCGTCGCGCAAGGCGCAGATCGCCCTTGGGCCAGGATTTACGACTCTCACACCCGACCTCGAAGGCGTGTGGACCCTCGTAGACGCGGCTGGGGAAGAGCTCAGCCTGAACGTCGGCCGCTTTGACACGACGCCGCTCGACTGCGGTCGCGGTGATTGCCACCCTGCCGAGGTGGCTGCCGCTGCGCGCGGCCGCATGGTCCGAGTCCTGGCCTGGGGCCTTGAGGGCGAGCTCGGTCCCTCCTATGACCCGCGCTGCGCGATCGCTTGCCACTCGGTGGGGGAGCCGGGCCTTGACGACGGTGGCTTTGCCAGCGTTGCTCAAGAGCTCGGCTGGGCGCCGCCTTCGCACGGCCGGCCGCGGGGTTGGGTGACGGCACCCGCACCGGTACGACGGCTGGCAGGCGTGGGTTGCGGCGGTTGCCATGGACCTGGAGCGATCCCCGCGCGCAAGGACCGCTGGAGCGCGCTTCGGGCCGACACCTGCGCCGCGTGTCATGACGCGCCTCCACGGTATGGCCACGTCGCCGCCTGGGCCCGCACGGCGATGGCAAAATCCGACGCCACCCAAGGGACCCGCGAGGCGGAGTGCGCTTCGTGCCACACGACGGCAGGATTCCTGTCAGCCATCGGCGCGCGGCCAACGCGTGAATGGGGAACGCCTCCGGCGTCTGTGGGACCAATTGGCATTGCGTGCGCGGCGTGCCATGCGGCACACGGCAAGGATACAGGCCGTGCGCTCATTAGGCAGGTACCTGCCGTCGAGTCTCTCAAGCTTGCCGGCGCCGCAGCCAAGGGCGTCTCGGGCGTGTGCGTCCCTTGCCACGCGCCTCGGCCTGGCGAGTCCCGCCCAGGAGCTACCGCGGCCGCACTTTGGCTTGGTGGCGCGGGCGTGTCTTCGGCGGGAGATCCGCTCAAAGGGCCTGCCGCACACGCCGAGGCTGGCGTGGGTTGTGTCGACTGCCACGCGGCTGGCGACGGCAAGCTGACAGTGGAACGAGGGGCGGGGCACGAATTCCGCAGCGACAAGAAGCGCTGCGAGATCTGTCACGACGCAGGAGACCTGGAAGAAAAGCCTGGGAAGGATGGGAGACGAGTGGCCGAGCGGGCAGCTCTCCTTTGGGCACGCCTCGGTCACGGCCCCGCCCGCCCTGGTGCGGGAAACGGACGCCAGCCTCCACACGCGGAGGCTGCAAGCGCGATTAGGGACAGGGTCCGCCAGCCTGCGGAGTGGAACGTGCTGCTCGTTCTCGAGGACCCCGCGGCGGGTGTCCACAACGCAGCCTACGCGAGGTTGCTACTCGATGAGGCAGAGAAAGCGCTTGGGGAGATGCCGTAAGGAACTGGCCGAGGCGTCGATTGCCGAACGAAGAGAAAGGAAAGCTCGAGCGATTGTCTTAGGGTTCCTCTTCGCCTTGAGGCGGGGCGCAAACCGGGTACGGTCCCATGGTTAGTTCGAGCGCGATCCCGAGCGGGGTGCTGCCACCGTGGGCGTCGCTTGCGACAACCTGGAGATTGAGCGTTGCGTACGCGCCTCTGGTACGATCGTATCGCCAATTGATCCCGCTCCATTCCTTTCCGTCCCATCTAAAGTTGCCAGTATTCGGGTCAATCGAGATGTTCGCTGGCACTGAAGAACCGTCGGTGGTCTTCAGCGAGTAGGTGACGCCCGCCCCCCAGTCCGGATCATCGGCAGCAAACCTATAAGCGAACCCATTTGATGGCGTGTAGACGCTTCCCACGCCGCACTGGTACTCGACAAAGCCCTTGAACCCGTCGGTATATTGAATAAAGACAGGGGGCCGGTTCGCCTGGACCGTGAAGGTTTCGCCCGGGGTGTCATAGAAGTTGCCAGCAGTGTCTTCAATGCGGGCGTAGAAATAGTGCGTGCCGCTGCTGTAAAATCTAATCTGGTAGCTGCCGTCGAGAAATTCTCGTTGCGGCCCCCAGATGGTATGGACTTCATTGCCATCCAGGAAGAACCGGACTCGGCGCACCGTGAAGTTGTCCTCGCCGTATGCATACAGCCACGCAATTCCAGCGCCATGATTACCAGTCCTCACGTACCCTTTAGGCCTTGTCTTATCTACCAGGAATTCTTGCCTCGCGAGCTCGTTGACAAGATTCCACGCTTCCACGACCCGGATGTAGTGCTTTCCTTCGCTTAGATACGAGATGCGCGCATCCGATTGGGAAAGAAAGAACGAATGGCTTGTGAATGAGGGCGCGACCGTTGGGTAGTAGAGAACGGCGACGCCATCCAGATCTACGCGAGGCCAGGCTCCCCCACCCCAGTTCACCGCTACGTAGGCATCGTTCTTGTTCGTCGTATTGACGAAATCGTTGTTCGCAAAGTTGCTGTTGTAGACCCTGACGGAAGCATACGGCGCCTGGTAGCTAGGAAAGCTCTCGTCGGACGTCGTCGTGTCCGAGGTTTCGGCGTAGTCGCTGTCCAACCTGATGAGCTGATTGTCCTGGGATCCGAGGGCCGGATCATGGGTGTCTTCGGTTGCAGCGCTACAGCCTACAGCCGCGGCGAAAATGGAAGGAACGACGAATCGAGATCGGAAGAACTTCATGTGACTCACTCGCTTTCTGAATCCTTGCTTCATGAGGGCCAATAGATGCCGCCTCCGCATGAATGCGTTCCTTGCAGCGAAGGCGCATCGCGCGCTCAAGCAAGGGTTAGGCCAGGCAACGAACACAGTCATTTCGAGCGGTTGGTGCACTCTGTGACTGGGAAACGCCGAAGCGCCCTTGTAACAGCACGTTACAGAGGTGTGCCCGCCATGACGGAGGGAAACCCAAACCCAAGCGAAACTGCGGGCATTATTCGCCGCCGAGTCTTTTCGCTTGGCAACCGGTCACACCCTGTACCAGCCCTAGTTACCTGACGCGCGCACGGCTAGTGCCCCGACCGGGGCACTAGGGACATGCCCGCCAGGCTCTTGAGTGGTCGGTTCGACAGGGCGCACTCTCGGCTACTCGAGTGACACGGCGTTCGACCCCGAGCTGATCGCCTTTCTCGAACCCGCGGACCTCATCATCCATGAGACCAACCTCGGGCCCGCACACACCCCGTATTCCGCCCTCGCGGCGCTGCCCGCGGATCTCCGAGCGAAGCTCCGACTCATCCACTATCCTGACGGCTTCGACATGACATCGAGCATCAAGGCACTGCGGGAGGGAGACGTCCTTCTTCCGTAGGAAGACAACACGACGGTAGCAGGCGCTCGAACGCTGGTTTCAGGGACCGTACGACAAGTGGCTTGGTTCACTGAGCCGGCGGCGCGACCTCCACGACGATCTTCCCCTCGACCGCGCCCTGCTCCAGGCAGCGCAGCGCCTCGGGCACGTGGTCAAGCGCAAGCACGCGGCCAACCCGGGGTCTTAACCGGCCATCTGCTGCCAGTCGTCCTAGCATGGCCAGGCGCTTCGGGTAGTCCGGCGCCGGCGGGAAGCGCGGCCGCTGGCCCCGAAGCCACTGCACGAGCCAGAGCCGGAGGAAGCGCGCCATGCTGCCGATCCAGCGCCCGCCTGTGGCGCCATAGCCGTCGTGGCCGATATAGACGTACCGGCCCCAAGGCTTGAGGACGCCAAGACAGCGCTTGATGGGATGGTTGCCGGGAATGTCGATGACCAAGTCGTATCGATCCTCGCCTGCCGTGTAGTCCATCACCGTGTAGTCAAGCACGGCGTCTGCCCCCGCCTGGCGCAGAGCCTCTAGCTTCGCGGACCCGTCCACGGCCGTCACGACGGCACCTGCGTCCTTGCAGAGCTGGAGGGCGAAGAGGCCGACCGCGCCGGCGGCCCCGTTGACTAGTACGGCGTCTCCTGCCTTCACCGCACCCTCGTCGAAGGTGGCCTGGCAGGCGATAAGCCCCGAGGTGGGAAGGGCGGCGGCCTCCACGAAGCTCAAAGTCGCGGGCTTGAGGGCCAACTTGTGCGCCGGGGCTACGGCATAGTCCGCGAAGGCGCCGCCGTGGGACCACTGGTGGCTGCGGGTCGTCTCGCCGAAGATTGCGTCCCCCTGCTTGAAGCGCGTCACCGAACTGCCCACCGCCTCCACGACTCCAGACAAGTCTGTGCCGGGTATCTTGCCACCCGGCCCGAAGAGCCCCGCGCCCATCAGGCGCAGGAAGTAGGGTCGCCCGTTCACCAAGTGCCAGATGTCCGCGTGCATGGAAGTAGCGTGGACGCGAACCAAGACCTCGCCTGGCTTGGGCGAAGGGATGGGGAGCTCGCGCAACTCCAAGTTGTCCGTGCGGGCGTAGCGAGTGTGGACGATGGCTCTCATCTATTTTCCCTTTCCCCGAGGTTCGTGTCCCTGGGAGAAGCACCAAGTTAGCTCAAGCGACTGTGGCTCCAACTTCACGCGACACTGACGACAATGGCAAGTCGCTGCGATGGTAGCCGGCTCGCTGGGCGTCGCGAACGCCGAGGTGCCCATGGATGATGACTGCGACGGGGCGATCGACGAAATGGTCGCTGAGGACGTGTACGTCGACGCCGATGGCGACGGATTCGGTACGGGCGCTCCGGTGCGGATGTGCCTCGAGGCCGGATACGCCCTGCGGGCCGGCGATTGCGACGATACCAACGCCGCCATTTTCCCGGATGTCATCCGTTGCGCCGAAGCTTCCAGCTACCAGCGTTGCGGGAAGGATGGCCAGTGGACCAAGGCCGCCCTCTGTGGCGGGCAGAGGAGCTGCATCGCCCAGCCGAACGGCCTCGGGATTTGCATTTGAACCTGGCGGACAGCAGCAGCGGATCTGGTTGGGGCTGTTTTTGTCGCACGGATCGTTCGGCAGCCGCTGGTCTGCTAGGTCCCAGGTTTTCCACCGAGAGGCCGGCAAGAGGGGCGAAACTCAATCGCACAGTCCGATGGCTTCGCAAGCAAAGCGGGCGCCCTTGCGTCTCACGTAGGACTCCCCATAGTCGCACATCGTCCAGACTACGTATCCGCAGGCGAGCCCAGGAATTCCGCCCGACAGGCCAAGCGCGGCGCATCCGAGGTACGTGACCCAACTGCAGCCCATGTCGGCGACTAGCCCCACGGCATCACGGGCGTAGGATAGGCAAGTGCAACACGTTCGACCCTCCCTGCACGGTGACCCTCCCATGCCCGGTAGACCCACCGCCTGCTCTTGCACGCCCACGTCACGCTCGCCTTCGGTTACGTCGGGATCCCGCAAGTCCACGATACCCTCCACGACACCTTCGGGTTGGGCACGCCAGGTCCTCATGCGGACCGCCTCTCCTTGTTCCATCTCCACGAGTTGGGCGGTGACGCGCATGACGCCGCCGAGGTTCGGTAGGAAGACGGCGGTGACGAGCGCCCGTCGGTCGGCGGTGCACGTCGCAGGTGCGAAGGCAGCGACCGGCCCTGGTTCGTTCAGTGGCTCAAAGAGACGGGCCTCGGCAAGCTCAACCCGGCAGCCTCCCTCCTCGAGACTCCTCGCGATTGCGGCGGCGCCGGGGTGCGTCTTGAGCGCGAGCCTGTACTCGCCCGAGATCTCTTGGTCCCTCAGCTCGACTGCAACCCCTGCGATCGAGTGATCTAGGTCCTTGAGCGGCCCAGGGACGTCCTCGGCCCGGGTTCCCTGGCTGCAGGCCGCCGCCAGCACAACGGCAACGCTCGCCAAGCCATTCCACATTCTAGCAATCATGCGTTCCTCCTTCAGGCGCTCGAACTGCAGTCGATGTGCCATCCCGTGGAGGCGCCGCCGAACGGGTCAGATACCGGAATTCCTAGCGCTTGGCGAGGGAAGGCGTCGAAACGGCCCAGCGCAACGCGCCGATGGTGTGGCTCGGGAAGCTACAGACGATGCCCGCGGTGTGGCGCGCCAAGCTACTGGCGGTCGACCAACACCCTGGAGGGGGTGGCATGCCACCTCACGCACGGATTCTGCGATGAGTGGTCACCTGGGCATCGCAAAGGTTTCCGCGCGTCCCAGACCTGCCTCCTAGCAAGGAACACCCCGTTATGCACGCAAGGCTCGCGCGTTGGCGAGCCGAGGATATTAACGGCTTGTCCATTCGGCAATGGGGCCAAGGGTACGAGATGCGTCCATTGGGTGTACCGAGGGGCGATTGTCTTGGCAACTTGCCTAGTCGACGGGGAGAAGCATCTACCCTCGCGCGGCAAGGGCTCGAAATGACTGGCGGCCTAGTGGCATGTCGCTTGCTGTGACCTCTGTGGCAAGCCGCTTCGAACCATCGTCATGCTGGTCCCTTTGGTCGGCCGAAGCGCCGGCGAGATCGGCGTGGCATCTCCGGGAGAGGAGGACATCGCCGGAATGCACCCAGCCCGCTCCGCTTGGCGATCTCGACTTCGTGGGGGGTTCATTTCGGCATCGCGCCTTGCGGTCTGATTACGTTCTAACCGTTGCCAAGGAGCCGACCATGTTGGGACATTCTAAATGGAGCAAGGCTTTCGTTTTCAATGTGATGGTTTTCGCTTGGCTTGGCTGCCGTGGAACCGTTACGAGCGGAAGACCCGACAGTGCTACCGCCGTTGACGGTTCTAGCGACGGCTCTACTGCCGTAGTAGTAGACGCACGTATAGTCGATGCTGGTGAAATCGACGCTGGCGGAACTGACGCTGGTGGAACTGACGCTGGTGGAATCGACGCTAGTGGAATCGACGCTAGTGGAATCGACGCTAGTGGAATCGACGCTGGCGGAATCGACGCTGGCGGAATCGACGCTGGCGAAGACAGAAGGGATGGGGCCGTTTCGCGGTCGCACCCGAGGATCTACCTGAACGAGGCCAACCTTGTCCGTCTCCGCAACGCCCTGGCTTCCAACGCAGCGCCTGCAAGGCGCTTTCGTGACATGGTGAACGCCCAGATGGAAGGCACGAACTACTACGACTACGATCCAGCGGACACAGCGTTGTTGCACGCGCTGACCGGCGACGCCAGATACGCAACGCACGCCGTTGCGCTGATAGACAGTTTTGTCGCGTCCGAAGAAGCTCTTATCGCCCGCGGGCAGCGTCCCACCGTCGCATATGACAGCTACCTCGAAGTAGGCCACAAGATCAGCAGCGTGATGCTCACGTACGATTGGTGCTTCAACTTCGTCTCGGAGGCGCAGAGGCGGCGTTGGATTGCCTACGCCAACCAGGCCGTCTGGAACGTATGGCATCCAGACGATGCCACTTGGAATGGGAACCGCTTTCCGTGGACCGGGTGGTCGATAAACAACCCTGCCAACAACTACTACTACTCGTTCCTCCGGGCGACGATGATGCTCGGCTTGGCGACGGCCGGCGAGGACGAAAATGCCCAGGCTTGGCTAGACATGTTTCGAAATACCAAGATCGGGGGCCAGCTCGTGCCCCTGTTCAACCGCGATCTCGAAGGGGGAGGTTCGCGAGAGGGAACTGGCTATGGTACCGCAATGGCGTGGCTCTTCGAGCTGTACGATATCTGGGAAGCCTCCACGGGCGAAAACCTGAGTCGGCTCACGCCGCATTCGCGGGCGTCACTGGCGCATTTCTTCCACCTCACGGTACCCACGCTCGATCGAATCGCACCCATTGGCGACCACTCCCGCGATGCCGAGGCCCTGCTCTTCGACTATCACCGGCACTACGTGCAAGTCCTCTCTTCGCTATTCCGTGAGGACCCCTTGGCTGGCATTGGCCGAACATTCATGAGCCAGTCCTCGGTCCAAGAGATGCAACACGCCTTCATGTTCGCGAAGGATTTCTTGTACGAAAACAATGCTGCCCCGCGTCCTCTGGGCGAGCTTTATCCAGCCTATTACTCAAAGGGGACCGGCCAGATCTACGTTCGTTCTTCGTGGCAGCGCGATGCGACATGGCTAAGCTTCCTCGCCGGTCCATATACAGAGTCACACGCGCACCGTGATCAGGGATCCTTCATGATCTACAAGAACGAGTGGCTCGCCCACGATGCGAATATCCATTCGCATTCGGGAATCCGCCAAGAGGAAGAGCTACACAACCTGGTTCGCTTCGAGCGAGGTGGGAGAACGATCCCCATGCGCGAGGGGGCATCGCCCTCGCGACTCCTCGCGCTTCAGGATTCAGCCCGATTTGCTTATCTCGCTGTGGACGTTACCCCCATCTATGGCGCCAATTCCGATGTCCTGCGCAGCGAGCGGGAAATCGTCTTCTTGAAACCGAATACGGTAGTGGTCTTCGACCGGCTCCAATCCACGGCAGAGACGACAAGACATTGGCAATTGAATTCTCCCATTCGCCCCACGAGGCAGGGAGCGACCTGGACGATAACGGGCGGAACGTCCTCTCTTGCCGTGCATCGCGTCCTGCCCACTGATGCCACCGAGTCGATCATCGGCTGGGCCGCTACTGACGGAGACATGGGGGGTGGATTTCGCCTGGACGTTGAGCATCGAAGTACTGACGGAGGGTCGAGGTTCCTTCACGTCTTGTCGCTGGATGGATCGGTCACGAGCTCCAGCGCGTTTCATTCAAGTGACTTGGGCGGCGTCAGGATGGTTCTTTCCGACGGCACGCAATCGACGGTGCAATTCCGCAACTCCCAGCCAGGCGGATCCCTAGAAATCCGAGACGCGCAAGGTGTGGTCTTGGAGTCGTTGACTCTCGAGCCAGCGATCAGCGTGCTCCCGTTGTTCGCCCGCAACTAGTGGTACCGGGTCAACCCGATTTCTGCCACAGCGAGCTCCGGCGTTCCGCTCGACGCCGACGCCGACGCCGACGAGAATCGAGCGATCCGAACCTAGCGGCGTGGAGGGATCAAGGGAGGCACGCCACCTGCCCGACCAGTCCAGCGAGCGGGAACCCCGGTGGTACCGGCGGATACGCCAAGGTTTCGGCGTTGCCGACCCGTGGTGCCGGTCCAGGAGGCACCTCGCTCGTCGTCGGCCAGAGCCCGAGCTCGACGTGCGTCAGCGACGCCGGCGCCACGGTGATGTCCAGGGAACGCGGCTTAAAGCCTGTCGCTTTGACGTGGAGCTGCGCGGTGCCCGCCGCGGCCGAGAGGACGAAGGCCCCGTCAGCCGCGGTCCCGCCGGCCTCGTCGCCGAGCACCACTGACGCACCCGACACAAAGACGCCAGACGAGGCGTCGTAGACGAGCCCGCGCACGAAGCCGACGGGGACCGGCGCAGTGAGGTACGGCTCATAGAGGATCGTGCCCTCGTTTCCGTCCTTGCTGTTATCCCAGATCAGGCGTGCGACCGCGGCGGGATCGGTTGTGCCCCAGTAGTTGGCGGTGAGATCGAGGACCTGCGTGGGCAACGTCTGGATGAGCGACGCATGGGGACGGATGATGTCGTCGCCGAGCATCCACTCGCCGACGCCGCCCAGGATGTTGTTCTGGTGGAGATCGACGGTGGCGCGCAGATCGATGTCGAGCTCGACGTCCCAGAAACCGAATCCATTCGTAACCGTGTTCTTACGCGCCACGAAGCCGCGGACGTTGCCGTGCACTCCGTTTACCTGGTAGTCGCTCACCACCAAGTTCCGCGAAAAGACGTAGTCCTCGTGGAGGTTGCCCATGCTTTGGTACTCCCCGAAGTACGCGGGCTCACCCAGTTGGTTGTCCTCGATGACAAGATGGGACGTCTCGTCCACGACCAGCGGTCCGTCGAGCATGTTTCGGCGTATCACGCCCGTTGGGCCGTTCTGGCCGTCAAACAGCAGGATCCCTCGGAGGTGGTTCTCGACGATTTCGACCCGGGCGCCCACCGTGTCGGGCTCCGTGCCGAGCATCAGCCTGACCGGTGCGCCCACGTTGCCGACGAGCGTCACCGACGAGCCGGCGGGCGGCGCTACATTGAACCCTCCGCCAGTGTTGATGCCGGTCGGGAGCGCTCGGATCCACGAGTACTCGATGCTCGCCTTGGCGCCCGAGACGCCCAGGCCTGTGTTCGCGTACTGGATTCGAGTGTGACGCAAGATCGAAGCGGGCTGCGCTGGATCTCCCGAGTCGTTGATGTGCAGCGCGCCCCAGGCTGCGGCGGGATCCCGGTGCGAGATCACCACGGGCTCACCTGGAGTGCCCGTGGCGACGATGCGCCCCCACACGTTGAGAAAAGCGTTAGGACCAACGAGAAGTCGCGTTCCCGGCTCGAGGGTGAGCGTTACCCCGCGCGGCACATCCAGAAAATCGGTCACGACGTACGGCGAACCGCTCGCGGTAAGGATCCTGTCCTCGGAGAGACTTTGGGCGAGTGGCGTTGCGGCGTCGTCTTCCCGGAGGTAGTCGTCGAGAGGATCGAGTGATTCGCGGCTAAGCTTATCTGCGGCGATGCGGAAGAGGGCAGAGCCTTCCATGTCTGCCACCCACACGGCATTCCCGTCCCAGGCGATGCCGGCAGGGCGCGCGCCGGGGATAATGAAGCTGTCGACGACCTTCATGGATTGGCCGGGATCCAGCACGTAGAGGTGCTGGGTTCCGTCGAGGGCGTAGAAGAGACCATTTACCGCCTCCACGTGCGTGATGTGCTCCAGCCCGCTTTGGATCACTTCGACGAAGGCACCAGGCACCACGTTGGCCGGGTCAAGCTTGTAGAAGGTCCCGGTGTTCATCACGGCGTACAGGAACTTCCCATCCCAGGCCATGCCGGTCATGTGGTGCAGCTCGGGTTGCATGTCTACCTCGTAGACCGTGACGAGCCTGTCGCCCACAAGCTGCTGCCGCGTAATCTTGGACCACGCCATGCTCCACACTGTCTTGCCGTCCCAAGTGGCATCTCCCCCGAATCCGCCCTCGAAGCTCTTCATCGCCTCGCCGCTTGTGGGATCGATGCGATACATGCGCTCTGCCTGCACGTACACGAAGTTACCGTCGAAGAACATGCCCCCCGGGGCAGGCCCGGGCGACTTGAAGGCGCTTGCCCGCTGCCCGGTGGTGGCGAGCCACAGCCCATCGCCTGGCGCGATCCCCTTCAGCGCGACGAGCTCTTCCCCGAACTGCGCGCGCATCTGGTCGATCGTCTGGGTTGACGAGTAGACCTTCCACCGCTGGTCGTCGGCCGACCACCCCCAGAGGTTGGCCTTCGTGGCGAGAAGCGTGCGCATCGCCCGCTCGGGCGTTGCGAGCACAGCGCCCTCGAAGGTGGAGGCCCCGAGGCCCACGAGCCACCAGCCGATGCCGCCTGGTACCCGGGTTGGCGTCTCCGCGAGACCGGGGACGAAGCCCGTGGCCGCCGACCGCATGTGGAACCAGTATCCACGGCCGGCTTCGAGGCGTTCGAGCGGGACCACTCTGCTGTCGCAGCGCGCAGCGATCTCAGCGGCGGGCAGGCCCGGCGCGTAGAGCTGCCACTTCTGCGTGGTGCCATCCCAGCCCCATACCGCGACGAGCGACGGCATTATCTCGGCCACCAGCGCCTCCATGGACAGCGCGGGCGGCTCGTGGCGAAGCTGAACGAGGTTCCATCCGGGTTGCAAGCGCAGCCAGGACTTGCGTTCCTCTAGCCCCGACACATACCAGTGCACGTTCGGATCGTCGAGGTTAATGGACGGCGCCGCGTCGAGCGAGAGCTGTGCATCCGTGGCCCCTTCTACCGAAGCGTCGGGACCGCTTACTGCAGGCGCTGAGTCGGTCGGCGTAGCATCCGCAGTGGGCTCCACGTCGCCACAACCGAACCAAGACACCGCTGTGACGAGAACCGCAACCTTCGCGAAGATCGGGGTGACGCCTGATGGCTCCTCTCCCATGCGTGAGTTCCTCCTTTCGAAATCGCCGTTCTGCCGACGGGTGATCTCGGCAGCGACGATCTGATTTGTTTTCGCCTCGGGAGCTCCGGAGTATCTGCCACGTGATTGCCCGAGCTCGGGCGGGGTGCCGTCCACCGGGCGTGCGCCACGTGTCACATGCTGGTGCTGAAAGCATGCTCGCCTCTTGCTGTTGTCGGAACCGCGAGCGAACGACGGAGGCCCCGATAGGCGCATGGCCCTACCTCTGGCATCGGTCGTATCATCCAGGACTTGAGGGTCGTTGCTAGGCCGGGCGACGACCGGCACACAAGGCATTCAGGGCCCGCGTGCAGCCGCCCTCGCCTGGCATGCGCCCGCTTCTTGGATGCGACTTGCCGGAAGCGATGAGCTTCTCACGCCGAGGAGCACCGATCTTCACCAGCGCAATCCCGCCTTCACCGTGGGAGGATCTGCCACTTGTCCTGTATAGAGGCCGCATAGTTGATCGTTTCCCCTGCCGCAGAAAGATCATCAAGAAATGGCAGGGGCGTTTCCTTCACGCCGTCCTTGTCTTTGTCGAGGTAGGCGCAAATCTCCTCGCCCTGTTCTGCCGGCATGACAAGCCTATACAGCTTGCCAGTGGATGCACCTCCCCCTTCGAGCAACGCTGGTGCCAGCTTGGGCCCAAGGTAAGATCGCGAAACGACCACAGGGCCTCGCGAGGGCGGTGGCACAACCTGGGTCAAGTGCGTGGCCCGAGCTCACGCCCCGTTACGGGCTCCTCATGAACTTTCCCTGATCCTCAGGCGGTAGCCGGTGTCATGCTCGCCGACATCCCCAGCATGCGCATGGCCAGGCACGATCCGTGGGACAGGGTAGTCGACGGGGGCCTTAGCGCTATCTGGATAGGCAGAGAGGACGGAAATGGAAGACGCACTGATCACGTACCGCGGGACTGTCTACCCATGGCACTGCGATCACATGGGGCATATGAACGTGATGTGGTACGTGGGCAAGTTCGACGAGGCCACTTGGAACCTCTTCGCTTGCTTGGGGCTCACTCCCTCGTACCTTCGTGACTCCGACCGCGGCATGGTTGCCGTCGAGCAACACGTTTCGTACAAGCGGGAGGTCGTTGCGGGCGACGTCGTCTTCATCCGATCCTGGGTACTCGAGGTACGGGAGAAGGTGCTGCGGTTCTCTCATGAGATGATCAACTCCGAATCCCAAGAAGTGGCCGCGGTCACCGAGTTGACCGGCGTCCATATCGATCGGAGCGCACGGAAGTCCAGCCCGTTTCCTGAGTCGGTCCTCGATCGTGCACGTGTACTGGCGCAGCGCCCAGCAACAAGCCGTTCGTGAAGTTCTTCTACGCTGTGCCGCTTGGCGCTGAGCGCGTGCCCTTGGCGTCTCTCCTTCACCCCAACCCACCGAAGCGCGCCCCCACACTGCACCTCACGGAAATGTGCTCGCCATGTTGTGAAGTAAACTGTTTCAACCTCCATTGGACAGTACGCACGCTCAATCACTGGCCGAGACGATCCAGGGATCGCACGCTCCCGCTGCGGCATCAGTCTTGCTGTCGATGGCGGGGCAACAGCATGCCCGGGAGGTGTAATGAGACAGCACTCGACACGATATCGGAGACTCTTCCGATCGCCTGGTCCCTTTGGCTACGTGGCCATGTTTTCTTTCGCCTTGGCTATCGGAGCGTGCGGGTCCGAGGACGCAAAGACATCAGACGGGGGGACGCTGGACGGCGTGGATGTCCGTTGGGCGAATTGGCCAATGCCCAATTCACCAAGCAGTGGTCTTCCGAATCCCATGAGTTACACCGTGAGCGATCCCGTGAAGGACAACGTAACGGGCCTTAGGTGGCAACGCCAGGCGCCCGACGGCTTATTTACATGGGATGAGGCCAAGTCCTATTGCGCGGGCGTTGAGGCAGGCGGGCTCAGCGGATGGCGACTTCCCACCCGCATTGAGCTGGTGACGCTCCTCGATCCGTCCAATTCTGATAACCGAATTGACACCGAAGCATTTCCCCGCTCCCCGCACGAGGATTTCTGGTCCTCCTCGTCGTGCGTCGGGTTCGCGGGACAAGCGTGGTACGTGAACTTCAGCCATGGTGGCGTGGTGTACGCCGAAATCACTGCGAAAAAGCGAATCCGCTGCGTGCGCTGATTTCCTAAGCATGGAGACGACAGATGAAGAGCTTTCCGATATTCATTTCTTGCGTGACGGTCGCCGTCTTTTTATACGCCGTGATCAATGGCCCTGCTCGTGCATCAGCACCGGCAGGGCGATATACAATCTCAGACGGCGTGGTAAACGATAAGAAGACCCGTCTCGCATGGCAGCGTAATGCCGCTCCGAATGCGCTGACCTGGGACGAAGCGGAGAGCTACTGCAAGACCCTGGACCTGGCCGGCGGAGGTTGGCGACTACCGAGTATCAAGGAACTACACACCCTAGTCGATGAGACTCGCTGGGACCCGGCTATTGACGACAGTGCGTTCCCGGGCACGCCGAGCGATAGCTTTTGGGCATGGCCAAAGGAGCCCAATGGGGCGGCCCCCATATGCTACTTCGGTCAGGGGATGTCCACAATGATTGCCGCGACCACGCCCGCCTACGTCCGGTGCGTGCGTTGACGACCTCCATTCTGCCGAGCCACCCGAGGAAGGGATCAACGCCATGTCAGCAGGCAAGTTCTGGAGCTATTTCTACGAGGTCTACGAGGCCATCCCCCGCCAGGGGCCTGGCCAACGAGAGAGCACCGAGCGGGCCATGCGCCTGCTACCTCCCCTGACGCGCAGCCAACGCATCCTCGACATCGGCTGCGGCGCTGGGGCACAGACCATCGACATCGCGCGGGCAACCGAGGCACAGATCGTCGCGGTCGACAACCACGCTCCCTTCGTCTCTCAGCTCGCCAAGCGAGCCGGCGAGCTCGGCCTCGCAGGCCGGCTCGCGGCGCAGGTCGGTGACATGAACGACCTGCACTTCCCGGACGGATCGTTCGACGTCATCTGGTCCGAAGGAGCCATCTTCATCATCGGCTTTGCGAAGGGGCTCACCTCATGGCGTCGCTTGCTCGCGCCTGGCGGGCACATGGTCGTTTCCGAGTTCTGCTGGTTCCGCGACAACCCGCCGGCCGAGTTGAAGGAGCTGTTCACGGACGGATGCCCTGATGTCGGTGACGTGGAGGCCAGGCGGAAGGCCATCGCCGCGAACGGGTATCGACTGCTCGGTGACTTCGTGCTGCCCGCCGTCGGCTGGTGGGACAACTACTACGTGCCCCTCGCCGGCTGCCTGGAGCGCTTCCGCGCCGCGCACGCCTCAGATCCCGAGGCCCTGGACGTTGCGGCCAAAAGCCAGCACGAGATCGACCTCTATCGCAAGTACCCCGAGTACTTCAGCTACGTCTTCTTTGTCATGACGCCGGACGAGCACGACGGATCAGTGTAGGTCCGTCAAGGCCGCCAGCTCGCTAATACCGAGCTCCCAGTGGTCGAATAGGTCGGCGTCGACCAGGTCCACGACGAGATAGAGGGGACGAGTACCTTGGCATTGAAAGACTTGCCCATGCGTGGCACCTTCCATGGCATGAGCCACGATTGGGCGCTCGCACGAGGCCTAACATGAGCCGTGTCCGGGAGCACTACGAGACCCTGCTTGGCAAGGTATACGCGTGGTCCGTGTCGGTTGCTGGAGACCCGTTGACGCTCGCGGAGTCCTGGCTGGAGCGCCACGGGCTCCTTGGCAGGGACTCGTATCTTGACCTAGGGGCAGGATTCGGTGCGCATGCGCAGGCGCTTGCGCGCTTCGGCAAGCAGGTGACGGCAGTAGACTTCGACGCGACTCTGCTCGAACAGCTTAGCAAGTCGCTTGGGAAGCTCGCACCACGGGTCAAGGTTCATCATGGAGATCTCTTGGCCTTCCTGCGCGGTGCGGGCGTGGCTACGTGGGACGTTGTCCTCTGTCTGGGCGATACGATCGCCCATCTCGAGAACACGGGCGAGGTCGAAGAGCTCATCGCGTTGTGCGTCCGGCACCTCGCCGCAAGGGGGCTCCTCGCGCTGTCCTACCGAGACTCGACCATGCTCTCCGCCGAGGGGGTTGGACGCTTCCGTGAGGTGGCCCGCGACGCAAGTCGAACGATGCACTGCCTGCTCGAGCCGCTCGACGAGGGACGACTTCGAGTCACCGACATCGTGACCGACATCGAACCCGACGGGCCGCGGACGCGTATCAGCGACTACGTGAAGCTGCGCCTCGCCCCAGCGAGGGTTGCCGCTTGGGCCGCCTCGAAAGGGTTAACAAGGGTAGGGGAGGCCGAGGAGAGGGGCATGGTGACCCAGATCTTCGAGGCGGTGCGATGAGCTTCACGGTCCAACCCATCGGCGTAGTACGCAGCACGCGCAAGACCGTCGAAGACGACAATTGGGATGCGGAGCAAGGCGCCATCGAGCTGGATCCCGCTTGTTTTTCAGCGGAGTCGTTGGTCGGGCTCGACCTATTCTCACACGTGGCGGTGATCTACCTCTTGGACCGCGTGAGCCCGTCGAAGATCGAGGTGGCCGCGCGCCACCCGCGAAACGACCCGCGCTACCCCAAGGTAGGCATCTTCGCTCAGCGCGGGAAGAATCGTCCGAACCGCCTGGGACTTACCGTCTGTCGAGTGCTGGGTGTGAAGGGGTTGCGGATAGAACTCGCCGGGCTCGACGCGCTGGACGAGACGCCCGTGCTCGACCTGAAGCCTTGGTATGACGAGTACGGCCCGCGCGGGAAGGTCGAGGAGCCCGCGTGGGTCGCGGAGGTCATGCGTGGGTACTGGTCCGGTAAGACTGGGGACTGAAAATGCCATGCCCGACGCCAGCCGCTCTTTTTCCGGGGCTAAGGAATAGCTAGCGCCGGCCCGATTTCCCCGGCAAGAAGCTCGGCGATGGGTGGGCTTGGAGCTTCGACGATGCAGCCGGTCAAGCGCTGGTCGAGCAACGCGTACATGCGCGCCTCATTGCTGCTTTCAGGATAGACGCGCGCTCCAAGACGATAGACATCCAGGAGCTGTAAGATCGTTCCCTGGCGCTTGGCGGTTTCTATCGCTGACGAAAAGCCGTGGTTGGCCTTATCAGGGGATCCTGCAAGCAGATCCAGTGCAGCACCTGCAGCGAGATACAAAGGAGTTTCAATGCGGTTGGCGACGCAAGCCTTCCGACAGGTACGACGGAGCCTCTCCAGGTTGCGCAGGTCATGATTGGGGCTCGATTGATAGCGTGCGCAAAGGGCTAGCGTGGCGAGGCACTGCGATAGCGGCCAATCGTTTGGACCGGCGAATTTACCCTTGAGCCACTGGCCAATAACTGCTTGAGCTCGCTGTGCCACGCTCGGGATAGAAGGCCCCTCTGCCCCGGATAGAAGGGCACACCAATGACTAAACGCCTGGCCCACAAGGTTTTCAAATCGGGACCCGGCCTCGCCGGCCCGGTCAGCGTAGCTGGTGAAAGCCATGCTAGCCACAGCGTCAGCACCCCTGCAGTGGGCTAGCCACCCATCAAGCGCCAATTGCGTAAGGCGGGCGGCCTGAAAGAGGCGGCTGGCCTGAGCATTGGCAATCATGTCCTCAATGATTAACCGGTAGCTCTCAAGGTGCCCAGTGTGGGCATGTACTCCGGCGCTCAAGATCAACATCATCCACAGCCGTTGGGGATCCCCGCTTCTCTTGGCAGCCGCGATCCCTGCTCGGACATCGTGAAGGGTGGCCTCCAGCCCCTTTCCGCCGAGCTCGCCGCGGTACATGCGGCCGCCAAGGAGGGTCAGGTGTGCGAGCGCCTGGGCGGAATCGTCTGGAACGCGCGCCGCGCTGCCTGCTGAACCAGCATGCGGCTCAAGAAGCCTCTCAGCAAGTTGCGAGTAGCTACGTGAGAGCCGGTGCGGTCCACCGCTGCCGAACAGGTAAGCCCACATGGCAAGTACCGGCGCGGAGAAGGCATGTAGGCCTCCTGTGACTGCCAGCCGACCACCGGTAGAAGCCGCGAATATGGCGTCATTCACGTCGACAAAAATGCAGCACTCAGCCAGCGCGTGCCAGGCACGCGCACGGATCTTGGCGGTCTCTGGGTCTGCAGCAGGACGCATGTTGACCTGGCGCGGCCACAGACCACAGGCGAACACCGATACCATGTTGCGGACCGACGCGAGCTTGCGCCGGCCAGGGCTCTTTGCAACCTTTTGGCCCATTGTCGCAAGCAGCTGCTCAAGGGGTGCCACGGCATTCCCGTAGTCCTGCTGCCGGTATCTAAGCTCCGCCAGGCGCAGCGCCGCATCCCAACGTTCAAAAGTCGACAAGCTCATATCCTGCTGCCGGAGCGTCAGCTGCTCGGTCGCCACTTGATACAATCCTGCCGAGACAGCCGCTCGCGCATAGGACTCGTGAACACTGCTTTCCAGCCTGATGTTGGCTCGCGATGCCAGGGCGATGGCTTGGCGGTAGAGATCAGCGGCGTGATCGAAGGCATGCTGACCCTGCGCTTGTTCGGCGGCCACGCGAGCTTGGTGATAGGCCTTTTCATGCTGCCCGCTCTGCTCAAAATGGCGGCTCAAGGACTCCGCCACCTGTGGGGTTTCGCCTCGTAACGCAACAATGGTATCGGCAAGCTTGGCGTGGCATTCCTTGCGCATCTCGTAAGGCAAGCCGCGGTAGATGGCTTCATGATAGCGGTCATGGAAAAAGGTGAAGCGCCGGCTGTCCATGCGCTGAACGCTCTCGACCAGCGTGAGAGCCTCTGCGTCACCCAGGACGCCGGCGCTTGCCGCTTCATCTAGGAAGTCAAGGGCCTCCATCGGTTCATAGCCGGCGGCGCGGGCGACGATATCGACGGCGAATTCGCGGCCTTCCGCGGCAGCGAATGGCAAGATCCTTGTTGTGCCGTAAGACAGCTGTTCGATATTGCGGCCAATAGCTTCATGGATGCTGGCCGGGCGCGCTTCAAGCTGGGCCGTATTGCCCATTAGATTCCATTGTCCCGACCAACGCCTGCTTCCATCGGGCCTGGACTCAAACATGTCTTGCGTGAGGAATCCATCGTCAAGCAAGAAACGGAAAGTCTGCTCCAAGAAAAGGGGGCGCACTTCTCGTTCATTGCCAAAGAGAGCTTCACACAGCTCGCGAAGATCACCCCGCGGCTTCGTCTGCAGCAACGAAGAAGCGAGCTCGGTTGCCTCGTTGCTTGACAAGCCAGACAGCTCAATGCGCACTGCCGACCTTTCGAGCTCACCTTGACGGCGCAGCACTTGCTCGAAACGTCCTACAGCATTGCCGTCCTCTCTTGGACGGTGGGCAAGAATAATGGCCACCCGCGCAGGGTGCCCCACAGCGCGAGCGAGAGCGACGCCTTGCATCAGGTATTCGAGCGTTGCGGTTGACGACTCATCTGACCATTGGCTGTCTTCCTGAATGATGACTACGGGAACGTGACGAGCAAGCCGCAACAGCCGAGCCATTGCTTGTGCCATCCAGAGGCGACGTTGCGCCGACGCCTTGCGTTGCGCTTCTTCTGCGTTCCTCGCCTCGCGGCCAACAATCGCGAATGCCACATCTTTTTCGGCAGGGATGTGCTCGAGGCGAGACAATCGGCCTCGATGGTGGACACCTCCGCTGCCAAGCGCAGGTACGGTCGACGAGAGCTCATTTCCCCTCCATAGTTTCTCGGCGCGTTCCTTGAGCGAATCGAGCGCAGGCCTTAGACTCTCGAGTGCTTGCCCATGACCGCTCACGCAATGCCCTTGCAGGACCACGGCACGCATTCTTATAGCCAAGCGTGAGATCTCCGACAGTAGGCGGGACTTGCCGATCCCAGGTGAACCGCTAAGCGTCATGACCGACGGTGGCAGATGCGTGGCGGCGGACGCCAGGAGACTTGGAGGTATCTCATCGGCAGCCAACTCGGCGGGCACTGTGTAGTTCAGGGTTTCCTCCAGAAACACCCGCGCCTGGCGCAACGGTTCCTCACGGCCGATGAATAGTGGCGTGCACAAGTACGGTCGTCCCTGCAGCTCTTTCTGCTCGGGCAGAAGGAGGGGCCGCGCCTCCTTGTACCACCAGTCCGAAAAGCTGTCGTAGGCGAGCGCCGCCGTTGCGGTACGCCGTGTCGGGTCAGGCTCGAGCAATCGCATGATTGCCGAATCGAGCTCGGCCGGGAATTGCGGCGAGAAGTCTCGAACCGGCCGCAGTTGAAACAGGTGACCCCGAAGAACCTCCTCAATACTACCGCCGGCTGCTAGCACTGGATGGCAGCCAGTCGCCAACGAGTAGACGATGACACCCGCGGCGTACAAGTCGGCACGCGGGTCCAAGTTACCCATCGTAAGGGCCTCGGGCGGCAGGTATGCCGGTGTCCCAAGCACTCGTCCAATGGGGTTCTCGTCACGCATGGCCCCGTGCTTGGCGATACCGAAGTCGGCGAGCATGACCCTGGGAAAGTGGATGGCCCCATCGCCTTGGTGCTTTGCCAATGCCTCCCGCACAGCAGTCCACGAGCTCGCGAGAAGGAGATTGGCGTGTTTCACGTCACGGTGCACGACGTTGCGCGCATGGATCTCGTCCAGAGCGGTGAGTAGCTCCATGGCGAGAGCGATCACCATGAGGGGCGGTTGCGCGTCAGAAAACCGCGGCAGGCTGCCGTCTCTGGCGAGATCCATGGTGAAGTAGTGGAATGACAGGTGTTCCTGATTGGCGGCTTTGCCAGCAAGACCAACCAAGGCATTGGCAAGCGCGGCGTTGTCGGATGAGTTGGAGGAGTGACAGCCGAACCGATAGGTCTTGATAACCCTGTCGTTCAACGACAGCTTTCGCTGTCCCACGCGAAACTCACGAACAAATCGCACCCCTTCTCGGATTTGAGCGTACCTGTGGGACGCGCCATCCGGTTCAGCAAGTTGGGGCAGGCAGACCTTAAGCGCATACTCGTCATCGCAACTGCGCCTGCGGCTGCCGGGTTCCAGGTCCGTTTCCGGTTTCGTGTCGCGTACGTGAAGGACCGCACCCACGCTTCCTTGACCCAGCATTGCCTTGATTTCGTATCGCTGGTCAATTTCTCTACCGATGATCCCACGGTCAACATCAAGAGGCGCGCGGGTGGCGGTCTCATTAGGGCGCTCGTTCGCCACCATCGTCAAATCGTCAGCGGCTGCGATGTCGGTGTCGGCTCGTTCCTCTCGCATTTCACGCATTGGTGCATCTAATTCCTTTCATGCGTGCGCGTCCCGTGGGTAGTGAGAGATACGCTCAGATGAGACCCCCCTAAGATCGCGTCTCACAACGTCCGAGGAAATCGATCCGACTCCAAGGCTACCACTTCTCATTCCACCTGTGTTACAGCTCGCGAACCGCAAGGATCTCGGCCAGACGCTCGCGTGGCAATGGGCTTGGCCTTGCGATCCGGACCCGCGCGGTCTTCTTGAGCCCGGATCAGTAGCTCGTGCCGCTCGCCGAGCAGACCATCCAGCCGGCGATCGGGAGGCCGGTCGATTGGTCGACCACGTCGACGATCCTTTCGTACCGCGCGCTCGCGTCGACGTGCACGTCGCCGCCCGTCGCGGTCCGTTGCGTGTTGCCGTCGGCGGAGACCTGCACGCCTATCTGCAACGGGCTCTGGAGCTGGGTGTAGTAGCGCACCCGATAGGTCTTGTCGTGGGAGATGGTGCCCGCCGGTCGCGGGCTGTTCGACGGGTCGTAGACCCAGGCGGTGCCGTCGTACCCGCTCATGACCCACACCCGGGCCCGAGAACCGGAGTCGTCGACGCTGTGCCGCCTCACCCGGACCAAGCGACGTCCTGCACGCCGCTTGAACCCAATTCATGGCAAGCAGCGAATTGCAGTGGGTTACGGAATCACGGGCGCTCCCATGGATAGCGCGAGACGAGATAGGCGATTACCGAACGGATCTCGTCCTCGCTGAGTATCTCGCCCCACTTGGGCATGGCGAGGGGCTCTGGGCCACGTGGGTCCTTCTTGCCGGCCGGGCTTCCATTGCGGATGACTTCTTGGACGGCCTGGAGCTGCGCCGAAAACGCCACGTGCTTCACGAAGGGAGGATCTCTACTCAGGTCGCTTAGGTCCGCGCCCGACAGGATCAGGTCAATGGCCTTCTTGGCGTCCTCTTCTTCGAAAAGCATCAGCCGTTCGGCCATTAGATCGAGCCGTGGCGTCGTTTC
The DNA here is from genome assembly GCA_016210055.1 of Deltaproteobacteria bacterium. Taxonomy (GTDB): domain Bacteria; phylum Myxococcota_A; class Polyangia; order Haliangiales; family SHYZ01; genus JACQUZ01. The sequence continues at coordinate 26,426 of JACQUZ010000172.1, read as the reverse complement.
CTTGAGGTAATTGGGATTGGGGATACCGCCACGCCCGTCGGCTCCATGACACGCCACGCAACCTCTATCGCGGAACACCGATTCGCCTCGCGCCAGGGATCGCGGCTTATCGTTAGCGGCGCCGCTGCCGCTTGGCTTGCGGTCTTCCGCGGGGGCGACCTGGGCCGAGGAGTGCTCCGCCCGACCGACCAGCATCACCGTCGCCGCGGCCGCTCCGAGGACGCCGCACGTGAGCACCGCCGCTCTCATGAACCCGGGCATGGCTCGCTCACCTCCTCAGGGGCAGCACGACCTCGATCGATTGCCCCTTCTCGATGGTCAGGTCTACGACCTCTGCGGTCAGGCGTTCGTTCCAAGCCCGAAGCTTGTACGTGCCGGGCGGGACGTCCTTAATGGAGAATGCCCCGTCCGCGTCGGTTACCGCGTAATACGGGTTCTGGAGGACCAGAATGTAGCTAATCATCGTAGGGTGGAGCTTGCAGAGGTTCGTGTACACCCCGAGTTGGCGAAACACCCTCGACTTGCCGCCTGACTTCCAAATCCCAAGGTCGAACTTCTCGTTGTCCGGGGAATACACGTTGTGGTCAATGGCATCGCCGTTGTCGAACACGACGCGCGTGCCCTTGAGCACCGGAAGGACGCGTGGAATGAACGTGCTGCCTTTCTGGTCAATCACCGATGGCCCAGTCGGCGCTCGGAACTTCCCCTTCACCTCTTCGATGTACACCACCGAGTCGGCGAGGAACTTGTTGCCCTTGCTCACGAGTCGCCCAGAGACTTGGCCAGCGGGCCCCGCACCTACCGCCACCGTGGCATTGGCGGGCATTGCCTCGCCGGCCGCTTTTTTCGGCGTGGCTTCCGGCGTGCCCGCGGCTGGGTGGGCTGGCGCCAAGGGCGCGGGATCAGCCATGGGATTGGGCGTCGCGGCCGGTGGCTTCTCCGTCTCCAATTTCGCAGAGCAGGCGAAAAGTTGCAGGATCAGGGCGGCGCCTACGAGAGGGCTCGCGCTACTTCTAATTACCGCATGCATCTTGGAGCTCCTTCCCTAAAGCCCACGCACTTCGTGGACCTCCAGCGTCTTTTCGCGGGCAAAGAGCTTGCCCTTGATCTCCACCTTCTTCCCGTGGAGCTCATCCCCCTTGACCAACGACGCGCTCGCGTCGTTTTCTAGGTAATGGACGGTCGCGCCTTGGAGCTCGGGAAGAGCGCTACCGCCTGGGCCCGTCGCCGACTCCACCTTGAGCGCGTGGCGGTGACCGTACACGCTGCACTGCGCCGCTGCGCCCTGCTCCTTCTTGAGGGCACAGCCTAGGCAGTAGTTCTCACCGACAATTGTCACAGGCTGTGCTGCCCCCACCGGCGTGACGGGCTGGCCCTTCTCGCTCGAGCAGCCCCAAGAGCTCAGAAGGAGCGCCGCGACCACGAGCAGGAGCGGGGTGGTCCTTCGATGGTTCATCTTGCTTATAGGCATGGCTTCTCCTGTCAGTTGGGCGTTTTCCACCAGTTCTGGGACACTTCATACGCAGGGAGCGCTGGCTTCTCGACCATCACCGGAGCCCCGCTCAGGCTCTTTAGGAACTCGACGAGGTCCTTGCTCTCGGCGCCCGAAAGACTAAGAGGTCGGAGCAACGGATCCTTGTCTGGAAGGTCGCCGCCGCCCTTGTTGTAGAAGGCGACTACGTCCTCCAGCGTGGCCATGGACCCGTCATGCATGTAAGGCGCCGTGTGGACGAGCTCCCGGAGGGTCGGTGTCACGAACTTGCCGCGGTCCTTGGGGGACTTTGAGACCACGAAATAGCCCGGATCCTCGCGAAGGGTCTCGAAGCTGGGGGTGCCCATGAACTTGGCGAACGAGCGGAGGGTAATCGCGCGCAGCGGATCCTTGGCGAGCTCTGGGCTCGGCGGCAGCCCAAGCCGGTGGGGCCTGCCGTCGGAGAAATACGCGCCATGGTGGCACTGGATGCAGCCGGCCTTGCCCTCGAAAAGAGCCTTGCCACGCTGCGCAGTCGGCGTGAGCTTCCCCTCGTCAAATGGGACGCCAGCAGAACCGATCGTCTTCTCGAAGGCAGCGATTGCCTTGAGGGTGCGACCGAACGACGGCTCCCCGCCCATGGCTTCCTTGAACCTCTGCGCATAGTCGGGGATCTGCTTGAGCCGCTCCAACATGAGACGGCCGTCCATGTTCATGAAATGCCCTTCTGTGAGGCTGTCGCGGACCTGGGTGTCGGGATCTCCCGCATCGAGGCGTCCGTCCCAGTAGAACGTGGACGCGTGGGCCGAGTTGAGGATCGTCTTGGCGTTGCGGAAATACAGCGCGCCCGGGTAGCCGGCCGAGAGGGGCATCCCGTCGCCCCAGCCCTTGGCTGGATTGTGGCAAGTGGCGCACGAGATGGCGCCATCGCCGGAAAGGCGGCCGTCAAAGAAGAGCATCTTGCCCAGCTCGACCACCTTGGGGTCTTGTGGGTCGAGCTTGGGCAGGGGGCCAATCGGCACGATGTCGACCTTGGGCTGCGTCGTGCTCTGGTTGGTCTCCTTGCCGCAGCCGCCAAGCGTGGCGGCCGCCATCGCGAGGAGCGCGGCAGCGCTCGCGGAGTTCGCTCTAGTCCTCATATGATTTCCCTCGACTTGAAGGTCATTTGGGCGAAGGAGTGTTTATGGGGCGACTCGCCGATCTTGGTGATGCGTCCCACCCCGAGCTTGAAGCGGTAGTTGTCGGTCATCGGGTCGGGGACACGCGGCGTGAGCGAGTTCGCCGCCGCGCGCGGATCGAGGAAGTACATGAACGCCACGCCCTTGCGGGGCACCGGCATCACCACGGCCACCGCGTCGACTTCCGCGCGATCCAGGCGAATGTGCCCGTTCTTCATGAGCTCGGTGAACGAGAGATCCTTCGACTTGACGCCCACGAACCCGCCCGTCTGCACGGGGACACGGTCACAACTGACCTTCACCTGGTCGCCGCTCTCAATCCCGAGCCGGGCGGCGTCGTCGGGGTTGATCTCGATGAAGTTCTCCGGGAACCGCTGCTTGATGTAATCGCGACGGAGCGAGTCGTCGAACATCGACTGCCACACCTCATTGATGCGGCCGTTGGTGATCCACATCTCGCCATCCCGAGGCTTGTACCAGTCATAGAAGTCGGCGAACAGCGACCAGGGGCTCTTGAGGAGCAGCACCTTCCCGCTGTGGGTGCCGAATTCAGTGAGCTTCTTGGTCCACACCGTGGGGCCCTCGGGACCGCTCACCGGCAGCTTGAGGGTCGAGTCGTGGAGCCGCTTGGTGCCCACGAGCTTTCCCCCCTCCACGCGGATCGGCGTCTGGATACCCGTCGTGCCGTACCCGCGAAGGAGCTCATGGGCTTTTTTCCCCTGCTTCTTGGCGAGCCAAACCACCGGGTAATAGTCGAGCACGCCGCCGCGGCTGAAGCGGCCCGACTCCTCGAACACCTGGTTGGAGGTCTCCCACCCATACCCGTCGAAGCCCATGCGCTTGCCAATTTGGCCGACAATCCACCAATCGGGCTTGGCCTCACCTGGCGGGTCGTAGAACTTGGAGTACAGGCGCAGCCGGCGCTCCCCGTTGCAGCGGGTGAAGTCGTCTTCGCCCCAGGTTGCCGCCGGCAGCACCAGGTCTGCGAGCTCGGTGCCGATGGGCTCACGCGGGTAGATGTCCTGGTGCACGAGGACCATCCCGCCTGAGTCGACCCGCGCCTTGAGGGCGGCGATGGCCGCGTTGCGGTCTTTCGACTTGACCTGGTTGGGATTCTCGCGGACCTGCGACCTGAGCTTGGTTGCAAGCCCGCCACTTCCGGCCATGGCCTGGATCCACGTGGTGCCGATGATGTAGGCGAAGCGGACGTGCCCAGCCTCGGTCCACCGGTCGAGATCCAGCGTCTTCCGCCTTCGGCCCGCGTACTTCTCGGGGCTACGCTCGACGGGGTAGGAGCCGGCGCTCATGCCGCCCCGCTGGTGGCCCCCCATGCGCCCGACGATCTGGCCAGGTCGATTGCCGGCGCCGCACAGGATGGCGAGCCCGGCGACCGACGCGGTGTTCAAGTAGTTGTTGGACCAGTACAGCCCTTTCTCGATCGCGAAGGAGGTCTTGGTCCTCTTGCCGCCGAGAGCCGGCTTGGCGAGCATTTCGGCGCAGCGACGGATGTCGTCGGGGTCGAGGCCCGTGGCCGAGGCGGCAGTGTCTAAGGCCGACTCCTTTTGCGCAAGGACCCACGCCTTGTAGTCGTCAAAGCCCTTGGTCTGCAGGGTGTCCCAGGTCGTGCGCCACTGCCAGTCGGTGTTTCGGGTGCCGCGCCCAAATCCCGAGTTCGACTCCCACAGGTTGCCCACGTGGGCCTTGATCCAGTCCGAATCTTCCCATCCGTTCTCGAGGATGATCCGCGCCAAGGCCAAGTGGAGGATGGTATCGGTGCCCGGGGTGATGGGCAGGTACAGCCCACCGTTGGCCTCGGCGAACGCCGCGCCGGTGGTCTTGCGCGGGTTCACGTAGATGAGCTTCTGCCGGTGCTCGGCAACCGCCCGCATGATCCACGAGGTGAAGAGGACGGTCTTGGTCTCGAACGGATCCGTGCCGCTAATGAACAGGGTGTCGGCGAGGTAATAGTCCTCGTAGCTCGGGGCGAAGGGCTCGAACCCGCTGTCCTCGAGGCCTGCGACCGGTGGGGCCAAGGACGGGTTGTCGTGATCCGCGTACGCGGGGGTTCCAATGGAGACGAGCGCCAGCTTCGATTCAGCGTAGGTGTTCTCGAAGAACTGGTACGAGTGGCGCTTCATGGCCCACGCGTGGGCTCCGTGCTCTGCAATGACGTGATGGGAGACCTCGGCGAAGATCGCGAAGGCGTCGTCCCAGGAGATGCGCTCGAGCTTGCCCCCGACGCGCAGCATCGGGACCTTGAGCCTGTCCGCGGTGGGGCTCTCGGGGTTGTAGCACTTCATGGCCAGGCAGCCGCCCCGGATGCTGTGGTTGCCTCCGACGTTGACGACCGTGCTATCCGCGTCCGGGACCACGACGACGTTGAGCTTCTGGCCGCTCGCCTCGACGACGTTGTGCTGGTTGGGGCTCACCCATCCGCCCTTGTCCACCGCGAACGGGTACTTCCGTCCGTAGGCGTTGTCCTCGGGCGTGCCGTCCTTGCCGACGGGCCACCGATAGACCTTGTAGCCGCAGGCCACGATGCAGTAGTCGCAGGCCGTCGTGAACACTTCGGCGTCCTTGGGCGGGATGGGCACCGAGTCGCCGGGTACGAAGAAAGGACCTTTGGACATCATGCGCCTCCTGGATTTTCGGCGTGGCCGAAGATGAGGCCGAGCACGCCGACGGCGACGATCTCGTCCCCCTGGGCCTCGAGGAGGACCTGGGGCAGGCTCTCTGTCGAGTGACCGGCCACCACCATGCCGTGCCGCGTGAGATCGAAGGTGCTAAGGTGCGTCGGGCACGGGCCGAGCACCTGGTGCTCCTGCTTGTAGCTCGCGGCGAGCAGGCCACCCCAGTGCGGGCACAGGGTATTGAAGCCAACCACGTCGCCCTGGGGCCCAACTCCGCCGCCAGCAGGGACCCCAAGCTTTACGAGGAGCGAATTGCAATAGACCGGGTCGTCAATGGGATAGAGGAAAGGCTGCGGCTCGCCAACCTTGAGCGCGCTCAACTTGCCCACGACCTTCCTGGGATAGGCCTTGGTGGCCGCGCTGACGCGGCACATGCGCCCGCCGAGGGGCAGCATCAGCGCGGTGACGGTCGCGCCCGCGCCGAGGAGGAACGCCCGCCGGCCCACGCAAAACCCGTCCTTCTTGGAGCTTTGTGACTGCATGGACTGCCTCATTTCTCCGCGCCGTAGGGCGGAAGCTTGGGTTGATCCACGACGATCTCGTCGCCGCTCATGCCGAGGAGGAACGCGACCAGGTCGGCCTGCTCTTGCTTGGAAAGCCCAAGCGGCCGAATGAGCGGGCTCTTGGTGGCGTGTCCGAAGTAGGTCTTGACCGGATCTGGATCGCCACCGCGGTTGTAGAACGCGACGACTTCCTCCAGCGTCTTGAACACGCCGTTGTGCATGTAGGGGGCGGTGTACTTGAGGTACCTGAGCGACGGCGTGCGGAACTTGGCCATGTCCTCATCGCGGGCCGTCGTGTAGTAGAGGCCTAGGTCGAGCTTGCTCTTGCGGTAGACCTCCTCGGGCACGCCGCGCGAGTAATTCTGGAATCGAAAGGTAATCGTGACGAGCGGGCTCGTCTCGTAGGTCGGGCTCGGGGGCAGGCCAATGTTGTGGTACTTCTCGTCCGAGGTGAGGGGGCCGTCGTGGCACTGGATGCAGCGTGCCTTTCCCTCGAACAGGGCCTTTCCGCGCTTCGCCTCGGGGCCGAGCGCGCTGGCGTCGCCGCGGAGAAAGCGGTCGAGCGGGGTGCCTGTCTGGATTAGGGTGCGCTCGTACGCGGCGATGGCCCGCCACGCGTCACCAATCTCCGGCCGCTCGGTCCCAAAGACCTTCCGGAACCGATCCACGTACTCGGGCACTTGCCTGAGCCGTTCTTCCATGAGGTCGATGGCGCCGTTCCCCGCGACATTTCCGGTGGCCGCGGCCTCGGCCTGCTTCTCGAGGCTCGTGGACTCGCCTGCCCAGAAGAGCTTGGCGTAGTACGCCGAGTTGATGACGGTCTGGGAGTTCCGCCAGTGGTGGGTGCCCGGATAGCCGTGGCTGAGATCCATGCCGTCGCCCCAGCCCAACTTGGGCTGGTGGCAGCCCGAGCACGGGGTGGTGGTGTCGCCGCTCAGGCGCCCGTCGAAAAAGAGCAGCTTGCCGAGCTCCACCTTTTCTGGCGTGGTCGGGTTGTCCGCAGGTGCCGACGGTGGGTCGAGCGGCGCGAGCGGCCTGGGGGCGCTCGTGCGCTCCGAAGGCGCGCTGGCCCTTGCGGTGGCCGAAGGTGCCGCGCGGGCAACCCACATGGCGGCGGTGACCGCGACGAGCGCCGAGCCGGCGATGATCGAGCGCAGGTTTCTCATGCTAGTACCTCGCTTCCAGGTCGATGCGCGCGCGTGCCTGCCACTGGCCTTCGTTGATATCGGCAGTGGCGGTGTTGTCGCCGGCGCGCGACTTGAAGACGTACGCCCTTCCAATGAGGTTGAGCCCTGGGATGACCACCAGGCCGGCGTGGGCTTCGTGTCCGGTGTAATTCGTTGCGAGCCTGTAGTCGTCCTGCGCGAGGGCGGACAGGACGGCGTCTTGCCGGACGTCGCTGTAGTAGTAACGGAGCTGCCAGTCGCCTTGAGCCTTGAGCGTCCCGAGGTCGACACCCGCCTGCACGCCCCAATCGTTGTCCGCGGCACCTAGGTTCACGAAGAAGTCGCCGCCAAGCACCACCGGAACGCCGGCCAGCTTGAACCCCACGTCGACAAGCGTGTCGACGATTCGGTAGTCGGACTCGAACCCCACGAACTCGCCCGCCACGGGCTTTCCGTCCGTGCCGAGCTTTGGTGAGCGGCGGTTGCCTGGGCTCTCGTTGGCAAGGGACTCGGGGCTTTGCAGCACCAGGGCACCCGAGGCGAGCTCGAGGGTGGCGTCGCCGAGCGAAAACTTGCCTAGGACCTGCCCGCCAAGAGCGGTCGCGGCCTTTCCTGTTGACGGGTTGTTGATGACGTAGAAGAACGCGCTGGGGCGCGCACTCGCGAGCACCCCGACGCTCTTGCTCTTGTACGCCGCCGCGACCCCGGTGGGATTGATGTCGGCGTCCCAGAGAACCTCCCTCGACTTGGCTACGTGCGTGAACTTGCCCGCCACCGCCTCCACGCCGACGGGGCTCGTGACCTGGAGGTAGGCGGTATCGAAGGCCAGGGTGAACGAGTCAAAGTTCGAAGTGAGATCCACGTGCGGGTTGTTCGGATCATCCGGGTTGCCCGTGCGCAGGCGCGCAGAGGCGGACAGCCAGTCCCGAAGGTCCAGCTTCGCGCCCAGGCGCAGGCGCATTCGGCCGCGATGGAAGTCCTCGGCGCCAGGTTGGGAGAAGTTGCCTTCGTAGCGCAGGCGCAGGTCGGCTTGTGGAGAAATCTTCGGTGCGGGTGAGTCGGCAAGCGCCCTACCGGTCGGCATGAGAAACGACGCGGCGAGCGCGAGGGCGGTCGGACAGTGACGCATGGGTGACTCCTCCTAGGGTTACCTACGGGGCCCCAAAAGCAGAAAGCGTGCCCGTGCGCAAGTGGATGCAATCACAGATTAATTTGGCGATCGGTCGGACGAGACAGCCGGGGGTGCAAAGAACCTGACCGGGGCGTGTCAGAGGTCCGGTCGAGCGCGCTTCGCATTTGCGATGGGTTCGGCAGCCAGAACCCGCAGAACTTGCGTTGATGAGCGGAAGGCGTGCAACGGATGCGGAGAGCCCTGCAAGGAAACTGACCAGCCTAGGTGGTCGAATTCGATCCACCCTCGTCGGCGATCCCGTACTGCCTCAGCTTTTCCCGCAGGGTCACTCTCGAGAGGCCGAGGACCTGCGCGGCTCGCGTCTTGTTGTTTCCCGCCTGTCGGTAGACGCAGAGGATGTAGCGCCGCTCGACGTCCTCGAGGCGGGGTAGCGCGGAGAGGTCGCCTGGAAATGCCACGCACCCGTCGGGACACGGGGTTGGCGTGCTGGTCGGCTGCTCCCACGCCGGGAGGTCGTGCACGTTAACGACCTCATCGCGCGCCAGGATCACGGCTCGCTCGACGACGTTTCTGAGCTCCCTCACGTTGCCGGGCCACTTGTACGCATCCATCCGGGCGAGGGCGGACGGCGAGAAGCCCTTGAGCGCTTTTCCGAGGCGGCGGGACGCATCATCCAGAAAATGCCGCGCCAAGAACACCACGTCCTCACGCCGCTCGCGAAGCGGAGGTACCAGGATCGGAAAGACGTTGAGGCGGTACAGGAGATCTCCCCGAAACCTGCCTTCGCGCACCATCCCTTCGAGGTCACGGTTCGTGGCAGCGACGAAGCGCACGTTCACCTCCAGCTCGCGATTTCCGCCCACGCGGCGGAAGCGGCGCGTCTCGAGCACCTGGAGGAGCTTGGGCTGGAGCTCGAGGGGGAGGTCGCCGATTTCGTCGAGAAAGAGCGTGCCGGCGTCGGCGATTTCCAAGAGGCCCCGCCTGGAGGACTTGGCGTCCGTGAACGCGCCGCGCTCGTGTCCAAATAGCTCCGCCTCGATCATCGTCGCCGGGATCGACGAGGCGTTCACGCGAACGAACGATCCCTTGCGGCGCGCGCTCTCCTGGTGGACGGCCTCACCAATGAGGTCCTTGCCCACGCCGCTTTCCCCGAGAACAAGCACCGTGGTGTCGGGGGTGGCGGCCACCTGGCGGATTTCTTGGCGCACGCGGGCGATGGCAGGCGCGTGGCCGAGGATCCGTTCCACGCCACCCATGGATGGCCGCTCACGGCGCAGCGCCACGACTTCGTCGCGAAGCCGCCTGTGCTCGAGGGCCTTTTGCACCACCAGGTCGAACTCGTCCAGGTCGAATGGCTTGTTGATGTAATCGAGGGCGCCCGCCTTGAGCGCGCGCACGGCGGACTGGATCTTGGGGTAGGCCGTGACCACCACGACCTCCGACTCGTCGTCACGACGGAACTGCTCCACGAGCGCCAGCCCGTCTCCGTCGGGGAGATGAAGGTCGAGGATCACCAGGTCGACTCGGTTCTCGGCGTGGAGGGCGCGCGCTTCGCTGCACGTGGCACCGACGAGGACGCGGTGGGACGAGCCCAGGTGCTTGGCCAGCGTGGTGCGCATGACCGCGTCGTCTTCGACGATGAGGACGGTCCTCGGGGACGTCATGTGGTCTCCTCCAGCGGGCGAGGGCCTTCGCCCTGGGACACGCTCGGCAGGTCAATGCGCACGCGGGTTCCGCCGGAATCCGGGAACTCGAGGCGCACCGTGCCGCGCATCTCCGTCACGATCTGCTGCACGATAGACAGGCCGAGCCCGGTGCCGCCGGCCTTGGTGGTGTAGAACGGCTCGAAGACCTTGTCGCGGCTCGCCTCGGGGATGCCGGGCCCTGTATCCGACACGACGATCTCCAACCCGCCGGGTGTTCGCCAAGCGCCAATGCGGACGTTTCCACGCTCGGTCATGGCCTGAAGCGAGTTCACGACCAAGTTGAGGACGACCTGCTCAAGCTTCTGCGCCTCGGCGACGATGGGGTAGTCGACGCCGTCCCCCTCGAGGACGAGCGCCACCTCCTGCTTGCGCGCCTGCCGCTCGAGGAGGAACACGATGCGGCGGAACACGTCCCCCAAGGCGACCTGGACCGGCCTGTCTCGCACGGGACGAACGAAGCCGGTGACACGCTCGAGGATCTGCGCCAGCCTATCGACCTCGGCCAAGACGAGCTCTAGGGCCTCGCGAGTTCCTGGCGATACGCCCGGGGCGCGCAAGTGAACCTGGATGACCGTCTTGATCCCTGCCAAGGGGTTGCCGATTTCATGGGCGAGCGACGCCGACAGCATCCCCAGCGACGACAGCCGATCGGCCTGGCGGAGCTGCCTTTCCATGGCGTGCTTGGTCTCGAGCAGGGTCTCGATTTCGTTCACCTTGCTCGCCACTTCGGCCTTAAGCTCTTCGTTCCAGCGAATCATGCGGCGCTGCGCCTCGTCGAGGGCTTGGGCCATGCTTCGCACGCCGTCGGCTAAGAGCTCGATCTCGTCGCGCGTCGCGACCTTGAGCTTTCGCTGGAAGTCACCGACGGAAATGCCCTGGACGAAGCGGAGGATGTCCTTGATGGGCCGCGTGAGGGTCCGGGTGGCGAGGACGGCGAGCGCGAGGGCCACGACGACGACGCCGAGAGTGAACGACGTCGCGGCGGCGCGCATCCGCTGGACAGGGCCGAGCACCCTCTCTTTCGGATAGATGATGGCGAGGCGCCAGCGGGACTCCCGACCAGGACCACCGGCCCGCATGGGGGCGTACGAGACGAAGTGCTGGGGGCCCTCCACCATGACCCCTGTTTCCCCGCGAAGGATCGAACGGGCGATCTCTGGACTCACGGCTGTGGGGTGCTCTTGGATGCGGCCGAACTTGTAGGCACAACGCCCGCTGGCGCAATCCTCACGGACGAAGCGACCCTCGTCGCCGATGAAGAGGACCTCGGCGCGTGGGTCTGGCCGGAGCACTTTGAGGCGGTCGAGGATCTCTCGTGCGAACACGTTCAGGACGACGAGGCCGCGCTCCACCCCGCGAGGGTCGCGGGTCTTGTGCGCCACCCGAAGCACGAGCTGTTCTGGCACTTCGACTTCGCCCCGTTCCACGTTCAAGTCGAGGGGCGAAAAGTAGGCCCTCCCCGACGAGTCAGCCATCGCGTCCCGGAAGTAGTAGCGGTCGGACTTGTTCTGGAGCTGATCCTCGGCAACGATTTCGAGCCCCAGCCCGTGACGCCCATCTCCGTGGCGATTGATGCGCACCTGCTCGCGACCCCGCGAGCAGAGCAGGCGGATCTGGTAGTAGTCGGGGCGCATTCGGGCGAAGTGATAGAAGAGACGCTCCACCATGGTTCTGCCCGTCGAGTCGATGTCGTCACCGTCGAACGCGCCTGATTCCTCGACCCAGCGCGCGAGCATCTCTGCGTTGGCCTCGAGAAGGGCGAGATAGCTCTCCAGGTGTCCAATATTGGAGAGGAGCTGGAGGCGCAGGTGCTCGGCGTTCGTTCGCGCGAGAGCTTGGTTAGAAGCCCGAAGCCCGCAAGTAGCCTGGGTCGCGAGCGGGATCACGGCGAGGCCGACAAAAGCAATCAGGAGCTTTCCCCGGATGCCAAGAAAGGGGAATGCCTTGTTGAAGCTGAGACGCATTCCTCTCTGGCCGGGCAGCAAGGTTCGTACCAAGTTCAATGACGTCGCCGATCATCGCCACCGTGCTCCACCGCTCTCTTTTTATCGGTGGCTGCTGGAGCGCCCGCTCTTCGCCGTGCCTTGACCATGCCGTAGCTCTTCAGCTTTCGCCACAGGGTGTTCTCGCCGATACCGAGTGCCGTGGCGGTCTCGGTGCGATGGCCACCCAGCCGGTCGAGGGTCGCAAGGATGTGCTGCCGCTCGACCTCCTCGAGCGTCAAGATCCGATCCGGCACCGAGGCGCGCGCGGAAGGCGGCTGGCCGCGTATCTCGGGCGGCAGATCGCCCGGCTCAATCCTCGGCTTGCCTTCGGCGAGGAGCACGGCGCGCTCGATCGCGTTCTCGAGCTCACGCACGTTTCCAGGCCAGTCGTAGGCGATGAGCAAGTCGACCACGTCGGGGCCCAAGGAACAAGGGCCACATGAGTGCTCCTTGCAGGAGCGGCTGATGAACTGTCGCGCCAGGGGGAGGATGTCCTCGCGTCGGCGCCGAAGCGGTGGCAGCTCGAGAGGAACCACCTTCAGCCGGTAGAAAAGATCCTTCCTGAAGGTCCGCTCGCTCACCATGGACTCGAGGTCACGGTTGGTGGCGGCGAGGATTCGCGCGTCCACGTCCACGTCCTTGGTGGAGCCCACGGGCCGCACGCTATGCTCCTGGAGCGCGCGCAGGAGCCTTACCTGGACCTGAAGAGACGTTTCGCCGATCTCGTCGAGAAACAAGGTGCCGGTGGAGGCCGCCTCGAAGAGGCCCTTCTTGTCGGCCGACGCGCCCGTGAAAGCGCCTTTGACGTGGCCGAAAAGCTCGGACTCCAGCAAGGACTCTGGGAGCGCGCCACAGTTGATGGCGAGAAATGGCCCCTTGCGCCTCTTCGAGCGCTCATGAATGAACCGCGCCAGCCGCTCCTTCCCGGTGCCGCTCTCGCCGAAAAGAAGCACGGTCGCGTCCGATGGTGCGACGCGGCCGGCCAGGTCGAGAACGCGACGCATCGCGGAGCTCTTCGCGACGAGCTCGGTCGCTTCTGAATCGGGTAGTCGGGTCATGCGAGTGCTCCGCGGATTACTCCATGTCGATGTTACAGGCTACTCCATTTCGGAGTTAACGGCACAGGGCCGGGACGTGCTGCAGCTCCCATGAGACGGGCGAGATGCCCGGGTTCGGGTCGGCATCAAGGAGAGCTCTGATCCGGCACCGCTCTGCTACTGCTTTGGCTTCACGCGGGCTGATGTGCGAGCGGAGGTTCGGACGACGGGCGCGTGCACGATCCCCGAGCGCATCACGGCCGAGGTTCGTGCGGGCAAGTGTGCCTGCGAGGCGAAGAACCCGTCGGGAACCTGCTGCCTTGGGGACGTTCGAAAGGCGGTGAAGGAGGCGCTAGCGCAGGCGTCCACCGCCGGCAACACGATGACCTCAGAAAGTGATGACCCGGTAACCTTGGACGACGAGCTCCCGGAAGCTCGGATGGCCCTCATAGTCGCCCAGGAGGGGTAGCTCGCAGGCCGTGATGGCTTCGGTCATCCCGAAGGCGCCCGCACAAAAAGTACAGACGCCCGCGATCTTATCGCTCACCGCGGCGTAGAGCCGATGGACCCGGTGCTCCGGCCGCGCCAGCTCGCCCGGCCACTTGGTGCCCGCGCCGTCGAAGATCAGCCGGACGTCGTCATTGGCCTCCTTGAATTCCTTGGCTGCCTCGAGCGCGTTCACGACTCGGCCGAGACCTTCGTGGGTCTCCGTGTCCGCCAGGACCACAATCGCTACCTTGGGCATTCGAACCTCCTCTGTTTCGCGGGACCTACTTCCGAACCTCGACGGTGAACGACAGCTTCTCGCGCCTGGGCTCGCAGGTCTTATCGGTACACACGGCAAAGCGGAACAGTCCGACGAAGGTCTTTCGCCCAGCCGTCACTGCGGTGAAGCGAGCCTCGAATCGCGCTTCCTTGGCGTCGAGCTTCTTGGCGTCGCCCTTTTCCTGCTTCGGCTTGGCGAGCCCCACACCGTCGGGAGCGACGAGCTCGAGCGAGATAGGGAAGTCTACGTTTACCTTGTGTCCCTCTGAAGGGTGGAGAACAACTTGGAGGATCGCTTCCTCGCCCGCGAGCGAGCCTTGCGGTGGGATCATCTCGATGACGTACCCGGATCCTCGGGCTAGCTCGCTGGACCATGCCTGGTCGAGTCCCAGGACAATCGACGACGCGATGAGGACAGCGCCCATGATAGGAATTCGACTCATCGCATGACTCCCGTCTCGTCTCGCTCGCACGGTTGCATTGAAGCTGCATCGCGCGGGCCAGCTCGTAACTACTCGAAACGCCAACGAGCACCGCGGTCCTCGCGTTCCGTCCCGGAAGGAGCCCCATTCCATGTCGGAAGGTACACATCCGACGAGACCTCAGAACCTGAGCGTCGCCTCGAGGCGCCCGCCCTCGAACGGCGGAACCTCACGGCAAGCACCCGACACGCAGACCCGACCGCCGACCTGCCGGCCCACGAATAGCCGCAAGTCGCCGTGGCGGCCCAGCTCGAACCTTATCTCGGCGCCCGGGTAATGCACGGGCCGCGCCTCGGCTTCCGTCGAGTAGCCGTAGAGCGCCGACGCGGTGACCACCCTTGTCCACGAAAAGCCGATGACCGCCAGGCCCCGCACGAAGCGGCGGGGTCCAGAGAACAGGGTCTTCGTCTCGGATCGATGGTCCCACTTGGCGGTAAGGCCCAGTCGTGGACCGAGGGGCGTCGCGGCGTCGGCATTGATCTGCACGAGCGACAGGAGAGGGGTGCCATTCGGATCTTCCTCATCGCGCATGCCGACCGACAGGGCGGTCGCTGCGCCATTCGCCAACCTCTGCTCGCCAGCCAGGTACCCGTGCAGCGCGAGGCCACCTCTCATGGGATCCGTGCCGTCCTGCGCGAAGCGATAGCCGAGCATGTTCGCCGTGATTGTCGTGCGCTGGCCAACCCGCCACTCTCCCCGCAGGCGACCCCCGACCGCGTCGGCATTGCCGGGAAGCTCTTGGTCCTCACGCTCGAGCGTGGGTGGCTCGTGGTACGCGAGCGTGGGAAAGTCACGTCCCAAGGCAAGCCGGCGGTACCACTTGCCGTCCGCGAGCAAGGTGACAGGCCCAAGGTCCAGGGCAAGCATTCCGTAGACCCCGTGCCCGGCCTCCGTGGCATCGCTCGAGACGAGGCCTCGCCGCCAGAGCCCTACCCCTTCGAGACCAAAGCGTAGGCCAGGCCAGCGCCCATCTGCTGAAAGACCGGCGACAACGTAGTCCACATCGCGGCCGTCGGGCGCAGCACCGCGCGCCGACATTAGCACCGCCGACTGCCCCACGTCGAGTCTCCCGACCCGCTGGCGGACCTCCATGCCCGCCACAAAGTCATTCGGGTCGTCGAAGGTCCTAAGATCGATCGGGTTCGTGTTCTGCGGGTTGAAGGCCCCGCCAATCATCGTGGAGGCAAAGTGGTCGGTCGCGACGTCAAGGCGCGCGCCGCGGATGGTGGTGTCGACTCCGAGGGGATCCACCTTGCGCACGGAGAGCGTGAGGCCGTGGCCAAAGGCCGCATATGAGTCGCCGAGACGTCCAGTGACCGGCCCCACGCCGTGCTCGAGCGACATCTTCTCGACCCGTGCATCATCGGTCGTGCCCATGGGCAAGTCGAAGAACGTGCCGTCCAGCCGCACCGAGGCGCGCAGCCGGCCGCTCTCGCCCACGAGATCTAGGCGCTCGATGCCGCCCGTGAGCGCCGGATCCCCCGTGCCGCGGAAGTCTTCGCGCCTCACGAGCCCGATCGCCTGGCTCGTGATGGTCATGGTCGCGCCGCGGAGAGGCAGCCCGCTTGCCGATCGCGTGAGAAGGACCTGCTCCAAGCCTTGCTCGTCGCCCGGTTCATATCCGGCGTGCGACCAGATCAGCGCCCCCGAGGCGTCCACGACGGCCACGAACGGCAAGGCCGCCGACGGGTTGTAGCGTTCGGCGAGGGTGGAGTCCGTGTCGTACACGACCTCGGAGGTGACGCCGTAACGCCCGAGGAACGAAGGGACGTTGGCCAGCGTCGAGGGGGCATCCTGCGACACGAGGACGAAGCGGACACCGCGCGCCGTCCACTCGCGCTCCATCCCGGCGATGAGGGGCATCTCCTGCCGACAGGGTACGCACCAAGTCGCGAAGAAGAGGTAGACGGTGAGCGTCGCCTCGGTCACGGTGGCAAGAGCTCGCTGATGCGCTCCGGCAGGTCCGCGGGCGCAGTCCCAGTGGCGCGGTAGCGGATGATCCCGCTTCGGTCTACGAGCAGGTTGAGCGGGGTCTGCGCGGCCTGGAAGTAGCGCTGCATGGTGAACAGCGGGTCGACCAGCACGGGAAAGCGCAGCCCGAAGCGCTCGCGCCATTCCCGGCAAAATAGCTTCGTCGCCGGCCGCGACTCGTCATCTTGGAAAAGGACCTGGATGACGCGCAGGCCCCGGGCGCAGAGCGGAGCGTGTACTTTGGCTTCAAGGGTCGCGCTCTCCTCGATACAAGGCTGACACCAACCGGCGCCTACCGAGACCAGCACGAGCTCGGCCTCCGAGAGAATGTCCCCGAACGCGACCGGGGTACCTTCACAGTCCTCGAGGGTGAACTCCTCGAGTCGGCTGCCGACTTGGTCGCCGTACGGGCCAATTGGATATGACCAGTCCATGGGCGTGGGCACGGGCAAGCACGCCTCCGGCAGCTCGGCGGCGTCCCCCTCGCTTGGAGAGCCATGGCCTTGGCAACCATGGGCAACGAAGATTACGAGAGCCAGCCCAATACGAGCCCTCATGGCGAGACCAGCGACTCCACGACGGCCTTGAGCTCTGTTGGCTCGTACTCTCGGCTAAGATAGGCAATGCGGCCATCCGGTCCTACCACGACGTCGAGGGGGAACGGCGCGATCCCGGCGCCGACCCGGAAGTCACGGTAGGTACCATCGGTATCCCAGCCGATCGGGAACGTGATACCGGTCTGCTCTGCAAAACGGGACAGCATCGTCGCGTCGTCACCCCCGAAGAGTCCGCCGGGATCGACCCCGATAATCACGAGACCACGATCCTTGTATGGCTGCCAGAAGCTCGTCTCCAGGTCTGGAAACTCCAGACCACAGACGGGTCAAAACGTGGCGAAGTAGGCGAGGAGGACGGTCTTGCCCGCCTGCTCCGAGAGTTTCCATTCGCCGCCCGATTGCAGCTCGACGCGGACCTCCGGCGCAGGATCCCCGACGCCAAGCCCGCCGCGATTGCCCACGATCGGCAAGAAGCGCGTGGGCTCATCAGGATCATCCGATCGCACGACCAGGCGGCCCGTCATCTGCGCAGCCGAGTCGGGTCGAAACGTGATCTCCACGGCTTGGCGGCCGCCCGGCGGTAGCACGAGCTGTGGCCTGTCAACGCTCAACGCGCTGCCCTGGGCCTCTATGGACCAGGCGACGAGAGGAGCGGTGCCTTCATTCTCCACGATCAGCGCGATGGCGTCAGCGCCCCCGGAGGGCACCGTGCCGAACTCGAGCTCGCGCTCGGAGAAGGCCACGTCGGGTGCGTCTCGGCCCGGCACGAAGCGGTAGCTATAGAGGCCCGTCCACTCGCCGACGAACGCGACATCGTCCTTCGCACCTACCCCGAGCACCCGCGGGAACGCCTCGCCCGTGTCGATGCGCTCTGTCGCCGTCAGCCTAGGGGCGGCAGGGTTCGACACGTCGAACACCCGCACGTCGTTCCAATCGGCCACGTAGGCGCGGCCGCCGGCAACGGCCACTTGGAGAGCAGAACCCGGAGTATCGACCGAGGCGAGGACGGCCGGTATAGCAGGGTCTCTCACGTCGACAACCACGAGCCCAGCGGCCCCTGCCGCCACGTATGCAACGGCCCCGTCGATGAAGACAGACTGTGCGGCCCCCCCGGTCTCCACGCGTCCGACGACACGGGGCGCCCGTGGGTCACTGGCGTCGATGATGGCCAGGCCGCCGGCTCCATCCGCCACGTAGACGTGCGCTCCAGCCGCGGCCACGCCCCAAGCGTTGACCAGGCCAGTGGCGACTCCTCGTTCCGAGATCGTTCCCCCTTCTCGCTCGAGTACCGCGAGGCCGTCCTTGTGCATCGCGAGGTACACGCGCCCTCCTGCCGCGGCGATGCCTTCGAACGTGCGCCCAGGTTTTCGGTAGGTCGCGATCTCGCGCGGCGGCGACTGCCCAATGTCGAAGGCCGCCACGAATGCCTGCGGCTGGATCTCGTCTCCACGATTGGTCACGTAGACGATGTCGCCGTCCCAGGCCAGGTGCTGGCACCGCGGGTACTGGGCTGAGCCGAGCGAAGAGGCGAGCTGATGAAGGGTGGACATCTTGCTCGGACGCGAGATGTCCACGACCTGAAGCCCGCGCACGCCGGTGCAGAAAAACAATCGATCGTCGTCTCGGGCCCGCACCTCCAGGATCTCGACAAACGTCGATCCGGCCAGGCGCTCGAGCTTGACGAACCCATCCTCGTACGACCCGGGATGAACGGGCCCCCCGTCAGTCGGCACCGAAACCGGCTTGACTGGGGAGCTTCCGCAGCCTGGCAGGAGTGCGGCCCCTGCCATGGCCGTCCAAAAAGGAAGAGATCTTTTCCACGGTGGAACGGTATTGAGGGGTCTTGGCATGCGAAAAGGCATCCGCTGCACGGCCCGGGCCAGGCCCGTTGCGGTCGGCTCGGACGCGTCGCCTCTTCTTTTGCAGCTCCGAGGCGGGGCTCGGCCGTAACGAGTTCCGCCCTCGTGAGACGACACAACGAAGCCCAACCCAACCGAGGAGTGTGCTCATGCCGAAGCTCAATCTGCCGTTGCTCGACTCCAAGACCGCGCCCAGCTCAGTAAGTGCCACGTTGGCCAACGTGGAGAAGAAATACGGGCTTGTTCCGAACCTGTACCGTATTTTCGCCAACGCTCCCATCGCCCTCGATGCCTACTTGGCGATCAGCGACGCGTTCCAACGCGGCACGCTGTCGGCGACAGAGCGCAACATTGTTCTACTCGCCGCCAGCCGCGAAAATGGCTGTGGGTACTGCGTGGCGGCCCACAGCGCGGTCGCAGACATGCAGAAGGATCCGCCGCACTACACTGAGGCCATCCGGAATGGAGTCCCCCTCGACGATCGGAAGCTCGAAGCGCTGCGCCAGCTCACGCAGGCGGTCGTGCGCGGACGGGGCCGCCCTGAGGCCAGTATCGTCCAAGCCTTCATCGACGCCGGTTACCAGCCTCACCACGTCCTCGAGGTCTTGGTGGGCGTCACGATGAAGACGCTGAGCAACTACACCAATCACCTCGCGAAGACGCCCCTCGACTCGGCGTTCGCCGGTCGGGAGTGGCAGCCAGAGGCGTAGTCCTTTCATCCGCCACGCTGTTCGAGAAGCCTCGCGACCAGCCCCGTCCATCCCGTCTGATGGCTCGCTCCGAGGCCAGCCCCGTGGTCGCCATGAAAGTACTCGTAGAACAGGATGTAATCCCGCCAGTGTGGGTCCGACTGGAACACCTCGTTCCCGCCATGGACGGCACGTCGCCCGTCCTGCCCGCGAAGAAAGATCTTGCAGAGCCTCCGTGCTAGCTCATCGGCGACCTCGCTAAGGGTCATGAGGCAGCCCGACCCAGTCGGACACTCGACCCTATAGTCGTCGCCGAAGTATTCGTGAAACTTCCTAAGCGACTCGATGAGCAAGTAGTTGACCGGAAACCAGATGGGGCCCCTCCAGTTGGAGTTGCCCCCGAACAGGCTCGTCGTGGACTCGGCCGGCTCGTAGTCGACCCGATGCACGGCACCGTCGAGCTTCAAGGTGAACGGGCGATCCTCATGGAACCGCGAGAGCGCGCGGATCCCGTAGGGAGACAGGAACTCGCGCTCGTCGAGCAACACGGCCAGAACGCGTCGCAGGCGATGGCGACCGACCACCGACAGGAGCCGCCGCTCCTTCTCACCAGGAGTCCTCATGCACGCGATATCCCGGGTGAGGTCAGGGCGGTTCTCGAGGAACCAGTCGCGCCGGCGCCGGAAACTGTGCAAGGGTTCCAGCACCTCCGGATCGAGCGATTCAACCGCGAAAAGTGGGATGAGCCCTACCATCGAGCGGATTCGGAGCGGCACGTGGCCAACATGGGCCAGGTGCAGGACATCGTAGTAGAAGCCGTCCTCTTCGTGCCACATCTCGATGCCGTCACCGCCGCGGTTGTTCATGGCGTGCGAGATGAAGACAAAGTGCTCCCAGAACTTGCTCGCGACGTCCTCATAGGCGGGATCCTCGCGCGCGAGCTCGACGGCGATCGCGAGCATGTTCAGGGCGTACATCGCCATCCAGCTCGTGCCGTCCGACTGCTCGAGGTGGCCACCCATGGGAAGAGGCGCGGATCGATCGAATACTCCGATATTGTCCAGGCCGAGGAAGCCACCCTGGAAGAGGTTCCGCCCCTCTTCATCCTTGCGATTGACCCACCAGGTGAAGTTCAGAAGCAGCTTGTGAAACACCCGCTCGAGAAACCGCCGATCGCCCGCGCCGCGGCGATTCTTTTCCATCTCGTAGACTCGCAACGCGGCCCATGCGTGGACGGGCGGATTGACATCTCCGAGCGCCCATTCGTAGGCAGGCAGCTGGCCGTTCGGGTGCATGTACCACTCGCGGAGGAGCAGCACGAGCTGCTCCTTGGCGAAGTCCGGATCGACCATCGCGAGCGGGATGCAGTGAAACGCCAGGTCCCACGCTGCGTACCAGGGATACTCCCACTTGTCGGGCATCGAAAGGATGTCGGCGTTGTAAAGGTGCGTCCACTCGCGATTGCGGCCCTGCTTGCGCTCGGCAGGAGGTCGCGGCTGGCCGGGATCTCCGCTGAGCCAGGGCTCAATCACATAGTGGTAGAACTGCTTCGACCAGAGCATGCCGCCGAGCGCTTGGCGCATCACCAGCTTGCCGTCGGGCGACATGCCGCGGGGGATAACGGTGTCGAAGAACTCGCAGGCCTCGCGCTGGCGGTCGCTGAACACCCGATCGAAGTCCTTGGCCCAACTCTCCCCTTGGTCGACGTTGGAGAGGCGCAGCCTCAGCGAAGCCGTCGCGCCTGGTCCGACGATGAGGGGATAGTGTGCGGCCGCCTTGGTGCCGGTTCGCCCGGGGTTCACCGCTTCCCGAATGCCCGCCACGATGAAGTCGTTGATGCCGTCCTTGACGTAGCGCCCCGCGTTCTTCATGCCGTACAAGCGCTCGGCGTTCGTGTCGTTTTCGGTGAAGAGCAGCGCTGGCGCCCCCTCCGCGCGGAGCCACCTCCGGCCGAGCGTTGGATGATCGATTTCAACCGCCGGGCTCGACGTGGGCGAGGGGACCTCTCGAAGCCTTGGTCTGGGCTCGCTGGAACCCCAAGACCAGGTGTTGCGGAACCACACCGTCGGCAACACGTGAAGACGCGCGGCGTGAGGACCCCGGTTGACCGCGTGGATGCGAATGAGCATGTCCTCCGGCGCGGCCTTGGCGTACTCCACGAACACGTCGAAGTAGCGATTCTCTGCGAACACTCCGGTGTCGAGGAGCTCGAACTCTGGCTCGCGCCTTCCACGCCGGCGATTCTCCTCGACCAGCTTCGCGTAGGGGAACGCGGCCTGCGGGTACTTGTAGAGGTACTTCATGTACGAGTGCGTGGGCGTGCTGTCGAGGTAGAAGTAGTATTCCTTGACGTCCTCGCCGTGGTTGCCCTCGCCCGCCCCGGTGAGCCCGAAGAGCCGCTCCTTGAGGATCGGATCGCGCTCGTTCCACAGTGCGATCGCCAGGCAGATCAGCTGGTGGCGGTCCGAGATCCCAGCGAGGCCGTCCTCGTTCCACCGATAGGCGCGAGAGCGCGCGTGGTCGTGTGGGAAGTAGTCCCAGGCAGTCCCGTGCGGGCTGTAGTCCTCACGCACGGTCCCCCAGGCGCGCTCGCTGAGGTAGGGGCCCCAGCGCTTCCAGTGGGTCGTGCGGGTCCGTGACTCCTCGAGCCGCTCGTCTTCGGCGGAAAGCGGGCGGTAGCTCATCGCTGGCTCCGATGTGGCGGTGCGAGAACGTCGAGGGTGAGCCTAAGGAGCTCGCCGAGCGACCACGCTTGGAACGGGCAACCACGCGGCACGTGCGGCGGCTCGGCGTCAGCGATCTCGCACAGGTGGCCGAGGCCCTGCTCAAGGGCGTGCGCCATGAGCGGGGCGACGAAGCGGTCACGCGCAGCGCTCCGGACATCGGCCGTGTCGCCACGTACTCTGACCCAGGCTTCCACGAAGGGTCCCATGAGCCACGGCCACGCGGTCCCCTGATGGTAAGCCGAGTCGCGCTCGCGCACCCCGCCTTCATAGCGCGGCGAATACCCCGCCTCACTGGGAGCGAGCGATCGCAGGCCCAGCGGAGTCACGAGACGAGCTTCGACGGCATCGACCACGCGGCGGGCGCGTCCACCGTCGAGCAGCATCAGCGGCAAGCCGCCCACCGCGAGGACTTGGTTGGGGCGGAACCTGGGATCACACGCGCCCGGGCGATGATCGACGTCGACCACATCGTAGAGCGCCCCCGCCGCGTCGTTCCAGAAGCGCCTCGCGAACGCCTCGCGACCTTTCTCGAAGGCTCGCCGCCAGCGCTCCGACCACGCGCCGCCGATCGCTAGGGAATTCAGCCATAGCGCCTCCACCTCCACGGGCTTGCCGATACGCGGAGTGACGACCCAGTCGCCCACCTTCGCGTCCATCCAGGTCAGCTGCACGCCCGGCTCACCGGCGGCGAGCAGGCCATCTTCGTCGAGTCGGATGCCATGCCGCGTCCCCGTCGCATGCCCGAAAAGGATCGCCTCGCACGCCTCCTCGAGGAGCTTGCGCTCGTACGCGGGCAGCTCTCGGTGCCGACGAGCGAAGGCCTCGACCAGCTCGTGCACGACGATCACGAACCACAGCGAGGCATCGACCGAGTTGAACTCGGGCGCCTCGGCGTGGTCCGGGAATCGGTTGGGGAGCATGCCACCCGATAGCGCACCTGCCCACTCGAGCAGGATCGTGCGCGCCTCGTCAAGGCGACCGGTCGCCAGGCAGAGGCCACGGAGCGCGATGAACGTGTCGCGTCCCCAGTCGGAGAACCAGGGGTAGCCGGCGATGATCGTCTGGCCACGGCCGCGGGTCACCAGGTACGCGTCCGCCGCCCGGTGCAGCCGCGACGGAAACGCGGCTCGACGCCGACGCTCCACATCGGCGAGCTCGAGAGCCAGGTGGGAGGCAGGAGCACGCGTAACCGCCGACGGCGCCTTGTCCTCTGGAAGGAGTATCCAGGCGGCCGGACCACTGGCGAGGTCCCAGGCAAGGGTTCCGGGGGCGGCGAGATCTTCGGTGAAGTCCAGGCCACGGGCATGCTCCTCGGTATAGAAGAAGCTCCTGTACCAATGGGGCTCGTGGTGATACTCGCCGTTCGAGATCGAGACGATCGCGGGGACCGAAGCGTAGGGCCGCCAGCGTACCTCCTCGCCCGTCGCCTCGGCGTCGAAGCGCAGGACCGGGTTCTCTCGGTGCAGGGCGTGGAAGTCGCGGCCGCAGAGGAACGGCCGCACCTCGAGCACCACGCTCGCTCGTGGGTCGAGGAGTCGCCACATCACGACCACCCGCGGCGAGCCGTGGGTGACGAAGACCTCCTGCTCGATTCTCGTGCCATCCTCGAGCTGGAAGCGCCAAGATGGCCATGGCTCGCCCTCGAAGGCCACGACGCGGCTAGCCCCGTCGGGATGGACCACGTCCTGCGAGTACCGCTGCGACGTCAGGGCGAATCGTCCGCCGGGCGTCGTCACGTGGGCGTCGAAGCCGCTCACGAGCATCACGCGGCCGGTCGGTGGCGTGGTGGCGACGACGAGCAGGCCGTGGTAGCGCCGCCTGCGCACGAGGGAGACCGTGCCCGACGCGAATCCGCCCAGCCCGTCGGCCTCGAGCCACTCCGCATCCGGTCGCGTTGGACGGCCATGGCCTAGCAAAGGGGTACTAGCCCTCCCCAAGGTCTGTCCATCGGCACCTGTCCTTTGCGATGAGCTCGTCGGCCTCCTTGGGGCCCGCGCTGCCTCCCTCGTATTGGGGGATCTCGGTCCCGTTGTCCGCGTCCCAGGCCTCGAGGATCGGGGTGATGAATTTCCACGCCTGCTCCACCCCATCCCGCCTGGCGAACAGGGTCGCGTCGCCTCTCATGCAGTCGATGAGAAGCCGCTCATAGGCCTCCGAGATCGGCTTCTTGAACGCCTCCGCATAGGTCATGTTCATCAGGACATTTCCCACCGACAGCTGGTCCCCCGGAACTTTCGCGACGAATCGCAGCGATATTCCCTCTTGGGGCTGGATGCGCAAGGTGAGCACGCTCGGCTGGACGACCTGGCAGGCCTCATCCCGACCAAACAGGCAGTGAGGAATCGGCTGGAAGTGGATGGACACCTCTGTCCGCTGCCGGGCCAGGCGCTTTCCAGCGCGCAGGTAGAACGGGACGCCTTGCCAGCGCCAGGTATCGACCATTACCTTCATCGCCACGTAGGTAGGCGTGCGTGAGCGCGGCGAGACCCCATCCTCCTGGCGGTAGCCCCGGTACTGCGCGCGCACCACCTGCGTTGAGACGTCTTCACCGCTTATCGGCCGCAGGGAGCGGAAGATCCGCACCTTTTGGTCCCGCACGTCATCGGCGGCGAACGACGTCGGAGGCTCCATGGCGCAGAGCGCGAGAACCTGCAGGAGGTGGTTCTGGACGATGTCCCTCAGCACTCCGGTCGTATCGTAGAAACGGCCCCGCTTCTCGACCCCAATCGACTCCGCCGCGACGATCTCGACATGGTCGATGTATTTTCGGTTCCAGAGGGGCTCGAAGATCGAGTTTCCAAAGCGGAAGACTAGGATGTTCTGGACTGTCTCCTTGCCCAGGTAGTGATCGATGCGAAATATCTGCCCCTCGTCCTGGTAATTCGCGACGAGCTCGTTTAGGGCCTGCGCGGAAGCGAGGTCACGTCCGAACGGCTTCTCGATGATGACGCGGCAAAAAGGCGTTGCTCCCGGCGCCGACGTCTTCGTGAGCAGCGCGTGTTGGCGGAGGTTCTGGAGAATCACCGGAAATGCATCGGGCGGCGTCGCCAAGTAATAGATCCGATTGCCTCTCGTGCCGCGGGTGCGATCGATGAGGGCCAGCCTCTCCCTCAGGGCGAGGTAAGCGCTGTCGTCCTCGAAGCTTCCGGAGACGAAGTCGAACGAGGCCGCGAAGCGGTCCCATGCTTGACCATCGAGCGGCCTGCGACGGGAGAACTGCCCGGTCGATTCCCGGAGGCGCGCGCGCAGCTCGTCCACCGAGCTCTTGTCCCGCCCCACCCCGACCACGGCTATCGGGTCGGGCAGCGACCCATCGACCATGAGGTGGTACAGCGCCGGGATGAGCTTGCGCCGGGTGAGATCGCCAGACGCGCCGAAGATCACCAGCGCACAAGGATCTGCCTTGGGCTCGTTCGTGATCGGAAGACCCGGGATGTCACGGACCTCGACGCCGAAAGTCGAGCTTGCGTCACTCATCTTCTTTGCCTCGCTGTTCTCGCCGTCCACCCACGGGAGCTGGCCCGACCAGAGAGCGAGCCGCTCCAATGAGAGGCGCCTGGGTGTTGAGCGCTACCTTGACCGGGATTTCACCTAGCCATCGCGAAAAGCGTCCCTTGTCAGCAAACGCGTCCGTGAACTTGCTCGTGCGGAGCGCGGGCACGATCTTGGGCGCGATTCCACCGCCGATGATGACGCCCGCCGCCAGGCACTTGAGCGCGAGGTTGGCCGCCTCGGCGCCGAGGATCGTGCAAAACAGGTCGAGCGCGCCCACGCAGAGCGGGTGGTCTCCCGACAGGCCAAGCTGCGTTATCGCGGCGTTCCGGTCGTCGGCCTCGAGCCGGCGCCGAAGCCATTCGGGTTCCGGCTGGCCACCGGTGTCGCGCAAAAAGGAGTAAAGGTTCCAGATTCCGTCGCCGGCGAGCACCCGCTCGTAGCTGACGTGTCCGCCCAGCGCCGCTCGCAAGTACTTGAGGAGCTCAATCTCCAGGTCGGTACGGGGCGCGAAGTCGGAGTGGCCGCCTTCGGATGCAATCGGGTGGTACCGCTCTCCGTCCCAATAGAGAATCGCCTCTCCCAATCCGGTCCCCGGGGCGATGACCGCGATATTTCCCTCGTCATCCTCCTCGTCCGGCCGCGCTGTCCCTGACTGGAGAATCGCGAGCTCGGCGGGGTCGAGAAAGAGCATCCCATAGGCCGCCGCCTGGAGGTCGTTGATGAGGGTGACGCGCGGCGTCGCAAGGACTCGCGCGAGCGCTTGCTCATCCAAGCTCCAGGGAAGGTTCGTGGCGCGAACGCTTCCCCGCTCCACGCGTCCAGCCACCCCGAAACACGCGCCCGCGAGCCGGGGCGCAAGCGCGTCTCTTAGAAACTCCTCGAGGATGGCGTCGAACGATTCATATCGTCGGCTGGAAAAAGTGGCGTCGCGCAATCGCCGCAACTCGCCGCCTGCCAGATCGAAGAGGGCGAGCACGGTCTTGGTGCCGCCGATGTCGCCGGCGAGGATCATGG
>JACQUZ010000171.1 GCA_016210055.1 Deltaproteobacteria bacterium | reverse complement strand
TTGATGTCGCGGTGGACGATTCCCCTGCCATGCGCGCAGCCGAGGGCGCTCGCGACCCGAGTGGCCAGGGAGAGAGTTTCGGCGACTGAGAGTGGCCCGCGATCCAACCGATCGCCGAGATCCTCGCCGTCGAGCCATTCCATGGCGAGGAAGCGTGCGCCCCACGGAGTCGTGCCGTGCGCCGCGTATCGAACGATTCCCGGGTGGGAGAGCTCGGATAGGGCTTCGGCCTCTCGAGCAAAACGATCAGCGCCCTGGAGCGCGTGAGGGTAGAGGACCTTCAGGGCGACGAGCTGGCCTCTGGCTCGATCCATCGCGCGATAGACCGCACCCATGCCACCAGCGCCCGCTTCTTGGATGATCTCGAAGCGATCGCTGATGATCTCGCCGGGGCGCACGAGGTCCGATTATCGATGGAGGAACGTGGTGATCACCTGGGAATAGATCTGGCCGCTTCCGCCCTGGCACCCACGGAACGCCGCGTGCCTACCCGAGGAACGGCACGCTCGCTCACACGAGCCCACGGAGTGGACCCCGCAGTCGTCGTCCCCACCGCACGTGCGCTCGAGCCCCGACCCCGAAGGTGCCACGCATGCCCAAAGCTCCTGTGGGCTCGCCAGCAGGTTGCCAAAGAAGCCCGCCTCGCGGTCCGTGTAGGCACCTAGTTCCTCCGCGGTGACCTGAAGGGCGGGGTGCGGGCCGCGGACGGAGATATGGACCTCGTTGCCGTGCGCGTTGACGCGCGCGAGGACACACGCGGAGACCCAGCGCTGGCAGTCTTCGCCGCACGAGCCGCCCTCTTCGCCCCACTCGGGGGCGAGCCCGAGCTCACCATGGAACACGTAGTCCTCGCCGTCCGCGGACAGAGCCAAGGTCGTACCATCGGGAAGCGCGCACGAGACCACGTACTTGAGGAACGCGCGCGCGGCCGGATCGGTGAGGGCATTGACCGTGAGGGCGTTCACGGTCAATGCGTTCACGGTAAGGGCGTTCACGGTCAACGCATTGACGGTGATCGCGTTCACCGTGATGGCGTTTACCGTGATCGCGTTCACCGTCACAGCGTTGGCCGTGATGACCTCCTGCCCGATCGTGCCGACCTCAGCTCCCGAGCTCTCATGGCAGCCCGTGCCGATGAGCGCGGCGGCACCCAGCGCACCATCGAAACACCTGCCGAGCCTTCGCCTGGTGGTCCTCACGCCATGTCCGATCGGCGGTGCGGCGCTGGGCTTTAGGCCATGTCAACGAGTAAAGAGGCCTCAAAAAATTCCTCGACGAGCCGATCGGTGAAGGAGCTACCAAAGCCGCGCTTGCGCCTCGGAGGAACCCTCATGGACATGGCCCGTCAGATGCCGCTCCTCGTTTCCGCGTTCCTGGCTCCGCTCGTTGCCGGTTGTGAGGAAGCGGCGCATGCCATCGCCGACGCCGGCAACTCGGTGGATGGGTCGCCGGGAGGATGCGAGCCCGAGTTCGGGCGGGCGTGGGTCTTTACCCAGCTCGCGATCCTTCCCGAGGGGGAGGGCATGGATCTCAGTGGCGATGGGGTACCGGACAACGTGCTCGGCCGCCTCGCGCCGGCTGCGAACCCCAAGTACGAAGAGGGAATCGCCAGCGGAAAATACATCTACCTCATCGAGGTCCCGCAGTGGCAGGCCGGAACGTCCCCGGGGCAGATCGTTCAATTGGACGACATCGACTTGGTGTTCTATCGCGGGCGTGACGCCGACGAGCCAGCGGACGCCACCGACAACACGGGCGGAGATGGCAAGTTTCGGGCCTATGCCGAGCAGTTCGACGTCAATTGCAACGCGACGAGCGGCTACGACGCGGTGCGCCTCCAGGGGAACAATGTGACGGCTCACTCGACCAGTTGGTCCTTCGTCATCCCTTGGACAGGGACTCTCGAGTTCCGTAACTTCACGATCGGGGTGGAATTCCAGGATGAGCTCATGGGGTTTGCGGGGACCGCGGGGGGGGCGTGGACCATCTGCGGCATGTCCAATGCGCCATTCCCCCCGGGCGGCTCGTACCTCCAGGCCATGGCCAACATGTTTTACATCTCGCCCGACATCGACGTCGACGGGGACGGGATCGAGCAGATCGTCGGTGACGGAAACACCATCAAGGAGTGCATCGACGGCGACGGAAAGACGACGTATCCGGGGCCGGACTGCGGCTGCCTGCCGCAGATGGCCGACGGCTTCTCGGTGGGGTTTGCGGTGAAGGGCGTGCCCGCCTGGATCGTTGGCGTGGCTGCCGAGTAGCACCTATCCCGACGAAAGGGCTGCCTCGAGCTCCTTGGCCATGGCGTGCGCCGACGCGGCTCGCTCCTCGGGATGCTTGGACAGCGCCTTCATGACGACCATGTCCATGGCGCTCGGAATGCCTGCATCCGGGGCCATTCGGGATGGTGGGGCTGGAGTCTCGTCGAGGTGCCCCATGACGAGCGCGCTGTCGTTTTCGCCGTGAAACGGGCGCTTCCCCGTGAGAAGCTCGTACAAGACGATTCCTAAGGAATAGAGATCCGAGCGCGGATCGGGCGGCTCGCCCCGCAGTCTTTCGGGAGCCATGTACGACAAGCTCCCGACCACGAACCCTTGCCTCGTGAGCCCTGTGGACCCGTCGAGCGCGGCAAAGCCGAAGTCGATGACGACGACCCTCTCAATAGGGCCGGAGGTCGGCTCGAGCATGAGGTTCCCCGGTTTCAAGTCGCGGTGGAGCACGCCCACGGCGTGCGTCGCCCCCAGGCCCTGTAGGGCTTGCCAGGCATAGCCTGCCGCGCGACGTGGGGGAACGCGTGGCGATTGCTTGAGCAGGCTGGCGAGAGAACGGCCTCTCAAGAGCTCGAGCACCAGGTAGGGGTACCCCCCCTCCGAGATTCCGGCGCCGTGAAGCACCATGACGTTGGGGTGACGGACCATCTGCTGCACGCGCGCTTCGTGGCCAAAGCGGCTCCGCGCCTCGGGGTCACGGGCCACGGAACCCTTTAGGATCTTGAGAGCCACCCGCCCCCCACTCTGACCGTCGTGCGCCTCGAAGACGTCTGCCATCGAACCTTGTCCGATCAGCCGAACGACGGTGTACCGCCCTCCGATCACTTCACCGATGTTCACGGACGTGTTCACCCAAGGAAGTTTATCGGGCAGGCCACCCGCTGGCTATTCATAGCGCACCTCCACGACTGTAAAAGTGCGCCCGCCCGCCGGGGTTCTCACGCGCACCTCGTCGTCCAGGCCGCGTCCTAGCAAGGCCGCACCGATGGGGGAGCGCCAGCTGATCCGTCGTGACGCACCATCGATCTCGTCTTCACCGACCAGCCGGTACTCGTGCTGGCCGCCATCTTTGTCCTCGAGGACCACGGTAGCTCCGAAGAAGATCTTCGTCCCCCGCTGTTCCTTGGGATCCACGACCACCGCGGCGTCGATTCGCTTGGCGAGAAAGCCCATCCGCCGATCGATCTCGCGGAGTTTTCGCTTGCCGTAGATATACTCCGCGTTTTCCGAGCGGTCTCCCTGGGCAGCGGCGTCCGAGACCTCTTGGACGATGCGAGGACGCTCCACCGTACGAAGACGGGTGATCTCGTCGACAAGCCTCCTGAATCCATCGGGCGTGATGTAGTTGGGCGCGCTCGTTGCCGTCTTCTCCCTGCCTTTTCCCTGGTCCCGCGTCATGGGCGGAAAAGGGTAGCATCATTCGAGGCGCCACCTGTAGCCCGGATCCGGCACGCACGCCTCATGGCCGCTGCGCACGAGCACGCGGTCCCGATCCCGGGCGACGACTTCGCCGATCTGCTCTCGCTTGTCCGAGGCAATGAGGTAGTTCCAATGCTTGGACTTGGCGGACGGCCCGCGATTGGAGTAGATCGGCACGCGCCGATGCAGGTACGAGTGCCCCCCGGTCCATGCGAGGTACGACATTTCGATCTTGATGCCGCAAAGATCGGGCTTCTCGTGGGCAATCAGGAGCAGCCGGTTGACTGGCCCGTAGTGGTCAAAGGCCCGCGTGAGCGGCTTGACCATCTTGTGCTGCCCCAGGGCGCCGAAGGTCAGGGTCCGGTAGTTCGCCAAGGATCCGACGGCGAGGAGAACCAACGTGCTGGCGAGCGAGACGCGGACCAAGGGCCGGTGGCTTCCGGCGACCCGCACCAGCTGTTCAATGCCCACGGCCGCGAGGGCACAAAGGAGCGGCAGCGCGGGCATGACGAAGCGCAGCTCCTTGTGGGGCGTGAGGGAGTGGGCAAGAAGAAAGAGAGCCACGACTGCCGCCACCCCGCGGGCGCGCAAGGCACCGATGAGCGAGAACAGCCCGGCCAAGGCCGCCGTGATCGGACCTAGGGAGGTCCCGAGCGCGTGGAAGTAGTACGTGAAGGGCTCTCCGCCCCATGCCGCCGACTTTCCGTCGATCAGGTTGAATCGCAGGTAGACGAACGCCGAGTGGAACCAGCCACCCCAAGTGAGCTTGTCGATGACGCCGTACGCCACCGCCCAAGCCATGAGAACGAGGGACGCCTGCGCAAGACCGCGCGAGTCGCGTCTTGCCGCAAGGATTCCGAGGAGTCCGAGGCAGAAGATCCCGTTCTGGAGCCGAAGGAGCACGGCGAAGCCGAGGAGCGATGCGCCGAGGGCAAGGTCGCGGGCTCCCCTCCGACGCCAGCCGAGGGCCACGCCGAACACGACGGGCAACGCCGACATCGTTTCGCCCAGCGCCCGCGGCGCGAAATAGAGTGCCGGAGCGCACAGGGCGGAGAAGACCATGCCGGCGGCGGCGGGGAGGCGGCCTGCCCCGAGGATGCGCGCCAGGAAATAGGCGCCCACGGAGGTCGCGAGGCTCGTCGCGGCAAAGAACAGGCGTACGAGGAGCAGGTACTTACGCGGGTGCTCCCATCCGACGAGCGAGGAGCCCTTGAGAAGGGCCGCCACGATGCCAGGGAGCGTCCAATTACGCGCACCCTCGACGAGCTCCCAGGGGAGCAAGCCGTAGCCATGGACGAGCCAGTGGGCCGGTTCCAGGCTTTGGTAGATTTCGTCCGGCCAGTAAATGCCGTCGTCGGTGAACGCCTGCCAACCTCTGAGGATGGCACCCAGCGTGAGGGCCAGGGCGATGGCGCCGTGGGCGATACGCCCCTCGCGTGCTCCGTTCTCGGCGCCTTCCTTGGAAATCATTCGGCTTGAGCTTGTATCGCCGGAAAAGGTCGTGTCAAATAAGCCCTTGCGTGGGTTCCAAGGACACGAGTCACGCGTCAGGTCACCGTGCATGTGTCTCGGTAGTGCGTGACGTGCCCGCGCTCCGATCGCTAGTCCCTGCGTGGGAATCCCTCGCGAAGGCGGCGATCGAGCCCAACGTGTTCTATGAGCCGTGGATGCTCCTTCCCGCGCTAGAGGCGTTCCAAGAGCCTGGCGTCGAGATCGTGACGGTCATGTCTCCACGCGGTGGCGTGGGAGGCGGCCCGCGCATGATTGGGCTGTTCCCCCTCGTGCGAATGGAGCGTTACCATCGCCTCCCGATCGCCTGGGTGCGGCTCGTAACCCATCCGTACTGTTTCCTCCGTGCGCCGTTGATCGACGCCGACCATGGGTGGGAGTGCTTGAGCGCGTTCTTCGACTGGCTCAAGGGCGAGTCCGGCGCCGCTTTTCTCGAGCTTCGGGGCGTGCCCGGGGATGGCCCGCTCGCACACTTGCTCGTCGACGTGCTTCGGGAACGCCGGATGGCCTCGTTCCTCTCGGAGTGCGTGACGAGGGCCATGTTTCGGCCCCGCGAGACGACCCCGGCGTACCTGGCCGCCGCCCTCGCGGGCAAGGCGCGGAGGAATCTCCAGAACAAGCACCGTCGCCTTTCCCAGCTCGGGCGAGTCGAGCTGGGCGAGCTCGGGGCCGAAATGGAGGTCGAGCCCTGGATTGGTGAGTTCCTGCACCTCGAAGCGAGTGGTTGGAAGGGGCGTGGTGGGACCGCGATCTCATCGAGCGCCACCCACCGCCTGTTCTTCGAAGCGATCATGCGCGAGGCGCACCGCCAGGGGCGCCTCATGATGCATGCCCTCCGCCTCGACGGCCGCGCCGTGGCCATGAGGGCATCCCTCTTGGCGGGTGACGGCGCGTTCGCGTTCAAGATCGCGCACGACGAGAACCAGGCGCGTCTTTCACCTGGGGTTCTCCTCGAGGCAGAGATCATTCGAAGGTCCCACGAGGTCCGCAGGGTGAAGTGGATGGACTCCTGCGCGTCGCCTTCCAGCCGCCTGTTCAGCGAGCTCTGGCTAGACCGTCGGACGATCCAGGTCCTCCTCGTGGCAGCTCGGAAGTTGCCGGGGGAGCTCCTCATCTCGCTCATTCCGCTCGTGAGATGGCTACGGGGTACCATGGACCGTCGTCCTCCCCCGGACGGTGACGAGTGACCGCGATCCTCGGGATCTCGGCGTTCTACCACGACTCGGCGGCCGCCCTGCTCGTCGATGGACAGATCGTGGCGGCGGCGCAAGAGGAGCGCTTTACCCGCAAGAAACACGACGCGGGGTTCCCGGCTCGTGCGATTGAATTTTGCCTCGGGCAGGCGGGGCTTCGGCCCGGGCAATTGGATTACGTGTGCTTTTACGACAAGCCATTGCTCAAGTTCGAGCGCCTGCTCGAGACATACCTCGCGCACGCACCCATCGGGTTCAATTCGTTCTTTAGGGCAATGCCTCTCTGGCTCAAGAAGAAGCTGCACCTGTCCCGGGAGATCCGGAGAGGGCTCGCAAGCGAG
The DNA here is from genome assembly GCA_016210055.1 of Deltaproteobacteria bacterium. Classification (GTDB taxonomy): domain Bacteria; phylum Myxococcota_A; class Polyangia; order Haliangiales; family SHYZ01; genus JACQUZ01. The sequence continues at coordinate 16,985 of JACQUZ010000171.1, read as the reverse complement.
TACAAGCGGCGGATTGTCTTCGCTGAGCACCACGAGTCGCACGCGGCGAGCGCGTTTTTCCCCTCGCCGTTTAGCGAGTCGGCCGTCCTCACGATCGACGGTGTCGGCGAGTGGGCGACGGCGAGCTTTGGGGTGGGCCGCGGGAACCAATTGAATCTCACGCACGAGCTCCGTTTTCCGCACTCCCTCGGTCTCCTGTACTCGGCCTTTACCTACTTCGCCGGTTTCAAGGTGAACTCTGGGGAGTACAAGCTCATGGGCTTGGCTCCGTACGGCGAGCCCCGCTACGCGAAGCTCATCCTGGAGCGCCTCATCGACTTGAAAGAGGACGGGTCGTTTCGAATGGACATGTCCTATTTCAATTATTGCCAGGGGCTCACGATGACCTCGAAGAAATTCGAGGAGCTCTTTGACGGTCCGCAGCGATTGCCCGAGTCGAAGTTGACCCAAAGGGAGATGGACATCGCAGCGTCCATCCAGCAAGTGACTGAGGACATCGTCCTGCGCATGGCCCGTCACGTGCACGCGCGGACAGGGATGAAGCACCTGTGCCTCGCGGGCGGGGTCGCGCTCAACTGCGTGGCGAACGGGCGGGTCCTTAGCGAGGGCCCATTCGAGGACATCTGGGTGCAGCCCGCGGCTGGAGATGCAGGCGGAGCACTCGGAGCGGCGCTGTTCACCTGGCATCAGCTCCTCGGCAAGCCCCGTGAGCCTGGGCCCAAGGACAGCCAGCGCGGCTCTCTTCTCGGGCCCAGCTTTTCGGACGATGCGATAGCCGCCTTCCTGGATGGCATCGGTGCGCGGTACACGCGGCTCGTCGACGACGATGCGCTGTGCGAGCACGTGGCGGCGCTGCTCGCGAAGGAGAAGGTCGTGGGCTGGATGCAAGGCCCCATGGAGTTCGGGCCGCGCGCGCTCGGGTCGCGGAGCATCTTGGGCGATCCTCGGAGCGAGTCCATGCAGTCGGTGATGAACCTGAAGATCAAGTTCCGGGAGTCTTTCCGCCCCTTTGCTCCTGCAGTGCTCGCCGGGCAGGCGAGCGAGTACTTCGAGCTGTCGCCCGCGCACGAGAGCCCGTACATGCTCGTAACCGCCCCGGTGCGCGTCGAGAAGCGGAAGGAGCAGGCCCGGGAGTTAACGGCGGTCGGGCTGGAGAAGCTCAAGGTGCAAAGGTCGGTGATCCCCGCGGTGACCCACGTGGATTTCTCGGCGCGAATCCAGACCGTCGATGCAGCCCGTCACGGCCGCTACCATCGACTGCTCGAGGCGTTTTTCGAGCTGACCGGCTGTCCGGTGCTCATTAACACGAGCTTCAACGTGCGCGGCGAGCCTATCGCATGCACTCCAGAGGATGCGTATCGGTGTTTCATGTCCACCAACATGGATGTCCTGGTCCTGGAGCGGATCGTTCTCATCAAGGAGGAGCAGCAGGGCAGGAGGCAGCATGAGATTGACCATTACCTGGCTCAATTCGAGCTTGATTGAACGCGAGTGACGATGATTGAGATCAATCGGAGCCCCAGTCGGAAAGAGCTTCGCCAGTTCGGCGCGGTCTACCTGCCGGCGTTCTGCGCCATTCTGGGCGCCCTGCTGTATTGGAGATGGGGGGTTACGGGGGCTGCTCTTGGCACCTGGGCGTCTGGCCTCGTGCTCAGCGCCGCATGCCTTTGCATCCCTGGCGCTGGCAAGTGGCTGTTTGTCGGGTTGCAGCTCGTCACCTTTCCGATTGGATGGGCCTCCTCGCACGCCCTGCTCGCCGTCGTGTACTACGCTGTCCTCACGCCCGTTGGGATAATCATGAAAGCGATGGGCTACGACCCGATGCAGAGGAATCGTGATCCCGGAGCCAAGACGTACTGGCAGGAGCGCGCCCAGGTGATGGACAAGCGGCGCTATTTCAGGCAGTTCTAAACAGGTGACCCTGGTTAGGGAGCCCCATGGAATCAGAGCACAAGCCGAACGAGCACAAGGACGACGAGTTTTCCCGCGAGGCCGACAAAGAGCAGTCCGGCTTGGTGGGCGAAATGATCGCGTTCTTGCGCCAGAATCGAAAGTGGTGGCTGGTCCCGATTGTGGTGGTGATGGCCTTGCTGGGGCTCTTTGTCGTGCTGGCCGGCACCGGAGCGGCGCCGTTCATCTACACGCTTTTTTAATGAAAGAGACGGCTCGTCATTTCGGCTGACAGCGCCTCCGCAATGAGGTCAAACGCCTTGTCTTGGTAATGCACGTCGTCCTTGAAATACTCCAGTCTCTTGGGTACCACGCGCTCTAGGTCGATGAGGAAGACCTGCTCCTCTTCCGCCACGCGACGCACCAATTCGTTATAGGCCTCCATGCCTCGCCGCGCGGTTTCTAGGCTCCATTGCTTGCCCGGCCCAATGGCCTCCATGTGGAGCATGTAGAAGGCGGCTCGTTCGTTGTCCGACGGGTTCGGCTTGTACATGTGCGGCTCGGTCATGAGGACGACCCTTGTGCCGTCCAAGCGGGCAAGCTGGATGAGGGTCCTAAGATTCCGCTCGAACGGCGCGAGCCCCGGGAATTCGGCCGTGGTGATGAGCGTCCGAGGCTGGTCCTTGGAGAAATCGCGCAGCAGGGTGGCGACGTGGGAAAGGAAGGGCTCGCGATTGACGAGGCGCTGAATAGGGCCATAGAAATGGCCGTAATCAGCGCGGAACGGGCCCCTGCTAAAATAAGAGAAGTCCGCGTTGTGCAAGAGGTCATTAATCGCGTGCATGACGATGAGCACGTCTGGCCTTTGGGGGCGCAGGTTGGCTTGGTAATTGATGAGGGAGTGGAGCGTCGTGTACCACATCCGTCCAAGGTTGTGGACTTCGAGCGTGCGCCCAGGCACCGCGTTCTCAAGGCGCTTCTCCAGGCGTTCTGGCCAGCCGCGCCCCTTGCTGTCGGTCCATTCGGTGGTGGAGCCACCCAGGCAGAAAATGCGAAAGGGCCTAGGTCCCTGGGGTTCTCTCGGTCGAAAGGCCGGCGGATCGAGCTGAAGATAGGGATGGAGCTTGCCCAAGTTCTTCTGGAACGAGCGATTGTACCAATAGCTAGCCATGGGGACCGCGATGACAAGGCCGAGGCACGCGCTGCCCACGACCAGGACCACCGCGGCCCGGGGAATCAGGCGCGTTCGAACCCCTGCGTAGAGCAGTGCGATCCCGATGGCAGTGAACGGAATTCCCGCGCGGGCGCCCCAAAGGACGAGCTTTCCCAGGGGGTCGGCGTGCCTTCTCACCATGAATGGGTCGGGTGAGAGGAATCCGACCCACGCGGTGCCCGCCAGCGCAAGGATAGAGAGAATGATCGCGAGGTCGAGAACTGACAGTGACTTGCGGGGGGCTCCTGGCATCCGCGGGCTTATATCACCGAACTACACGGAATCGCGCGAACTACGGCTGACCGTAGTTCCATCGCCCCGCGGGCATGCTAGGGCGTCGCTCGCAAACTCGCGTCTTGTGTCACCATGCCAGTCGCGTGTAGAACCGCTTACCGGCCCATGAACACCACCCAAAGTGAAAAGATTACCCCACGCTCTCAGGACTACGCGGCTTGGTACCAGGATGTGATCCGGCAAGCAGACCTGGCCGAAGCCGCAGAGGTCGTCAAGGGATGCATGGTCATCAAGCCCCATGGCTACGCCGTGTGGGAGCGAATCGTCGCCGAGCTGGACCGGCGCTTCAAGGAAACCGGGCACAAGAACGCCTATTTCCCGCTCCTCATCCCCGAGAGCTTTCTCCGCAAGGAAGCCGAGCACGTGGAGGGGTTCTCTCCCGAGCTGGCGGTGGTGACCATCGGCGGCGGCAAGAAGCTCGAGGAGCCCTACGTCATCCGCCCCACGTCGGAGACCATCATCGGTCACTTCTTTTCCAAGTGGATCAGCAGCTGGCGTGACTTGCCGCTCCTCATCAATCAGTGGGCGAACGTCGTGCGCTGGGAAATGCGGACGCGCATGTTCCTGCGCACCACGGAGTTCCTGTGGCAGGAAGGACACACGGCCCATGCCAGCCACGAGGAGGCCCTCGAAGAGACCCTTCGCATGCTGGGTATCTACGCCGAGTTCGCCGAGGGGATCATGGCGATGCCGGTCATCCGTGGAATCAAGACCCGGGCCGAAAAGTTTGCAGGGGCGGACCGCTCGTACTGCATCGAGGCCATGATGCAGAATGGCCTGGCGCTGCAGGCGGGCACCAGCCACGACCTGGGGCAGAATTTCGGCAAGGCCTTCGACGTCAAGTTCCAGAACAAGAATGGCGAGCTCGACTACGCGTGGCAGACGAGCTGGGGAGTGTCCACGCGCCTCATTGGGGGGCTGATCATGAGCCACTCCGACGACAACGGGCTCGTGCTTCCGCCCAAGCTGGCGCCCATCCAGGTGGCCTTCGTGCCGATCTACCGCAAGGAAGAGGAGCGGGCCCAGGTGGTGGAAAAGGCGCACGCCCTTTCTGCAGAGCTTCGCCGCCTGGGAACAAGCGTGGTGGTGGACGATCGCGAGGGTTATAACCCCGGATACAAGTTCTTCCATTGGGAGCAGCGGGGCGTGCCCGTGCGCGTCGAGATTGGTCCAAGGGACGTGGCGGCCGGGAGCACGGTTGTCAAGCGCAGGGATGATGGCGCCAAGCAGGTGGTCCCCATGGCCGGGCTCGCCGAGATGGTGTCGGGGCTCCTTGCGAAGATCCAGTCGGACCTCTTCGGCCGCGCGGAGAAGCGGCTACGGGACAACACCGTGCTCGCAGGCAGCCTCGGGGAGGTGGCCGAGATCCTGAAAGACGCGACGGCCGAGAAGGGCGGGGGCAAGTTCGTCATGGTGCACATCGCCGACGATCCGGCGTGTGACGCCAAGATGAAGGAGCTCAAGGCCAGCGTGCGTTGCATCCCGCTCGTCGACGAACACGGAGGGCCTGGGAAGTGCATCATCACCGGGCAGGACGTGCCGCAGCGGGCGCTGGTGGCGAAGGCGTATTAGGCTCCCGCTTCATCGCGGCTCCCGCCCTGCACCTCTTGGCAGAATTACCCGCCGGCCTATCCACATCCTGTGTCGTCATCCACCGAGCTCACACCCTCTGCACCCGAGGCAGGGCGCGCCGTCGCACTCGCGGCAGTGGGCGCCATCTTGCTCTTGCTTCTCGTCGGCGCCCTGGTGACGTACAAGGCCACAGGCGCGATGGCGGCGATGGCGAAGGCGCGGGCCACCGGAAGCCTCGCCCCCAAGCTTGGGTGGCTCGCGGTCCAGGATTTCCCGAACTGGCTGAAACCACTGGCCGGGACGATCAACTATTTCTCGTGGGTGTTCGTTGCCCTCGCGTTCGGCGTGCTTATCGGAGCGGCCACGAGCGCGTGGATTCCTGACCGATGGCACGCGCGCACTCTCGGGGGCGGTGGCGTGCGCGGTCCGCTCATGGGGGCGCTCATGGGAGCTCCTCTCATGCTCTGCTCGTGCTGCGTGTTGCCGGTTTTCGAGGGGGTCTACGGCCGCACGCGTCGGCTCGGTCCTGCCTTGGCTCTCATGCTGGCCGCGCCGGCGCTGAACCCTTTTGCCCATGCGCTGACGTTCCTGCTCTTTCCTGCCGACATCGCGGTCGCGCGTCTTGTGGCCTCGCTTTTCTTGGTGCTCGGCGGGAGCGCTGGTCTCGCGCTGTTGATCAAGGATCCCGCGGCGGCAGATCGCTGCAGCATGGAGCTTTCGCCGCCGAGCGTGAGGGGGATGATGCGCGCGCTTGGGCGTTCTCTTGCCAAGGTAGCTTCGCGGAGCCTGCCCGCGGTGCTCGTGGGCGTGGTTGCCTCGGTCACCCTTTCACAGGCCGTGCCCATCTCGTCCATCGGCCTTTCTCACGGCGCTGCGACCACGTTCCTCACGATCGCGGTCGCGCTCCTCGTCGCTTTCCCAACCTTCGGCGAGATACCGATCGCGCTTGCCCTTCTCGCCGCTGGCGCCCCAAAGGCGGCGGCCTTGGGCGTGCTCATCGCGGGCCCCGCGATCAACTTGCCTTCTCTCCTGGGGCTCAAGCGATCCGTGTCACCTCGGGCGGCCGTGCTCGTGGCCTTGGCGGTATTCGCAACGTGCGCGATTGCGGGGGCGGTGGTGTGATTGCCGCCGAGTCACCGTATCGCCGCGTGTGACGCTAGCCCAGCCCCATCACCACATCCGCCAAAAGACCCTCGCGATCCGTCCACACGTGCTCCACGGCGAGCCCCGCGCTCGTGGCCAACGCTTCGATTTCCTCCCGCGAGTACTTGTGCGAGCTCTCGGTATGAATCGACTCGCCTGCCGAGAAATCCACTTGGAGCCCCAGGGCACGCACGTCCACCCGCTGGGGCCGATCGCACAGGAGGTGCATCTCGATGCACCCGGTTGCCTCGTTGAAGAACGCGCGGTGCGAGAAACCAGACAGGTCGAATTCGGCGCCGAGCTCGCGCATCATGCGCACGATCATGTTCTTGTTGAAGCGCGCGGTCACCCCACGGCTGTCGTTGTAGGCGGCCTCGAGCACTGCCCGGTCCTTGATTAGGTCAATTCCAACGAGGACGCGATCCCCGGGCTTGAGCCTTTCCCTCAGCTTGCCGAGGAAGTCCGTTGCCTCCTCCCGCTCGAAGTTGCCGATGTTCGACCCGAGCCAAAGAACCAGGCGGGGGGCACCGGGAAAATGGGACCACTCTGCGAGCGCATCGTCGTAGTCGCCGTGGAGTGCGGTGACGCCTAGCGAGGGGTACGCCGAGCGAAGAGAGCGCGAGCTTTCCACGAGCACGCTGCCCGCGATGTCTACGGGCACGTAATGGGCGCTTCCATGGCGACGAAGAATTGCCTCGAGCACGATGCGGGTCTTGACCGCGGTCCCGCTCCCCAGCTCGACCACGGTCGGTCCGCTCGGAAAAACGCCGGCGAGCTCGTCCGCATGCGCCTCCAGGATCTCCCGCTCCGCTCGCGGCAGGTAATACTCGGGGAGCGTGCAGATCTCGTCGAAGAGCCGTGATCCCTCCTCGTCATAGAACCATCGGAACGGGAGCCGCTTGGGCGTGGCCAGAAGCCCATGCCTCACGTCTTTCCGGAGGGCGTCATGGTCCGAGCGCCCACGTCCTTGCACGAGGGTCGCGGGGCCGAACAGCTCCTCGAGGAGCTCCCGCCAGCTCTCGCGCTCGCGCGTCGGATCCACGAGGGGTGCCAGCGCGTTGCATGCGTTCGCAAGCGCTGCGTAGAAATCCGCCTGCTCCTCCGCCCGCCCAAGGAGCTCGGCGAGGGCCTCGGTATCTCCTGCCGGGAAATAGCCGGGGTAATCCTCACCGAGAATCCCAATGGAGCCGGGAATGCGCGAGCTAATCACCGGGACCCCGCAGGCCAATGCCTCGGAGACCACGTTGGCCCCCCCTTCCATGAAAGACGTCAGCACGAGCAAGTGGCTCCCGAGGAGCGATTCGAGCACTTCTTGCCTGGGCCGCTCCCCGAGCCACGAGTAGCGCGGGTTTTGGCTTGATTCCTCCTGGGCCTTAGCGCCCATCCCGGGATCCAGGGCCGCGCCGAAGTGCCAAGCCACGACGCGCGATGTCCGCGAAAGGAGCCGCGTGGCCTTTGCCGTGCGAAATGGATCCTTGACGGCGCGGAGGTGACCGACCACGCAGGCGCGAAACGCCGAGGCAGGCGCCGCCCGCGCTCTCGCTGGCCGGCCTGCGGACTGCACGATAGCACGCACCTTGTGTCGCTCGGACATGGGGAGCTCGGACACCCCCAGCGGCGTCAGCACGACGAGGCGAGACGCCAAAGCTAGGGACCTTCGGGCTTCGTTCGACTCGTGGATGTCCTGGTATAGGTCGGTCCCCGTGAGCGCGACCACCAGGGCGCCACCCGGCCCTGCCTCGCGGAACCGCAGTATCGAGGGCTGGCTACGCCTCGCGTGGAGCGCGATGAGAAGATCGCACGTCTCGCCACCGTACTCCTCGCGCAAGGTCACCCGATGGCCTAGCGATCGCAGGATCTTGGCCCAGCGCAGGGCGGTCACCCGGTTCCCTTTTCGAGAACCGGAGGGAGCGGGGGTCACGACCAGGACATGGATGCTCCTCACCAAGAGCCGTTATTGGGTGGACGGGGAGCGTTGCAAGGACACGGCGGCGATGATTGTTTACAATGACCGCCCATGGACGTGCGATCGATGCTGCAAGGCCTTCTCGAGCGCCGCCTGTCCGAGCGCGGACGGCGATGGCTCGAAGGCGAGATGCGCGGCGGGGAGCTTCTCCTTTCATTCCCTCAGGTCTCGCGCAAGGTCGGTAGCGCTCCACTCGAGCTCGACGAAAAGGAGGGCGAGGAGAGCATGCGCCTCGGGATCGGATGGCCCGTGGCCCGCAGCGTTGACGAGCTCGCCCGCGTCCTGCTCCTCTTGGAACGAGCGGGCTCGCCGACCAGCGAACGAGCGGGCTCGCCGACCAGCGAACGAGCGGGCTCGCCGACCAGCGAACGAGCAGGCCCGCCGACCAGCGCGCCCTCGGCAGAAGCTTCGCTGGCGCAAGGGGCTTTTCTTCAGGGCGACAACAAGGAGCGGTGCGCGGTCTTGCGCGCGCTCCCTCTCATGCCGACGCCAAAGGCGCACGTGCCGCTCGCGGCCGAGGCCATGCGAACCCACGTGACCGACGTGTTCGAGGCGCTCGCCTGCGAGAACCCATTTGCCGCGAGCCACCTTGCGGAGGCCCAGTTCAACCAGCTCGTCATGAAGGCGGTGTTCCTCGGCATCCCCGTGGCCCGGATCCTGGGTCTCGGCGGGCGCAAGAACCCCGAGCTCGCCCGCATGGCCGGGGACCACGCCCGCGAGCGCGAGGCTGCCGGGCGGAGCGTCCCAACCTGCTTGGGTCATCTTTGCGACATGCCGTTGGCAAAGGGAGTGGATGAATGAAGCTCTTCGATCCGCACGTCCACATGGTGTCCCGCACGACCTGCGACTACGAGGCCATGGCGCAGGCGGGGATCGCCGCCGTCGTGGAGCCGTCGTTCTGGCTTGGGCAGCCCCGTACCCACGTGGGTACCTTCGATGACTACTTCGCGACCTTGATTGGCTGGGAGCGGTTCCGTGCCCGCCAGCTTGGCATCCGGCATTTCTGCGCCATCGCCTTAAACCCCAAGGAGGCGAACAACCCGCGGATCGCGCCAGGGGTCGTGGAGCTCTTGCCGAGGTACCTAATCAAGGACGGCGTGGTTGCCGTCGGCGAGATCGGCTACGACGAGATGACGCCCGACGAAGATCGGTATTTCTCGCTGCAGCTCGAGCTCGCCGCCAAGTTCGACCTTCCTGTCCTCGTGCACACGCCGCACCGGGACAAGAAACGCGGAACCGAGAGGAGCTTGGCGCTCATCCGCGAGACGCGCTTCCCCGAGGAGCGGGTGCTGATCGACCACAACAACGAGGAGACGACCCCCCTCGTTACGGCCACCTCGTGCTGGGCTGGGCACACGATCTATCCCCACACCAAGTTGGACGAAGACCGGATGGTCGCGCTCGTGAAGAAGCATGGCGTGGAGCGAATGATCATCAACAGCTCCGCAGACTGGGGCGTGAGCGACCCTTTGAAGGTGCCCAAGACCGTCGCGAAGATGCGAGACGCCGGGATTTCCGACGACGACATCGAGACGGTGGCGTGGAAGAACCCCGCGGCCTTCTTTGCGCAGAGCGGCCGGCTCGACCTTAGCGAGCTCGACTCCACGCAGGCCATCGACCAGCGCCAGCTTCACGAGGGGAACTCCCTTCTCCGCGGCCAGGCGCCGGTCGTGAGAAACCACTCCTGAGGAAAAGACCTTGAACCGCACCGTCGTGTTGAACGTCGTGGGCTTGACCGGCAAGCTCCTCGGGGAGAACACTCCTCACCTCGCGGCGCTGGCACGGGGAGGGGGCATGCGCGCGCTCACGCCGGTCTTGCCCGCGGTGACCTGCACGGTACAGTCCACGTTCACGACCGGGCTCATGCCGAGGGACCACGGCTGCGTGGCCAATGGCTGGTATTTTCGCGACCTCGCCGAGACGTGGCTCTGGCGCCAATCGAACCACCTGGTCTCCGGGGAGAAAATCTGGGACACGGCTCGGCGCCGGGACAGCACGTTCACGTGTGCCAAGCTCTTCTGGTGGTATTGCATGTACAGCTCCGCCGACCTGGCGGTCACCCCGCGTCCCATTTACTGGGCGGACGGTCTCAAGATCCCCGATTTCTACACGGAGCCACCCGAGCTCCACGGCATCCTGCGAGAGGCTCTTGGCCCATTCCCTCTATTCCAGTTCTGGGGGCCCGGCGCCGACCTCGCGTCCTCACGCTGGATCGCCGCCGCTGCGCGCCTGGCTTACGACCGGTGCCGCCCCACGCTCACCCTCGTCTATATCCCGCATCTCGACTACAACCTCCAGCGCCTCGGGCCCGAGCATCCCGGCATCGCCAAGGATCTCAGGGCGGTCGACGCCCTGTGTGGAGAACTGATCGAGCATTTTCGGCGGGACGGAGCGCGCGTGCTCGTGCTGTCCGAATACGGCATGACCCAGGTCAGCGCCCCCGTGCACGTGAACCGAATCCTGCGCGAGGCCGGACTCGTCCAGGTCCGGGTCGAGCAGGGCCTCGAGAAGCTCGATTGCGGCGCGTCCGAGGCCTTTGCCGTGGCCGACCACCAGGTGGCGCACGTGTACGTGAAAAGGCCGTCGCGCGTGCCTGAGGTGAAGCGCCTGCTGGAATCCACGGGCGGGATCGACCAAGTCCTTGCCGACGAGGGCAAGCGCGAGCACGGGCTGGATCATCCGCGCTCGGGCGAGCTCATCGCCGTCGCGGCCGCAGATCGCTGGTTCACCTATTACTACTGGCTCGACGACGCCCTGGCGCCGGAGTTCGCGCGCACCGTGGACATCCACCGCAAGCCTGGCTACGACCCGGTCGAGCTGTTTCTCGATCCTGAACGCCGGTTCCCAAAGATCAAGATCGGTTGGACTCTCCTCAAGAAGCGCCTGGGGATGCGCACGCTCATGGACGTGATTTCCCTAGACGCCACGTTGGTCAAGGGATCCCACGGCCGGGTGAGCCATCGGCCCGAGGAGGGGCCATTGCTGCTGTCCACCGAGCCGGAGCTTCTGCCCGAACGTGCGGTGCACGCCACCGAGGTGAAGGACATCATCCTTTCGCACGTTTTCTAGCGGCGGTGTAAAATAGGTCCTCCTATTCATCGGGCTTGTGGCGGCACATCAGTGGGGGGGACCATGGGCACTGTCGGTCACGCACTTTCGCACCTCCAAATCGTGGCGTACGTGGAGTCGGCCGAGGCCAACTCCGCCAGGGCGCTGATCGAGTCCCTGCTTGGCACCCTCACCGTCAAGGTTGCGCGCACGATGCAGGAGACCCTCGAAGTCCTCGGCGGTGGTGGTATTCAGGGCTTGCTGGTGTTCCTCCCGGGCTCCGAGGCTCTGGACCGCATCTCGGCCCTTCGAGCCCGCGTGCTCGACATGCCGCTCATCGCGTTTACAGGAACGGACGAGGATCACCTTGGATTCCGGGCGATCGACGCCGGCGCAGACGATCACCTGGCGGGGAGGATGCTGAACCCCGAGGACCTCGCGAGGGCCATCTCCATGGCTCTCGCACGTGCCCGATCGCGCGAGAAACGCAAGGCGGACGCGGAAAAGGAGCTGCGCGCGCGCCAGAAGCGGTTGCTTCGTCACCAGGATCTGCTCAAGGCGCTCGCCAAGCATGAGGGCATGGGAAGTGACGACCTGCGGTCGGTCCTCTGCGCCATCACCGAGGCGGCGACCCAAAGCCTCGGCGTAGAGCGAGCGAGCGTTTGGGTGTACACGGATGGCCGGTCGGGGATTCGTGCCCTCGACTTGTATGAGGCTTCGACGGGCAAGCACTCGGAAGGGATCGACCTCGCTGCTTCGTCGTATCCGGAATACTTCGCCGCCCTCGAGACCGAGCGCACCATCGTGGCTCACGACGCGTGCCACGATCCCGCGACCCGTTGTTTTGCCGAGTCGTACTTGCGGCCTTTGGGCATTACCTCGATGCTCGACGCTCCGGTGAGGGTTGGCGGAAGGGCGCACGGGGTCCTGTGTCAGGAGCACGTGGGGCCCATGCGGGTCTGGACCGAGGACGAGCAGAGCATGGCCGGTGGCCTCGCGGATTTTGTCTCCCTGGCCCTCGAGAGCTACGAGCGGAAGCAGGCCGAGCAGGCCCTTCGGGAAAGCCGAGAGCAGCTGTACCAGGCGCAGAAGATGGAAGCCGTGGGTAGGCTCGCCGGTGGCATTGCCCACGACTTCAACAACATCCTCACGGTCATTCTCGGGCACTCGGCGTATCTGAATACCGATCTGCCGCCTGACAGCCCCCTTCGCGAGATTGCCAGCGAGATCTTCACGGCGGGTCAACGGGCGGCCCACATGACGTCGCAGCTCTTGGCGCTCTCTCGGAGACAGGTCCTCGAGCCGCGGATTGTCGACCTGAACCGCGTGGTCCGGGACATGGAGGGGATGCTATGCCGTCTCATCGGGGAGGACATCGAGCTCGCCATGGAGCCCATGGCCCGCATGGGAAGGATCATGGCGGATCCCACCAAGATGGAGCAGGTCATCCTCAACTTGGTGGTGAACGCTCGGGACGCCATGCCCGACGGAGGGAAGATCACGATTCGCACGCGCAATGAGGAGAGATCGGTCGACTTGCCCAATGGGGCACGCGAAAACAAGAACTTCGTGGTGCTGTCGGTGATCGACAGGGGCACGGGCATGGACCCATCGATCCTTGGGCACATCTTTGAGCCGTTCTTTACGACCAAGGATCCGGGCAAGGGGACTGGGCTCGGTCTCTCGACGGTGTACGGGATCGTGAAGCAGAGCGGTGGGGACCTTTCGGTTGAGAGCACGAAAGGGCAGGGGAGCGTGTTCGAAGCCACGTTCCCCGCGCATGCGCTCAAGCTCGCCCCGGTGGAGACACCGCCGCCCGTTCAGGTCGCGGTGGGCGGAAAGGAGACCGTGCTCCTCGTGGAGGACGACCAGCAAGTGCGCACGCTCACCCGTGCGGGCCTCGAGAAGCTGGGATACTTGGTCCTCCCCGCCCAGGACATCGACGAGGCGGTGGCGCACTGCAAGAACCATGTCGGCGTCATTGACATCTTGGTCTCGGACGTGGTGATGCCGAAGGCGAGCGGGCCGGTGGTCGCGGAGCGGGTGCGAGAGCTTTGGCCAGACGTCCAGGTCTTGTTCGTGTCGGGATACACCGCAGACGCGCTGGCGCGATATGGGGAGGCGCTCTCGTCCGGCATGCTCCTCGGAAAGCCATACACCGTCGAGGCGCTCGCCCGGAAAATCCGGGAGTCATTGGCTTGTGCTGGCGGATACCTCAGCCCGCGGCCCGTCGACCAGTCACGTGCCTGAAATGGCAACGTCGCTGTTCCAATGGCAACGTTGCCGTTGAAATGGCGACGTTGCCACTCACGTGCCTGAAATGCGGCGCTGAAGCGACAGCGTGGCAGGGACGCCGAGGACCGCGATCCCCGCCATGAAGGTCTCTCCGCGAGCCGCCAAGAACAGGGCATCGACCAGGGAGATGGCGGCGACGAGCCTCCCTACGCTCTCGGACGGGGCTTCGCGACCGAGGATGCTTTTCCCAGCGAAGTGCACGAACACTGCGCCCACGAGCAGCACGACAGGGTCTGTCCACGCGATCGCCACGCACGCGAGGGGCGCGAGGAGGAACACGATCGACCAAGGGCTCTGTCGCCCGGCCGCCGAATCGCGCCGGGCACCTTGTGTCAAGCCGGCGACGTAGGCCATGAGCATCAGGCCGCAGGCGACGAGCATCCGGTTCATGGAACCACCGGAGGCCACTCCCGCCGCGAGATAGACGAGCATGCGGCACAGGCCCATGAGGAAGGGCGCCGCCTTGTTCTCCTTGTGCCACGCGTCGTAGACGGTAATGGTCGCAGCGAGGAGAATGGCCAACAGGGACGCCTCGAGGCCGCGGGGTGCGATCATTCCGATGGCGAGGGCCACCATGCCGAAACCGACGAGGAACACCTCTCGCGCCGAGGCGAGACCGGATGGAATGGGGCGCTCCGGCCGGTTATGCGCGTCGAACCTGCGGTCGAACGCGTCGTTGAGGAACATGCCTCCCGTATAGAAGAGCGAGAACGCCACGAGGAGGGGTAGGGTTCCCTTGTCGAACGTGCCGCGGGCAAGACCTATGCCGCAAAGCACGTTGGTCCATACGGTGGGCAGGTTCGACACGCGCCCCAGGCGCAGGAAGGCGGATGGGGTCAATGGAGCTGCTCCAGGACCCACAGGAGCTCGTCGGCGACTGCGGAGACAACCCCGCGGCGTCGGTACTCCTCGGGGAGCACGTCAAAGGTGTACGTCTCCACTTCCAAGTGCGGCGCGATCGCCTCGGCGCGCACCTCCGCGAGGACCTCGCGCAGGAAGGCCTGCGTGCCGCGAAATAGGCCGAAATCGGCAAGGTAGAGCGGCACGTGGAAATGCACTCGGGCAAGCGCGTGCTTCGTGGGAGATGCAAGGGCTAGCGGGAGATCCAGATAATGCGTCAACCCGGAGCCGTCCCCCGCCACCACCTGGTGCAGGTAGACGTCATTCGCCATGGCCGCAAGCGCAGTCCTCACTTCGGCGTGCGAAAGGCACGGGACCTCGAGAGCCGAGCTGAGCTGGATCTTGGCGATTCGAATGCCCGCTGCCGACAAGGAGCGCAGGGCAGAGGTGGGGTCCTCATGCATGACCGCCATGTGGCAGGTGTCCAAGCACGCGCCGAGGTGGCGACGGAGGCTGTCCTCGCTGGCAGAAGGAGCGAGCCCGGTCAGCTTGGAAAACCAGGCGATGGCGTCCCTTGAGAAGAGGTGCTGCTGAAAAAAGGCGATCGTGTCTCGAGCGGTCTCGAGGAAGCAGCAAGGCTCCGGCTCCAAGGCGAGGACGATGGTCTTCCCGGTCGTCTCGCGGATCCCGTGGAGCGTGGCGGCGTGGGCGAGCAGGCGCTCAGAAAACGCACCCACTATCAGGGGGGGGCGTTCCCGTCCCCCCTCCTCGGGCAAAGCCCTCGGAGCCTCCCCCCTGCCGCGCGCTACCCGCGCGGTTTGACTACCTATCGATGTGACGTTGCTTGGCGTGAGCGCCTCTTGGCCACAGGGGACCGTGCTGATGCTCCCCAGGGTGCCTTCCGGAAGAAGCGCAGCGAGGTGGCGCGCCAGGCGATCCGTGTACACGAGACGGCGGTCGTCGCTCCAGTCCGGGAGGTACACCTGCTCCTTCACCCGGGTCCCGTGGAACTGGCCGTAGGGGAACCCGTTGATGGTGAACACGTAGAGGTCGTGGGCCGCAAGGAACGCGCAGAGCTGGTCCATCTCGCCTTCGCGCGCGAGCTCCTCGGCGGCTTGGGCTGAGAGGCGAAGGCCGACGCCGAACGGGCGCGTTGGCTGGACGGCGCGCTTGACCGCGAGGACCGGACCTTCGAGCGAAGCGCGGATGTCTTGCCAGGTTTCCCCCGCATGGATGTTGGTGCAGTACGTGAGGTGCGGGGTGCCGGGAGTCGCGAGTCTCATGTGCCCGCGCGCAAGAGCAGGTCGATGGATCGAAGCATGGTGGGCATGTCGATGTCATGCACCTCTCGTCCTGCGCCGATGTCCGCAAGCAAGGTGATCGTGAGCTCGCCTCCAAGGTGCTCGCGAAACTCGGCGAGGCCGGCGAGGACCAGCGGGCGTCCGCTGGCATCTGTCTTGGCGATCGCGTCGTGCCAAAGCGGATAACCAAGCGAGCGCAGGAGTGAAACGATCTGATTGCAGGCGACTCCGCCGAGGAGTCCAATTTCCTTGGAATAGAGGGTGTCCAGGGCCATTCCGATCGCGACCGCTTCGCCATGCCGCAAGGCGTGGTTGGTCATGACCTCGAGCTTGTGCGCTGCCCAGTGGCCGAAGTCGAGGGGGCGCGCGCTTCCCTGCTCAAAGGGGTCGCCCGAAGTGGCGATATGGGCCAGGTGCAGCTCTGCGCTCCTCCTTACGAGCCGGGCCACGACGTTGCGCTCGAGGGCCGCGAGGTCGTTCTTGTTGTCGCAGATCCAGCGGAAAAAAGCGGGATCCTTGACGAGGGCCACCTTGACGCCTTCCGCCATCCCGGCGCGGAGGTCGCGCGGCGCGAGGGTGGAAAGAAACAGGCGATCGCACAGCACCGCATGCGGCGGCGAGAAGGTTCCCAAGGTGTTCTTCTTGCCAAAGGCATTGACGCCGTTCTTTACGCCGACCCCCGAGTCGGCCTGGGAGAGCACGGTCGTGGGCACGCGGACAACGCGCACGCCTCGGTGGGCGGTGGCGGCGGCGTACCCCGCCATGTCCTGAACCGCCCCGCCTCCGATGACAACGACGAAGGAGTGCCTGTCGATCCCAAGCCGATCGAGGAAGGCGTGGACACGACCGAGGGCCTGGGGATCGTTCTTCGCGGTTTCCCCGCCGGGGACCACGAGCGGGTCGGAGAGAAGCTGCATGCAGTCGCCTGCGTGGTCGGCGTAGGCGCGAGCGGCAGTGGGCAAGCTCGGCCATGCGCGTGCCACTCCGTCGTCCAAGACGACGGCGAACCGGTGCCGACGGTTCGGTTCTTGGAGGCACAGGGCGCGCGCGAGCGTCGGGTTTTCAGGGGCGAGCACGCCTTCCGTGAAGTACACGGGGTACTCGTAGGGGACGCTGAACCTCTGGACGAGGACATCGGCTTCCGTCGGCGAGATTGGGACGGTCCTGGCCGATGGGAGACGCATGCCCAGAATATACACGGGCGCCGGGGATGCGAGGAGTGAGCAGGGGCAGAATTAAGGGCCCTAAGGAAAGGGCGGCCTACAGGCTCTCTTCGTAAGAAAGGGTCACCCACACGCTGCGTTCCGGCTGGGGGATGCTGGGGGCGTAGGTGCTGCCGTCTCCGCTGCGGGCGCCCGGATCCGAGTACTTGGCGCCGAGGAGGTTCTTGCCAACGACGTGCAAGCCCAGGCCTGGGACGATG
>JACQUZ010000167.1 GCA_016210055.1 Deltaproteobacteria bacterium | reverse complement strand
GCGGGCGATTTTCTTCTTTATCGGCAGCCCACGAAGCGACGACACCTTGGCAGCGATCTCGTCGGTAGACTTGAGCAGCTTCTCCAAGTCCTGATTCTTCGGCTTATCCTGGGCTAGAGCGACCGGTGAAACCGCAGCGACGAGAACGAGAAGCAAGCTAAGGACTGCGCGAAATGCTAGGCGAATCATCCACAGAGGATACGGGACGGGCTCCACCCGATCAACCAGTCGAAATCATTGCCTATGCCGTGGTCTTGCATGCGGTCCGGTCCGGCACGCCGGTCAGCTACGCCGGGGCGGTTCGCGAGGTCAGCGTGGTGATTGGGGCGGCCGTCGGAGTCGTCTGGCTGAAGGAACGATCTACCTCCATGCGTCTCGTGGATTCTGTGCTGGTGGGCGCCGGCGTCGTGCTGATTAAGGTCGCTGGCTGACCTTCGATACCCCACTCGTTTGACACCGCCCGTCTCTCGCCATAGTTTTCAGGATTCCGACGATCCCCATGTCAGTCCTTCGCAGCCTCTCAGAGCTCGCCTCAATCGTCCGTGATCGCGTCCCGCGGATCACCGTGCACGGGTGCGACGGGGCGCTTTTCGCCACCGTCATCGCTCGCGTCGCGGAGGAGATCCCAACCAAGGAACGACCGCTGGTCGTCGTGGTACCGGATGAAACACAAGCAGAAGGGCTCGTGCGCGACGTTCGGTTCTTCCTCGGCAGCTCGCATCCAGTTACCGAAAGCGGGGAGGCCCATGGAGATGACCCAACCACCCCGCCTCGCGTCCTACACCTGCCCTCTGGCCATGCCTCGCCGTACGCCGAGCTATCGCCAGACAGGCGTGCCATCATGCGACGACTCGCGACCCTGTTCCGGTTGTCGCAATGGGTCGCTGGAGACGTGCTCATAGCCTCCGCCTCCGCGCTCCTGCGCCGAGTCATCACCCGAGCCGAGCTCGGAAAGCTCTCGGACATCGTCCTGCCAGAGCAGGAGCTGGATCGCGAAGCGCTCATCTCGCTTTGTGCCCGCGCTGGATATACGCGTTCTCCCGTCGTCGAAGATCCCGGGACCTTCGCCGTGCGCGGCGGGGTCGTGGACCTCTTTCCCCCGCTCTACCGCTTCCCTGCGCGCATCGAGCTTTTCGGGGACATCGTCGAGTCGATCCGATTCTTCGACCCCCAGACCCAGCGGACCATGCGCGTGCTCGACGAGCTTTACGTGCATCCGGTGCGCGAGACCGTGAGGACGAGCGGCGCCGATCCGCGCGCCAAGATCTTGGCCGCCGCCGACGCCGCGTCACACCCTTCGACCAAGACGCGCGCCATCCTCGAGCAAGTGGAGGCGGGCGAGGACTTCTTCGGAATCGAAACCCTTACGCCGGCATTTCATGCCCGCATGTCTGCCATCGATGAGTACCTGCCGAAGGAGGCACTGTGGGTCTTGCTGGACCCGGAAGCGGTGCGCGAGGCGGTGGCAGACGAGCTCGCTGATGCGGAGGAGCGCTTCTCGACACGCCGGGCGGAGAATCGCCTGGCGCTCGAACCCCAAGAGCACTATCTCGGCCAGGATGAGCTTGCTGCCATGCTGGCCCGCGCGCCCTCGATGATCGAGGCGCGCCCGTTGGAACTTCACGACCCAAGCAACGGAACCCCTGCCATCAGGTTCGAGTCCCATTCGAACCGCGCCCTCGTGCAAGAGCTCTCCCGCGCCCGGGCCGAGAAGGCCGACGAGCTGCTCAAGCCTCTCGTGACCGCCCTGCGTGACGCTCGCGAAGAAGGGTTTCGCGTCGGCCTGGTGTCACCGAACATCGCCCACGGCGAGCGCCTCAAGGCGCTACTCAAGGGGTATAGCGTCGAAGTGGAGCTTCGTCGCTCTCCGGGCGCCGAGGGGCTCCTTGACCTACCGCCAGCGGGCAAGCCGACGATCTTCCTAGGCCCCCTGTGTGAAGGCTTTCGCCTGACCACGGATCGCCTCCTCCTCGTCACCGAGGAAGAGATCTTTGGTCAAAGGTCCCACGCCCGCCGTACCCCGGAGTCCAAGAAGACCGCCAAGGTCTTTGGCAGCGGCGTGGAGAACTTCTCCGACCTGAAGCCTGGCGACTTCGTCGTTCACGCCACCAACGGCGTGGGCCTCTACAAGGGGCTCACCAAGCTCCCTCTTCCAAAGGGGATTGCCGTCGATTTCCTCCACATCGAGTACGAGGGAGGCTCGCTCTACCTGCCGGTCTACCGCCTCTCCGAGGTCACCCGCTACGTCGGCGCAGAGGGGCACAAGCCGCGGCTCGATCGCCTGGGTGGAGTCACCTGGGAAAAAACCAAGAAGCGGGTGTCCGCCGAGGTCAAGAAGCTCGCCGAGGATCTCCTCCAGCTCTATGCCCAACGCAAGGCGCTTCCCGGACACGCGTTTCCCCCTCCCGACGAGGTATTCCGCGAGTTCGAAGCGACGTTCCCGTTTGAGGAGACCCCCGACCAGCAGAAGGCAATCGACGATGTCCTCGCCGACATGGAAGAGCCGCGCCCCATGGACCGGCTGGTTTGCGGTGACGTGGGCTACGGCAAGACCGAGGTGGCCCTTCGCGCGACCCTCAAGGCCGTGCTCGGCGGCAAGCAGGTGGCCATTCTGGCTCCGACGACGGTGCTCGCTCTGCAGCATGGCAATACGTTCCGTGAGAGGCTGAAGGGCTGGCCGCTCCGGCTGGACACGCTCTCCCGTTTCACCCCCCGCGCCGATCAAGCCGAGATCCTGAAGAAGCTCGGCGAGGGCCAGCTCGACGTCGTCATCGGGACCCATCGACTTCTCTCGAACGACGTGCGGTTCAAGGACTTGGGGCTGATCGTCGTCGACGAGGAGCAGCGATTCGGCGTCGCCCACAAGGAGCGGCTCAAGCGCCTGCGCTCTCAGGTAGACGTCTTGACCCTCACTGCGACTCCGATCCCACGCACGTTGCACATGGCGCTCATGGGCTTGCGCGAGGTGTCGATCATCGCGACGCCCCCCGTGGATCGGCTGGCCATTCGCACCTTTGCCTGCCGGCCCGATGACGACATCATTCGCGAGGGGATGCGCCGAGAGCTGGCGCGGGGAGGCCAGGTGTTCTTCGTCTGCCACCGCATCGGGGAAGAGGCCAACCCATCGAAAAACGCGGGCGACGCGAGCCCACCGTCGCGGCGCGCCGTGCGAGCACAGGGAGAGCGTTCTCTCTCCGAGTGGGTCCAGCACATTCGAGAGCTCGTTCCCGACGCCCGAGTCGCCATGGCGCACGGCCAGATGGACCCCGACTCGCTCGAGAAGGTAATGGTCGATTTCGTGGACGGACGGTACGACGTGCTCTGCTGCACCACGATTATCGAGAGCGGCCTCGACATCGGGCGCGCGAACACCATGTTCGTCAACCGCGCGGACGCTTTTGGCCTGGCCCAGCTCTACCAGCTCCGGGGCCGTATCGGTCGATCCCGAGAGCGGGCGTATTGCTACCTCATGATCCCCCCCGAATCTACCCTGACCGACGAAGCCAAGCAGCGCCTCCAAGTACTCCAGCGATTCACCGAGCTGGGAGCAGGATTCCAAGTAGCCACCCACGACCTGGAGATACGCGGCGCCGGCGACCTCCTGGGTGCGCAACAGTCGGGGGAAATCGCTGCGGTAGGCTTTGACACGTACACGAAGATCCTTGAGGAGGCGGTTGCCGAGCTCCGTGGAGAGGCCATCCGAAAGGAACGCGACCCGGAATTGAATGTCGACTTGCCTGGTTACATCCCAGACGAGTACGTGCCCGACACGGGCCAAAGGCTCGACTTGTACAAGCGGCTCTCGGCGGCCACCGGTGAGGATGAAGTGCAGGAAGTTCTGGAAGAGATTAGCGACCGCTACGGTGCCCTCCCCGAGGAGGTCAAGCTCCTCGGGGAGCTCATGATCGTGAAAGCGTACGGGCGCAGGCTGGGCGCGCAATCCATCGAGCTCGCCGAGCAGCGACTCGTCCTGGCGCTGGACTCGCAGGTGACGCCTCTCAAGCCCGAAAAGGTCCTCGCGCTCATCAACAAGCCCAAGTCCCCCTACCGGCTTACTCCCGACATGCGGCTGGTCCGAACGTTCACGGGCGGGGAGCATGGGGACCGTATTCGGGCCGCCAAGCGTTGCTTGCTCGAGCTCATGGATTGTGCTAACTAACGACGCCAACAGTAGATTTCACCGTTTTCGTCGAGCCTCTTGGATGCTCGTTTTGCCAATTTTCCCTCAAGGAGCTTCTTCATGATGCACGCGCGCTCCCTAATCCTCGGTGTCCTCATTGGCAGCACCATGACCCTGGGTGCTCTTGGTCTCACGGCCTGCAAGAAGACCGACAAGAGCCAAAAAGCGAATCCCGGGCAAAGCAACCTGCCCCCGCAATCGTCCGAGGAAATGGCGCAAGTCGTCGCGCAGATTGATGGTGTCAAGATCAGCGTGGGCGACTTCCAAGATCGCATCAACAAGCAGTCGCCCTACATCCGCGCCCGATACACCTCCCTTGAGCGCAAGAAGGAGTTCCTCGACAACCTGGTCCGCTTCGAGGTCTTGGCCAAGGAAGCCAAGAAGCGCGGATATGACGAGGACGCCGAAGTCGTGCGCACCATGAAGCAGGTGATGATCCAAAAGCTCATGAAGGAGGAATTCGAGACGCGGGTGAAGCTCGAGGACGTGACAGACGCGGAAATGCAGAAGTTCTACGAGGAGCACCAGAGCGAGTACAACAAGCCCGAAGAAGTGCGCATCTCGGCCATCGTCATCAAGGAAAAGAAGCAGGCGGACAAGGTGGCAGCAGAGGCCAAGGGTCCAAAGGGCCAGGACAACCAAGGGTTTCGCGAGCTCGTGATGACCCACTCTCAAGACGAGGAATCAAAGAAGAGGGGCGGTGACCTCCAGTACTTCGCGACAGACACGACCGTCGTGCCAGCCGAGGTCGTCAAGGCCGCCTTCGCCCTAGAGAAGACGGGCGATGTCGCCGGGCCCATCCAAGCTGCGCAGGGCTTTTACGTCGTCAAGCAGACGGGTCGCAGGAAGGCCCTCTCCAAGACCTTCGACGAGGTCAAGCGACAGATTCAGAACCGCATCTACAGGGACAAGCGGACGAAGGCGATGGAAGACTTCGTGGCCGACCTGAAGAACAAGGCCAAGATCGACGTGTTCGAGGACAAGCTCGCCAAGGTGCGGGTGGATACCACGGGCTCGTCAACTCTTGGTATCCCGGGCGAAGGAATGGATCCCCACGCCCCGGGCGGCATGGTCCCGCAGCATCCGGCCCCACCCATGCCCCCGGCCGCGGCAAGCCCCGTCGCGCCCCCGGCGCCAGGCAAATAGCACGCATCTTGCGCGGTCTCATCTAGACAAATGCAGAAGCGACGTCTCCTCTCTCTGGCTCTACTCGGCACGATCCTGCCAACAGGCGGCGCCCTGGCTTCACCGCCAGCCAAGCGGGAAAACCCAAGAATGGTCATCGAACGCGTGGTCGCGATCGTCGATGACAAGATCATCTTGGAGAGTGAGGTCATGCTGCGCCTGCGCCCGCTCTTAGGAGAGCTGCAGAAGGTCGAGAACGAGCGGGAGCGGGAAAAGCAGCTTCGATCCCTGCGAAACCAAGCGCTTGACGAGATGGTCGCCGAAGAGCTTCTGATGCACGCGGCGGCCGAAGCCAAGCTCGAGGTCGAGGAGCCCGAAATCAACAAGGCCATGGAGCAGGTCAAGCTCCAGAACAAGGTCACCGACGAGCAGCTCAAGGAGGCCCTGGCACAGCAAGGCTATACCGTCGAGCAATACCGGGCCGACGTGAAAAAGCAGATTCTCCGCCTGCGAGCCATCAACGTGTTCGTGCGTCCCAGGGTCAACGTCACCGACGACAAGCTGCGCAAGGCGTACGAGAAGATGATCGGAAAGGCGGCGACGGTCACCGAGGTCAAGGTCCGCCATGTCTTGATAAGGCTCCCTGAGAAACCCAGCGACGATGCCACGAACACGGCGCGCCGTCGCGCCGGGGAGCTGGTGGCGCGTGCCCGGGCCGGCGAGGATTTCTCTGAGCTCGCCGCGAAGAACAGCGATGACGCCGCGACCAAGACGCAGGGCGGAGACCTGGGCACCTTCAAGCGTGGCGAGCTACCAACCGAGTGGGAGGAGATTCTCTTCGCCATGTCAGAGGGGGAAGTTCGCGGGCCCATCCGAGGCCCTCAGGGGTTGCACGTGTTCCAGGTAGTCTCGGCCAAGAAAGAGGAAGTGCGCGCGTTCGAAGAGGTGAAGGAGCAGCTTCGCAACCAGCTCTTCAACGAAGAGATGGAGAAGCAGACCCAGCTTTGGCTGGACGAGCTCAAGAAGAAGGCGCACGTCGAAATCAAGTTGTAGTAGCCTCCCTGGGCATGAGCGACTGTCTCTTTTGCCGCATCCGCGATGGCCAGGTTCCCGCCACCATGGTCCATCAGGACGAGCATTGCATTGCCTTCCGAGACATCCATCCTCAGGCGCCCACCCACATCTTGGTCGTTCCACGCAAGCACATCGCCACCCTGAACGATGCAACCGAGGAGGACGCGCTTCTTCTCGGCCATGTACTTCTAACGGCAAAGAAGATCGCCCGAGACGAGGGACATGGGGATCCCGGTTGGCGAGCGATAGCCAATGTAAACCGTGACGCCGGGCAGACCGTGTTTCACCTGCACGTGCACGTTTTGGGCGGACGAAGGCTCGGTCCCTTGGGATAATGGACGCCATGTCCACCACTGAAAACCGGGTTCAAAAAAGGGTTCAGTGCCGGCTCGACGTTGAGTTTCAGGCCGGAGAGGAGTGGCGCCCGGGAACCACCCGAAATCTTTCACTTGGCGGTGCGTTTGTCGAAGCGCCGGTCAAGCCGCTACTTGGTACGCAGATTCACCTCAGGTTCCGTGTCCCTACCCAAAAGGAGCTGGTCGAGATCGGCGGGCGTGTCCGCTGGCTCGACGACTCCGGCTTCGGCGTGCAGTTCGACGGCCTACGGGCCCGCGACGTGTGGGCCATGGGGAAATACCTAAATTCCTTCGAGTGAAGTTCGTCCTCCCACTGCTCCTCTCCCTTCTTTTTCCCTCGGCGCCTCTCGCTCGCGGCGATGAGCCCAGGTGGCCCATCCAGATCACCAAGGGCAGGATCACGTTCTTGGCGGAATCAGGTCTTGACCGCCAGGTCATGGGCCTTTTTTCCCTTGCCCAAGACCGACTTGCCTCTGTGGAAGCCGATCTCGCCGAAGCGCCCCACATCGAGTCGGTTGAAGTCCGACTCGTCAAGCACCAAGCCGATATCGCATCCGCTGCGCCCGGCGGGCGCGGGGCGCCCGAATGGGCAGTCGGAATGGCATATCCCACCGAGGGAGTGGTGGTTATCGCCCTGCGAGGGAAGCATGGCGAGTTCCTGGACTTGGAACATGCTCTGGTGCATGAGCTCGCGCACCTCGTCTTAGCCAGGGCCTTTTCACCTCGCCTTCCGCCGCGCTGGCTTGCTGAAGGTTTCTCTTACCTCTACTCGTCAGACATCTCGCTCGAGCGTGCGCAGGCCATCTGGGGAGCCCTCCTTGGAGATCGACTTATCCGAATCCGCGAGCTCGACGAGACCTTCCCGGATCGGCATGATGAGGTCGCCCTCGCCTATGCCCAAAGCTACGATTTTGTGACGTTTCTCGCTCGGCGCGGTCGGTGGCAGGACGAGAGGGACGACGGAGACCGAGCTGCATTTCAGCAGTTTCTCGCCACCACCTCCCGGGGCACGCAAGTCAACGAGGCGGCCCTCGAGGCGTTCGGCCGCACTCTCGATCAGCTCGAAGAGGAATGGCTCGAGTCGCTCCGCACCCGCTATCTATGGCTTCCTCTCGGGGCCGGCGGCATTCTTCTATGGGGAGGGGCTTCGGTCCTTCTGATCGTCGGCTGGGTGAGACGAAGAAGACAGGCTCAGAAGACGCTTCGTAACTGGGAGGCCGACGAAGCGAAGGGAGCAAGCCAAGAGGATGCGCCTCCCACCACCTCCTTGCCACGCGACTAGCGTCTTGCCTCCGGACTCGAGGTAGGGGCTGGGATCGCTTACCACCGCTGCCAAATCCGCAGGCCCAAAACTGCGGAATCCGCAGTTTCTTGCGAAGAGCGAAAGCGGACGTGCGCTCTGATGAGGTGCAAGCCTACGAAATTCGGGCGCCAAGAGTCCATGGCATGGGCGTTGCCACCGTCCCTCCCATTCGCCAACGGATGGCATTCGGAGGCACCCATGAAAAGACTCCACTTAGCGATTCTCGGACTCCCATTGCTCGCCCCAAGTTGTGGATTCGACACGACGGGAAACGGAACGGACGTCACAGCAGCCGGCGCGAACGACGGGGCACCTGGCGGTACGACCAATCTCGCCTACGCCATCGTCGACACCGCGCAGGCGACCTGCTTTGGTACCGGGGGTGCCATGAGCTGTCCTGCGGCGGGTGACGCGTTCTTCGGTCAAGACGCGCAGTACCTTGGAACCCAACCCAGTTACACGCAGAGCGCCGACGGGCTGACGATCCTCGACAACGTGACCGGGTTGACGTGGCAGCGCAGCCCCGACACGAACGGGGATGGATCCATTTCTTACGCCGACAAGCTTACGTACACGAGCGCGAGCGCGTACTGCCAAGGCATCAACGCGGTTGGGCACGGAGGCTTCAAAGACTGGCGCCTCCCCTCGATCAAGGAGCTGTACTCGCTCATTGACTTCCGAGGCATCGACCCGAGCAACGTCCAGGGTACCGACACCGCCGGGCTGACGCCGTTCATCGACCGCACGTACTTCGGGTTTGCCTACGGCCAGACAAGCCATGGAGAGCGCATCATCGACGCGCAGTACGCCAGCTCCACAACGTACGTCGCTGCCACCCAGCAGATGTTCGGGGTCAATTTCGCCGATGGCCGCATCAAGGGCTACCCTGCCGCGGAGTCGATCGGCAAGCGGTACTACGTGCAGTGCGTCCGAGGCAACACCGCCTACGGTGTCAACGACTTCGTCGATAACGGCGACCAGACCATCACGGACAAGGCCACCGGACTCATGTGGACCAAGGGCGATAGTGACAGGGCCCTGGACTGGCAGAGGGCCCTGGACTGGGTGCAGGCCAAGAATGCGGAGAAGCACTTGGGCTACAGCGATTGGCGCCTGCCGAACGTCAAGGAGCTGCAGAGCATCCTCGACTACAGCCGGTCGCCTGACACCACCCAGTCAGCGGCGATCGATGCCCTTTTCAACGCTACTTCTATTATCAATGAAGGAAGCCAGCCCGACTTCCCGTGGTACTGGGCCTCGACGAGCCACGGACTGGGCGCGACGTACGTCGCCTTCGGAAGGGCGCAAGGTTGGATGAAGATCCCGCCGTCTGCGGCGTGCTACACGCTTTACGACATCCACGGCGCCGGCGCCCAGCGCAGCGATCCCAAGGTCGCGGGGAACTACCAGGCGCTCGGTTCGGCATGCAGCGGCGGAACCGCCTATGGACACGGTCCGCAGGGGGACGTGCAGCGAGGCAGCAACTTCGTTCGCGTCGTGCGCGGCGGGGCTGCGACTTTCCAGGCCGGCCCCGGGTCGCTGCCCGCCGCGGGATCGACGCCCGATGCGGGCGCTTTGGCGCCGAGTGATGGCGGATCGCGCCTGGACGCAGCTCCCGACGGTGGCATGCCACCCAGGCAAGACGGTTCGGGCCCCAAGAGCTGCGTCACCCAAACCGAGTGCGAGGCTGAAGGCGCATGCCCCTCTTCGCTCGGCTGCACCTGCGCCCAGATGCCGAATGGAAAGGCGTGCATCCCCAAGTGCAACACGACGGACGATTGCCCGCCACCGCCCTCCGGCGTGACGCTGATCTGTGGCCCGGAAAAGCTGTGCGTGCCTGGGTGATGGCTCCGGGTTGACGCAGGCTAACCCTGCGCAGCGCCCACCCCAATGCACCTGAGGTGCAGTCCTCCATCGAAACGGAGCTTGCGCTCGTCCTCCAAAATGGGGAGGGGATGAACCCGGGTTGATCCTGGATAGAGCGGCGCCTGTCCTAGGCTTCCATCAGCTGCGCGGGCGTAGGTGTCCGTGGAGAAAAAATAGCCGGGCGCGGGGGTAGGGATCCCGTCCAGCGCATCGACGAAGCCCTGCAAGTCCTCCTCGCGAAAGCTCGCCATGTCGGATTCGTGAAGAAGCCGCCAACCCCTTCCGAGGGTGATTCCACAGATGTCCACCCGGTCCACGAGAAGCGGCATCCAATATGGATTCGTGCCAAGTCTTGCAAGGGCACACTGGTCGACGAGCGCGTAGTTTTGGTTGCGCTGCTCGTCGGAAAGCGGCTCCGCTCCTGGGATCACGATGCCGGGATAGTCGTTCCGGCACTCCTCGAGGAGTCGCTCAAACGTGAGAGCGGATGCCTTGGCTAGCGCTATTTCTCCTTCCATGGTCGCCGGGTACTCGGCCCCCTCGCTTTGGTACAAGACACTCACCTGGGGAATGACGGGCGCTGAAATCCGCACCATTTCCGCCCCAGTGGAGGCGCCGAACTCCTTTGGCCTCGCCCGCCGCACGGTAATGGAGCCGTCTTCTCCGAGCTCCCGCACCACGGCACTGTACGGCGAGAGGTCCTGTGAGCCAGAGCAGGCAATTCCCTGGACCGAAGCGAAAACGAGCAGAACAGCGTGGGACTTCATCTCTCCTCCAAGCGGCGTGCGTCCTACCACGTCTCGCCCGCGGAGTGAACCACTTCATGGCCTGGGTCCGAGTGACTTGCCTCACGCTTCCTGCACGTCTCGGGCCGGGGACGGCGTCATGCCAAGCTGGATATGATACGTTCAGGTTCCCATGCCCGACGATCGAGGACGAGGCGGCTACAGCCTGCGCAACCTTCGTCCCGCAGCACCTTCCTCGGAGGACTTGTCGCGAGATCTCCCGCCGCCTCTTCCTCCCCCCCCCACGGTCGTGCGCCCGCGCGAGTGGGGCAACGCCATTTTTTCATCGCCGCCCGTCCCAGTGCCGAGCTTTCCGCCGGACGAGCTCGTGGACCCTACGCTGGTCTCATCTTCGCCACCCTTTTTGACGCCCGGGCCGCACGACGACGTCACCGCGACCAGCGATCTCCCGCTTCTCCTCCAGGAGACAGTTGTAGCCGGACGTTATCGCATCGAGGAACCGATCGGGGAGGGCGGGATGGGACGCGTCTTCCGCGTGCGGCATCGGCGCCTGGGGAAGTCCTTTGCACTCAAGCTCATGCGTACCGCTTTCTCGGGTGATAGCCGGGCGCGCGAGCTGTTCTACCGGGAGGCAAGGTTGGCGAGCTCGCTGTCCCACCCGAACATCGTGTCGGTGATCGATTTCGGCGAGGACCCGACCCTTGGCGCGTTCATGGTGATGGAGCTCCTCGACGGAGAGTCACTCTCCATGCGGCTGAGGAGCGAGGGGACGTTTCCCCTCAAGCTTGCCCTCGACGCGGTCCATCAGATCGCCGAAGCGCTCCACTACATTCACCAGCGTCAGATCGTCCATTGCGACATCAAGCCGGACAACATCCTTTTGTGCCAGGTCCCGGGGACCGAGCGGCGCAAGTGGGTCGTCAAGCTCCTTGATTTCGGACTCGCCCGTATTGGCACTGGCGGCTCCCGCACGTCAGCCATGATCGATGGCACGCCCGAGTACATGGCTCCTGAACGCATCCGCGGCCACTCGCCAAGCCCGTCGATGGATATCTACGGATTGGGTGTCCTTTGCTATGAGCTTCTGACCGGCCGATTGCCATTTCGGGGCTCTATTTCTCAAGTCATGGAGGCCCATATCAAGCAAGCGCCACCACCGCTGTCCAAGTACCTCAAGGAGCCAATCGACGAGCGTGCCGAAGCGCTGGTCATGCGGGCCCTGTCCAAGTCGCCAGGTGAGCGCCAGAAAGACATGGCGGCGTTCATTTACGAGCTGCGCACCCTCATGGACATGCTCGGATTCGGTCGTCGTCGGGCAGTTACC
The DNA here is from genome assembly GCA_016210055.1 of Deltaproteobacteria bacterium. Lineage (GTDB taxonomy): Bacteria > Myxococcota_A > Polyangia > Haliangiales > SHYZ01 > JACQUZ01. Next base: position 97,960 of record JACQUZ010000167.1, on the reverse strand, counting down.
CAGGCTCCTCGCGCTGTGGTGACGGCGAGTGATCGCCGAACCAACGCGGCTCGCGTGGGCTTTGATCAATCGCCCTTGCCGATGGCAGGGCTCAACCTCGATGGCACTGTCGTGGTGGCCAACCGCTCCTTCGTGCTCTTCCTTACGGGCGAATCCGACACGACCGTGGAAGGCACCAACGTGCGTGAATCTCGGCTCCTAGAAGTGTACCCGGAGTTCATGGGGGACATGCGGCACGCTCACATCGAGGGTAGCCCGAGCACTCGCATCCTGAGGCTACGCAGCCATGATGGGGCGCCGGTGAACCTCATGCTTTGGATGGTACCCGGGGCCGAGAATGCAGGAGACGTGCACGTGACGATTCACAGCCTCGGAAGCATGGAGTAGGTGCGAGGCGCCGACTTGCAATCGCGTGCCGCAAAGGCTACTTCGGCTCGACCTCCTTGGACAACTCCTCAGACCGCACGTCGGTGTTCAAGAGGATCTCGGCCACGGTCACCGTTGCCTCTTGCCCACCACGGACGATGCGCTGGGTGAAAGGGAATTGGATCCCAGAAACCACGCGGTAGTCCCCGTACTCCTCTCGGGCAAGACCGGACGATTCCTTGTATTCCATCCGGAAAACCAGGCGGGTAGTGGCATCGATTAGAAGCTTGGTATCCAGCCCACCTTCGGTCTTGCTTACCCGCACGGCGTCGTACTCCCTGCCATTGACGAGCTCCTTTCCTAGCCACTCCACGAGAGTTCCCGGCTCCAGATGACGAAGAAGGATCAGGTCGCGATCGCGCCAAAGGCGCGCCACCTCGTCCTGCGCCAGTTCCTGTGGGAGCTGGATGCTTGGCCCTGTACCGACTGCCTGCCATGCTCCCGCCGGCGCAACGGAGAGAGTCACCAATGCACCGTAACGCCTGATAAGGACCTCCAGCTTCAGCTTGTCCTCCCGCACGAGGAAGGTGCGGGTCATGTCGCCCTCGAGGCTCTCGTCTCGTGTCGTTATCTTGATGCTCCCCTTCACGACGATGTCCCTGATTTCTCGAAGCGCTGCGCTCCCGCCCTTGGCCTTCAGCGCCTCATCGAGGACCACTCGCCCCTCGGTGGCACGATGGGGGGCAATGACCTCAGATGGCGGCCTGCGAGCCACAGGGTCGAGGTACCCGACTTTTTCGTAGGCAATCCCCGCCTGCTTGAGCTGCGGCTCCACCTCCTCTCCCCTGCCGACGATCACCACCACCAGGTTTTCGGGATCTAGACGCGTGCGCGCCGCGGCCATAGCCTCGCTTGGCGTCACCGACGCAACCTGTAGCGGCAGGTTACGCACGTAGTCCTCCCCGAAACCGTGAAGCGCGGCCCGAAGCACCTCCATCGCCACGTCGAAAGCGCTCTGAAAACGCAAGGGATAGTTCCCCACCAGGCTCGACTTGGCGTCTTCGAGCTCCGTCGCGGTCGGCCCCGAATCGCGCATGCTCCGGAGCTCGCCTAGAAGCAACTTGAGAGTGGTCACTGTCTCTGGCGTTCGGGTGGCGGCCTCAGCTCGAAAGGTGCCTCGCGTCTTCAGCACCTCAAATTGTGACGACGCGTGATAGCTCTTTCCTCCCTCCGCGCGAATCACGCTCATCAACCGCGAGGAGAACCCGCCTCCCCCGAGCGAGAAATTCATGAGCAGGGTCGGAAAGAAATCGGGGTCGCCATGCGCAATCCCCAAGTGGCCAAGCAGGATGTGCGACTGCGTCTGATCAGGCTTGTCCACAAGCCTGACCTTGAGGCCCTCGACCCTCGGCTGCCCAACGACTGGCTTGGTGGCAACCTTGCGCCCTATTTTCCAGCCAGCGAACGCCTTGGTGAGCTCGATCTTGAGCGCGCGCGGGTCGACATCCCCAGCGACTGCCAAGGTCGCGCCGCTTGGACTGAAGTACCCCTGGTGCCACGAAATGAGGTCCTTGCGGATGACCGCGCTCACCGCATCGATGGTTCTCGGCCGCCCCCGTGCATGCGCATCCCCCCAGAGCAAGCGCTCGAAATGCTCGGAAGCAAGGGCGCTAGCATTGTCCCGTACTTCACGTATCTCCCGGATGATCCGCTCGCGTGCACCTGGTATCTCCTTCTCTGGAAACGTGGCATTTATGACCACGTCGGGGAGCAGGGCAAGGCAGGTGCCGAGGTCCTTGGCCAGTACTTGGCAGGTCACCATGGTGTTTTCGTAGTCCACGGTGACCAGTAGGGAGCCCCCGACGAAGTCTATCTCCTCGGCGATCTGCTCGGCGGTTCGCTTCTTTGTCCCCTTGGTGAGAAGGTCGGCGGCGATCCGAGCAATAGAACGCTTCTTGAGAGGCTCCTCGGCCTCGCCCGCGGGCACGGCAAGGTGAAAGCTCGCGAAGGGCAGGTCATGGCTCTCGACAACCAGCACCTTCAGCCCAGAGGGAAGCGTGAATTGCTCGATTCCCGGGAGACGGATTGGCACGGGTTGGGGACGCGGGGGAGCTTGGATTAGGTCGGTCCGTCCTGCCCAGGGGTCCTTCTCCGACTCGTCTTTGGCCAAAGGAGCCGGCATGGGCTCGCGTGGCGCAGGTTGTTCGAATGGCCTGCCTTGCCGTGACGTCGGAGAAGCAGCGCGCTCGGGAACCCGCGATGGCACGCAAGCCACCCAGATGCCGACGATCAGGACAAGTGCCCGATAAGTGGACTTCACCTCATGCCCCCTGCGCTTGGCGGGACGAGCACCACGGTAAGCCGGGAAGGAAGGAGATACGACCGTGCGACCCGTTGGATGTCCTCGGAAGTTACAGCCAGGTACTTGTCGTACGCGTCGAGCCATTCCAAGGGGTTCCCCTTGATGACCTTGGACAAGCCGACCTGGGTCGCGATCCCCTCGACGTTCTGCAGCCCGACGACAAGATCCGCCGCAAGCTGGTTCTTCGCCTTCGCGAGCTCCCTTTCACTGACCCGTTCTCGTGCAAGCCTACCCACTTCGTCCATGAGCGCAGCCTCAACCTTGTCTCGCTGTTCCTGCGCGAGGTGCGCCCCGTAGACAATGAGCACGGTCGGATCTTCTTGGGGCTCGATAAACGCCCCTGCCTGAACGCCAATCCGGTCCTTGCGTACCAAGCGCTGGTGAAGGCGCGATGATTCCCCGTCGGAGAGGATGCTCGTGATGACCCTGAGCACGTGCGTGTCGTCAGAGCCCGCTGGCGGAACCTTGTACCCGCCAATCACGACACCCACTTGCGCCGAACGGGTGGCAATCTCGCGACGCAGTTGCTCCTGCTGGGGCTCTGGCAGCGAACTGGCGGGCCGCGGCGGTCTCGGTCCATTAGGGATGGGCGCAAGCCATTTCTCGGCTGACGCGCGGACTTCGTCCTCGGAGACATCTCCAACGACGATCAAGGTCGCGTTCCCAGGCTGATAGTACGTGTCGTAGAAGCGCTTGAGATCGTCGAGCGTGGTGGCATCGAGATCCCCCGGGTCACCAATCGCTGTCCAACGGTACGGATGGCGCGTAAACGCCAGCTCGCGCAACCGGAGAAACGCGGCAGAGACCGGATCGTTCTCGAACGTCATCCGGTACTCCTCCTTCACGACCTCACGCTCAGCGTCGATCACCTCCTTTCGGAACACGAGGTTTCGCATGCGCTCCGCCTCGAGCATGATGGCAAAGTCCAGGTACTGCCTGGGTACCGTATTGTAGTAAGCGGTCAGATCCTCGCTCGTGAACGCGTTTGAATCCCCCCCGATGCGCTCGACCAAGCGCGCGTGTTCTTCCGGCGGAACGCGGGTCGTTCCCTTGAACATCAAGTGCTCGAACATGTGCGCAGACCCGCGTCTCGAAGGGTCCTCATCCTTGGAGCCCACGTGGTACCAGACCTGCACGGTGACCACTGGTACCCTCTGCAAGCGCACGAAAGCCACGTCCAGGCCATTTTCGAGAGTCCACGCCCTAGTCTCGAGCTTCGGCAGGAGCGGCGCAGCCCATGCCCGGCCCGACCAGAGAAGCATGGCCATGAGGCAAGTGCGAGCAAGCCGCACGCGCGTTCGCATCATGTTCGGCCTAATCATAAAGGGCCGAGATGCTGCGACCGTCGTGGACGCGCGCGATCGCCTCGGCCAGCAGGGACGCCACCGAGAGGATGGTCATCTTGCCGTGCTGCTTTTCCGGCGGCATTAGGATCGTGTCAGTGACCACGACCTCCGTGATTGGCGCCGCAATCAGCCGACTCGCCGCTTGGCCAGAAAGGACCGGGTGGACGACGGCTACGGACACGTCACGTGCTCCTTCACGGAGCACGAAGTCGGCCGCCTCGAGCACGGTTCCACCAGTGGCGATCTCATCGTCGATAATGAGGGCCCGCTTTCCCCGTATCTCGCCCACGAGGTGAACGGCGCGTGCTTTCTCGTCGTCGCCGAATCGACGCTTGTCGATGATTGCCAAGGGAACACCTAGACGCTTGGCAAAACGAGCTGCATCTTTGACCTCGCCCGCGTCGGGGGCGACCACCACGTGCTCTGGGAGGTCCACGCGTTTTCGGAAGTAGTCGAGGAGGATTGGGGTCGCCGTCAGCTGGTCTGCGGGAATGCGAAAAAAACCCTGAACTTGTGGCGAGTGGAGATCGACAGCCAGCACTCGCCCAGCCCCCGCAGTCTCGAGAAGATCGGCCACCAAGCGCGCCGTAATCGAGATACGCGGCTCGTCCTTCTTGTCCGAGCGCACGTAGGGATAGTAAGGGAGCACCGCAGTAATGCGCCGGGCCGACGCACCCCGTAGGGCGTCTATCATGATAAGCAGCTCCACGAGCCCCTCGTTTACCGGGGGGCAGGAGGGCTGCACCACGAAAACGTCCGCTTCCCGGACGTTTTCCTCAATCCGAACCTTGATGTTCTCGTTGGAAAAGCGAACGGTCCTCGAGCGACCCAAGGGAACACCGAGGTGCTCGCAAATAAGCCGGGCGAGCTGTGGATGGGCCGAACCGGTAAAGACTTTGAGCGTGCTGTTCATGGGGGCTCCGAGCCCCGGCACTATAGCTCGCAATTACGCCAGGAAGGCACTGCCTCGGAACGGTCTTGCCGCTCCGCGTTGGGATGTTAGGCTCCTTTGAGTGAACGTCTCAAACATGCTGGAGCTAGTCGCGCGAATGCGACGCGAGGCCTTTAGTCGAAATCGCAACTTCGATGCGTTCGCGGCTGCGGACGCCGATGGGGCACGTGCTCGGAGAGTGTGGCGCTACCTTCGCTCTCTCGAGAAAGACCTCTCCTCGGCAAGCCTTGGAGGGGAAACCGGCGTACATCTCCAAATCGAGTCGCATGGCGACGGAGGACGCAGGATCACGATCGAAGTGCCCTCCTTGCACATTCGCCGTGTCGCCATCGTAAATGCCGAGGAATACGCGCTGCTTCGGGAGCACCCGGATACACGTGCAGTCCTTGATGTCGCCGAAGGTCGACGGCTCTAAAGCCTATGCCGCCGAAGCCTCGGCAACGTGCATTTGGTAGAAAATCGTAATCGTCAGGCAGTGGAACTCCCGATCTGACGATTGGGTGACGATCTTGTCGATAATTTGAGCTCCCGGATTCTCACGAATCCAGCGCGTCACCTGCTCCCCTAAATCCTCACGCTCCCGAGCCTTGGTAGCGGAGAAAACCTTCACGCCGGTGAAATTCACGGTCTCCCTCTCCTTTCTCCCGAACTCGCTCTTGAAACGAGGAAACCCATCCCTCGCTCGCCGAGAATTCATCCAGACTAGCGAGCGTCGTTGTTTTAGTCAACAGGAAATTTTACGAACGCACTAAAACCAATCAGTGATTGGGTCTACCGCATCTCCACCAAGGGAAAGGCGTTCAACTCCGTGGTTCGAGTCCAGATTCCGTCTGAGCGGCGAACCTGTACTTGACGCGGGCTTGCGGCTGGTGTAGTGATCTCGCTCCGTCTCGGAAGGAGGATTCGTTTGGACAGCTTGCTGGGTCGGCCGCTCGAGGTCGAAGTTCGCGATAGCCTTGAAAAAGCGATGAAGATTCTCAAGCAGAAGATGTCGAAGGAAGGCATCCTGCAGGAGGTCAAGCGCCGCCGCTTCTACGAGAAGCCGAGTGTCAAGCGCAAGCGGAAGATGCGCGAGGCACGGAAGCGACGCCGTCGTGAGGCAAAGCGAAAGCAGGCGAAGTAGCCGCCTCCTTCGTACGTAGTCCCGCCCGCCGGATTACCTCTTCCGTTAGGCGCTCATAATCAGTTCGTCCTCTTCCACCCGGACCTTCGTATTCGAAAATCGTCTTCCGATGCGAAGGGCTCGCCTTGTGCTTGGTGTTGACTCGGATCCCGTGCGGAAAGACCTGATCTCCGAAAGTACTCCTTAGCAAGCCCTCAACCTCTGTTGTGATCGACTCGCGCCTATCAACCATGGTGAGGAGGTAGCCGAGTACAGCCACTTTCGCACCAAGCCGTTGGCGAATTCGCGTCAAGGTGTCGTTGAACAGCTTGAGCCCAAGAATCGGCAGGTACTCGCACGACACGGGAATGAGCACGTGGTCCGCCGCCACCAGGGCATTGATGGTGAGAAGCCCTAGATAGGGGGCCGTGTCGATAATCACGACGTCGATCTCCTCGCGGAGCCCCCCAGATTCAAGGCAGCGCTCGAGGACGCGCTCGCGGCCCATCGCGGTGGCCAAGTGGATATCAACGATCGCCAGCGCCTCACCCGCCGGAACAATAAGGAGGCGCTCCGTCGCGGTCTGGCGCACCACCTCGTCGAGCGGTTTCTCCTCAACGAGGCACTCGGCAACAGTGCGCTCACCGGGGGAGAGTGGACCAAGGAGGGTCGCCGTTGCGCTCCCTTGGATATCCAAGTCGACGAGAAGGGTTCTTAGGCCACGCCTGGTGAGGCCTGCAGCCAAGTTCACGGCAGTCGTTGTCTTGCCGACGCCGCCCTTTTGATTTGCGATACAGAGGATTGGAGGCCCGTGAGGCTTCTGTGGCATTTGGCTCGCGCTCATGTTCTGACGCTACACTCGTACGATCGTGGGGCAACTTTTCAAACGCAGCGCGTTACGCGCCTACTCTTCCTTCCACTCCACTTCAATTCCGTCCTCGGCAACGAGCGGTCGAAGAAGCGCGATGAGCTCGCCGTCAGCGCCTTCTTCCTCCATGTAGTCGAGGACGTTTCGGTCGATGTAGTAGTCCTGATCTCCTGCATCCTCTTCTTCGAGGAGCTCGCTCATTTCTTGAAGCTGGGCATCGCTCAATGTTCCGATCGGCTTGCCAGAATCTTTGATGTACAAGCGAATTGGCATTGCTAGATAGTACGCAAGCACATGAATTGGGTCGAGTTGATATTGCCAGCAGGGAATCTGGCCGATGAGGTGGCAGCACTTCTTGCGTCCTCCGACGACGTTGCAGCCGCAGGAGTCCAAGTGAGAGAAGATGAAATCATCATTTGGGCGCCCGCCTCCGAGGCAGAAGCCGCAGCCATTGCCTTGCGAGCGGCAGCCACGCGCCTTCGCGAGGCGGGATTCTCGGTTGATCCAGAGCAGGTGCGGGTGGCTCCGGCGCCGCCCGAGGATGAGTGGACGGACGCCTGGAAGCGCTATTTCCGCGTGGCCCGCGTGACCAAGCGACTCGTTATCGTGCCCAGCTGGGAGACGTACATGCCGGCAACCGGAGATGTCGTGCTGGATCTGGACCCCGGGCGCGCCTTTGGCACAGGCGCCCACGCATCAACAAGGCTTTGCTTGGCCCTCCTGGAACGACTGTGTGAGGAGGACGAGCTCATGGTACGCCGATTCATCGACGTCGGGACTGGATCTGGCATTCTCTCGGTGGCAGCGGCCAAGCTCTGGCCAAGGGCGAGCGGCGTCGCCATCGACATAGATCCCCAGGCAGCATCGGTGGCCATGGAGAACTTCGAGAAAAATGGTGTTGCCCCGCGGATCCACGTGGGCGATGAGCCCGTGGCAACCGTCCCTGGCACGTTTGACGCGGTCATGGCGAACATTCAGGCCGATGTCCTCGAGGCCTTGCTCCCAGAGCTGGTTAGCCGTGTCGCGGCAGGGGGAGCGCTGGTCCTTTCGGGCTTGCTCGCTGAGCAGGCGTCAACCGTGGCCCAGTTGTACTTGGAGGCCGGGCTCACCTTGTCGCAGGTTCTCACGCTTCCCAGTGATCCAGAATGGTCTGCAGTGTTGTTCCGGCGACCGGGACCAATGTGAGCCGGCGCCTGCACGTTGCGCCAGAACTGCTGCGATCCGGTCTGATCCGGATCTCTGGCGCCAGCTTTCGCTACCTCGCGCGCGTGCTCAGGATGCAGCCCGGCGACTCGCTCGAGCTCTTCGACGGGGCGGGAACAAGGGCGGACGCGCGCGTGGAGCGGATCGACGTTCAAGCTGGCGTAGTTGAGATCGTGGCGGACGCACCCGCAACCGCACCACGCCCGCACGAAGTTACGACGACCCTCCTCTGTTCGCTCCTCAAAGGGGACAGAATGGAGATGGTCATACAGAAAGCGACCGAGCTGGGGGTGCGCGAGATTGTTCCTGTCATCGCCGCCCGTTCCGTCGTCCGCCTAGAGGGAAGTCGCGTCGACGCACGCCTGGCGCGCTGGCGCAAGGTCGCTATTGAAGCGGCAAGGCAGTGCCAACGGGCGGATCTGCCGGAGCTCTGCGCGCCAATGTCCTTTTCGGATGCAGTGAAGGGCGCTCCCGAATGCACGTTTCGGGTGCTCCTGTTCGAAGGCGAAAAGAGCGTTTCCTTGCGTCAAGCACTCCCGCCGGAGAGACCACCTGCCGTCGTCGTGGCCGTAGGACCGGAAGGTGGGTTTGAAGCGCATGAGGTTCAGATCGCCCGTGACGCTGGGTTTGCTGTGGTGGGATTTGGGCCCCGGGTGCTTAGGGCGGAGACGGCGGCCATTGCTGCCATGGCTGTTGTTGGCTTCGCCGTCGGCGACCTAGGGTAAAGCGTTGCGTTTTCTTGGGCAAAGACTATAAAAGAGGGGCCTATGGACCAGCGCGAGCCATCGCAGAAAGGCATGGGTTCGCCGCAGATCCTCGGGCGGGATCGGGCGGTCGCTTCCTCTTTGAGTGAGGGGACTGCATCTACAGGCGGCGATCTTGCTTCCGGCGGCCGGGGAGTAACCGCGAGCGAGAGGCACGTCCCGATGGTCACCGTGGCGGGGTTCTGGCATCGGGTCTCCGCGGCTCTCATCGACGGCGTTCTGGTACTTCCGATAGCCAGCGTGATAGTCATCGCCACAGGAAAGCTAGCGGGCTTCTCGCTTCCAAGGGCGCGCCTGACCGCCATTGATTTCTGGCTCGATACGGCTCTCGCGGGCGATCCTGGTCTCTGGGGTGCCCTTATCGTGCTAGCCATCGTGAGTGCCTCTTACCTGCTACTTTTTCAGTCCACGACCGGGCGGACGATTGGGATGCGGCTCTTGGGGCTTCGCGTTATCAACCTATACGGAGACCCACCGGGTCTCGTGCGGTCTGTGGTACGCACTGCGGGCTACTTGGCATGTGCCGCCACGCTCAGCCTAGGATTTGCCTGGATCGCGTTTGATCGGGAAAAAAGAGGCTTGCATGACTGGCTTGCCGGCACGTACGTGATTAAGGCACGGTCCCTCCGGGTGGCCCGATGAGCCCTTCCAGCCGCCTTGCCTCCCTTTTGGTGCGAGACGCGATCATCCCGGTCAAGCGGATGGAACAGGCGTTCCAGCGCCAGGTCATCTATGGCGGAGCGCTCGACACGATCCTTCTCGAGATGGGGGTCATATCGGAGGATCAGCTCGCCGAGTACATGTCGCAAGCCACTGGCTTGCCTGCGGCAGACCGGGCAATGCTCGAGTATTTTGATCCACGAGCAGTCCAGGTCTGTCCTGTTGATCTCGCCGCCGAATTTCGGGTTGTTCCTATTACCCTCGAGGGGGACGCGCTTCGCGTGCTCGTCACGGAGCCTGTAGACCTGGTGCAACTGGAGCTCCTTGCCACGCAGATGGGGATGCCCGTTCAGCCGTTCATCGTCCCCGAGTTCCGTTTTCACCTGCTTACAGAGCGCCTTTTTGGGGTGCCGACACCCTCACGGTTTGCATCGCTTTCGTCCAAGAGGGTCACTTCTCGCCCTGCTCCTGAAGGGGAGGATTCGCCAGCTACGCCGCGGAAGGCCACGGAGACGCTTTCCGTGGATTCGCTGGCACGTGAGCTCTCCCGGCAGGAAGAGAGATCCCAGGTATCCGCCGAGGGCGAAGGTACCTCGGAGAGGCTGGAGAGCGCGGTTGCGGCGGCGCTCGCGCCCGAGGGTCGCGACACGATTCGCGACTTGGCCGCGCAATCGCCGTGGTACCTGGCGGCGGAAATCGTCACAGCTTCGTCTTCCCCAACGCACGCTGCCGCGCGCGGGAATGATGAAAACGGGAATGCCACGGCGGTGGACCCCGTCGCGCCGACACAGCTCTTCCAGGCGGTCACATCGGGCTACGAAGCGCCGACGACTCAACGGGCAGAAGCCCTTGGGCAGGGAGGTGGCCGTGCCCGCACCTCGGTCGACGGAGCCCATGTTTTTGACGCGAGCCCGCTTTCTCCAAAGGAGACCACAGAGGCGCTCGCGCGTGCCGTGGATCGCGACGACGTGTTTATCGCCTTGGTGCGAGGGGCCCGTTCTCGCGCGTCCTACGCTTCCTTGCTCACCATTCAAGGGGACTTGGCGTTAGGGCGCCTGGCCATCGACGGGAATTCGAGCGACGCGACGGCCATCGCCCAAGTTGCAATACCACTGCAGAGGGGGAGCGCTTTTCGGACCGCTTCCGAATCCCGCTCGCCATACATCGGACCGATTCGCACGGGTATCCAGGAGACCGACGAGGTAATCGTCAAGATGGGAGGGGAACTCCCTCCCAGCGCGCTGATTCTCCCCATTGTCATTCGAGACCGAACCGTAGCGCTCCTGTACGCACATGCGCGAACGCAACCGTTGCCACCCGCGGAGGTGGCCGACCTCTTGCCTCTTGCAAGCGACGCAGCCCTGGCGCTCTCTAAGTTGATCCTGCGGGCCAAGAAAGCGGCGGCTCCACGCATGGCTGCGGCGATTCCTGTGGCCACCCTTCCGGAGACCCAGGACGACGCCCGGGTCCTTTCGGCCGAAGCCCCTGGAGGTGGGCAAGGGCCTGCTCTGGGACCTTCAAGGAGAGGCAGCCCCGCGTCCCCAGCGGCCGTGACCACGAATGCCACTTCGGCTCAGCCGTCCATCCGGCCAAAGGCCACCATTCTGTTCGCGGTACCGCCCGTTCCAACTCCGGGAACCAAGCCCTCTGGGCCGACGTTATCGGTTGGAAAGCTGTTCGACCTGCTCGAATCGGGAATTGAACCGACCGCGTCGCTTGCGATGGAGGAAGCGCTTTCCAGGGGTGATGAGATGATCGCCGAGCTCCGGCGTCGGTTCCCCGGGAAGCTCTTGATCGACCGATACCAGGTGGGCGGCCGACCTATCCCGGCTTCACAGCATGGGCCGGTCCTCGCGCTCGCCGCACGCCTGGGGGCCAGGGCGACGCAAGTGCTGGTAGACCACCTCGGCTCCGAGGATCGGGAAATCCGGTATTACGCCTCGCTTGCGTGCGGCGAAACACACCCCCCGATTGCAGTGCCCGCGCTCGTGTCACGACTCTTCGATGCGGACTTCGGCGTGCGGGGGGCAGCCCTCGACGCGCTGTTGGGATATCCGGCGCGCCTCCTGGATGCAGCGCTAGAACCAGTACGTCGCGCGCTCCACGCGGATCCTGCCAAGACCCGGGCAGCTGCCCACGCGCTCGGGCAGCTTCGCGACGTGCGATCCATTCCAGATCTCATCGATGTCTTGGAACGCGATCACACGACAGCCGAAGAGGCTCGTCGCGGGCTCGTCCAGCTCTCGAAGCAGGACTTCGGCACGAGGGCCAAGAAGTGGCGAGCGTGGTGGGAAAAGAACAGGCATCGCTCCCGAATCGAGTGGATGCTCGATGGGCTCGCGCACTCTGAGGAGAGCGTGCGCATGTCGGCTTCAGAAGAGCTGAAGAGGCTCACTGGCGAGTACTTCGGATACCACTATGACCTTCCCAAGCGCGAGCGAGAAGAAGCACGCCAGAAGTGGCTGCGCTGGTGGGAAGAAACCGGTCGACGTCGGTTCCTTGGGAAGGCATAGAAGCCGGACGCACAGCGTCTCCTAGTCGAGGACTTTCCGCACGGCGTCACGGACAGAGGCGTAGTGGCTCGGAAGGACCAGGGGCGCGTTGGCCAGCTTTGGGCTGGGAACGTCGGCGAGGGCTGCTTCGTGGTAGAGGGTCTTGAAGTCCGTAAACTTGAGACCATTGGCAGTGCTTATCACGACGACGCGGTCGCCCTGCCGAATTGCTCCCCTGGCGCAGAGCTTCTCGAGCGCCGCCAAGGCAACCCCAGTATGGGGACAGTTGAACATGCCTGTACGGTCCGCGCGCGCAGCCGCATCGGCGAGCTCCGCCTCGGACGCCTGCTCCACGACTCCGCCAAACCGCTGCAGGGTTCGGATGGCTTTCTTGAAGCTCACCGGGTTGCCGATCTGGATGGCCGACGCGTGCGTGCGCCGGGCCGTGACCGGTACGAAGCGTTCAAATCCGTCTTGGTATGATTGAAAAAGGGGGTTCGCCGCCTCCGCCTGGGCGACGCAGATGCGCGGCAGCTTCGCGATGACCCCCAAGGCCTGCATCATCAAGAAGCCCGCGCCCAAAGCGCTCACGTTCCCGAGGTTTCCGCCCGGAATGATGACCCAGTCTGGGACCTGCCACTCGAACTGCTGAACGATCTCGATAGCGACCGTCTTCTGCCCCTCGAGGCGCAGGGAGTTCATGCTGTTGGCAAGGTAGACGCCTTCCTCCTCGGCGAGGCGCTGCACGATCGCCATGCAGCCGTCGAAATCCGTGTCGAGGGCCAGGACCGTCGCGCCATTCGCCAAGGGCTGAACGAGCTGCGCCGTGGATACCTTGCCCCGCGGCAGGAGCACCATGGCCTTGATCCCGGCCGCCGCGGCGTAGGCAGCGAGAGCCGCAGAAGTGTCGCCCGTGGAGGCGCAGGCGATGGCCCGAATAGGCTTTCCGTCGGCAATCATCTGCTTCACCGTCGAGACAAGGACAGTCATGCCCAAGTCCTTGAACGACCCAGTGTGCGAGTTCCCGCATTGCTTGACCCACAGGTCGCCAAGGCCTAGGCCACGGCCGTGCCTCTCGGCCCAGAACAAGTTGGAACCGCCCTCGTACATCGACACGATGTTCTCGTCGCGCAGGTGCGGCTGTACCCACTCCTTCTTCCCCCACACTCCGGATCCGTACGGCCACTGGGTCCGCAGGTAGCGGTCGTCAAATACTTTCATCCACGCTGCAGCGCTCCGATCCCGGAGCTGATCCATGTCATGGACCACCTCGAGGAGGTCTGAGCACTGCGGACAGCGATAGATGACCTGGTCGAGCGGGTACTCCCCGGAACATCCGGCGGTGCAGCGGAAGTGGGCGCGGTACGACATGGCGTGGCAGTTTAGCACCAACGCGTCACTTCCCGTCCGTTGCCGTGACCGAGGCGCTATCCGGAAAGGAGCGCCCGAAGGTCGACGACCTCGAGGCGCGCGGCCATCGTTTCAACCCGTTCTGCGTCGATGAGATACATGCCGTCGCGCGCCTTGACGGTGCGAATTCCCGGATGCTCGCGTTCCAGCTCGGCCAAGAGGCGCTCGCGCCGCAGGGCAATGCGGTCGGCCGCCGCGGCCTTGCGCAGCTCCTCAAGACGCTGGAGAGCCTGGTAGATGGTCTCCCGGAGCTCCTTGTCGTCCCATGGCTTCGTGAGGAAGCGGTAGACCTCCCCTTCGTTAATGGCCTGGATGGCGCTGTCCATGGTGCCGCGCCCGGTCAAGAGGATACGGACCACGTCGGGATATTGCCGCTTCACCCGCGCGATCAGCTCCAATCCATTCATCCCAGGCATGTCGATGTCCGAGACGAGGAGGTCGATGTTCTCTTTCTCCAGGATCGTGAGGGCCTCGTGGGGATCCGAGCAAGTGAGGACGCGGTAGGCCTCGCCCCGCAAGGTCCGGCGGAGGGCAGACAAGATCCCGAGCTCGTCGTCAACAAGGAGCAAGGTGTGACCGGCGATCATGTGGGCAGCCACCTCCGCCAGCCCGTGCGGGAGAGGGCACCTAGCGCTCGGTCGAGGTCAGCCACCATCTCTTGCGCCGTCTGGTATCGCTCTTCCGGACGCTTGGCCATCGCGCGGGTCACGGCCCGCTCCAAGACGTCGGGCAAGGGACCAAAGGGGCTCTCCAGCGTCGGAATCGGGGCCGTTATGTGGTTGGTCAGGATGTCCACCGGGGTCTCTCCGTCGTACGGTACGCGCCCGGCGAGCATTTCGAACAGCACGCAACCGACCGCGTAGATATCCGTCCGTCGGTCGGTCGATACGCCTCGGGCGTGCTCTGGGGACATGTAATAGGGGGTGCCAAAGATCGCACCTCGCTGAGTGTCGCTCAAGCCGCCGGCTCCAGGCCCAACGAGCTTGGCCGCCCCAAAGTCGCCAATCTTGATGCGATCCTCTTCGCAGACGAAGACGTTGGCGGGCTTGAGGTCTCGGTGAACCACGCCGCTGCCGTGGGAAGCGTCGAGCGCACTTGCGATCTGCCGCGCGATGTTCAGGGCGCGGAGCGGTGGCAAGGCGCCCTTCTTGAGCACGACGTCGAGCGTGGTCCCCTCGACGACTTCCATGACCAGAAAAGCCCTTCCATCGGGGAGGGTGCCGAAGTCGAGGACATCGACGATCCCGGGATGGCGCGCGCGACTCGCCGCACGCGCTTCGCGCACGAAACGAGCGGCGATCTCCGGGTCCTTGGCAAGCTCCGCATAGAGCACCTTGATGGCCACGGGACGGCCCAGAAGCCCATGCTCTCCGCGGTAGACCACGCCCATGCCGCCCCGTCCCAGCTCTCCATGCACGCGGTAGATACCGATGCGCATCGTCTGCAAGAGCGACATGGGCGCGGACGGCTCGGCGATGGCGTGCGCGAGGTCTTCGTGGCTCGCAATGCGGCGTAGCTCGGCGCCTAGGCCGTCGGAAATGGCACGCACGATAACAAGGAACTCGCTTTCACCATCGTCGACATGTAGCCGGATCCTTCCAAGCTGCTCGTCGGGGGCGATGACGTCCAGGCCGGCAATGATCGCCAAGCGGGCAATCACTGCATCCCCGAGGTGCAGGGGAAGTGCGGCGACGGCAAGCGGGGTACTCCCGCGTTCCAGTGTTACGGCATGAGCGCCACCCACGGGCTCGATAAGCAGGGAAGTCGCTTTCCGCCTTGCGGCAGCGAGCAGAAGGAGATCGGCGGCATCGACGGCAGAGACGTGATCGAGCGACAACGTGGCCGAGTCCAACATCCAGCCTCGAGCCTATCACTTCAACGAGCCTCCCGATAGGCTCTCCTTTCTGCGCCAAGGAGCCAAGGCCAGAGCAATCCTTTCACAGGGCATCCCCGAGATTTTCGGCTACTCTCTCCAAATGGCAGCGCCAAGAGCCCTTTCGTTCGGTCTGCTCCTGTGCATGTGCACGCTTGAACCCCGAGCCATCGCGGATCAAGCCGACGCACGCTACCGCACGGGAATGGCCCTTAAGCAAGAAGGGAAGGACGACGAGGCCATCCTCGAGCTCGAGGCTGCGGTCGCCGCGCGCCCAAACCATGCCATGGCCTGGAATTCCCTGGGAATCCTCTACAAGAAGAAAGGGGATTTCCCCAAGGCCGTGGCAGCGTTCGAGCAGGCGGTGAAGCTCATGCCGAACAACGCGGTGGCTCGCGCAAACCTAGGGATGGCCTATTTCCGCGCTGGACGCGACGCAGATGCCATCCGACTGCTGGACGAATCGATTGAGCTCGATCCCAACAACGGTGACGTGCACGCCAACCTCGGGACCATCAAGCGCAAGAAAGGGGATATCGAAGGGGCCGTCCGCAATCTCAAGGAGGCTGCACGACTGAAGCCCGGTAGCTCGGAAACCCTTTCGAACCTTGGAGTGGCGCTATCCTATTCCAAGCGGGACCAAGAGGCGATCGAGGCCTTCAAGAAGGCCATCCAGATTTCACCCGAGGTCGCCGAGTACCATTTCAACTTGGCGGCCGTGTACCGGCGGAAGGAGCTCTACGACGAGGCGATTGTCGAAAACAAGGAGGCAGTCCGTCTCAACCCGTCCCTCGCCGACGCTTGGTACGACCTCGGGGTCATGCATCGCTCCAAGCGGAACAACCAGGAAGCGATCGAAGCGTTCCGCAAGTACCTTGAGCTCACCCAGGGGAAGGATACCGCGGCAGACCAAAGGGTGAAGGATGACATCAAGGCCCTCGAGGGCAACTACGCGTCGCAACCGCCGAGAAGGGCTCCTGCCAAGGCGCCCACCAAGAAGAAAGCTTCCCCGCGGGCAAAGAAGTAGCTGCTGCTTACAACAGCAGAAATGCACCGCATGCTCTTGGCTGTTCTCCTAGTGTTCGTCTCGTGCAGGCAGCCCCCGCCAGAACAACCCAGGCCCCCTTCCCCCCCACCCACGCCACCCATTCTAGAGCCTGGTCCCAAGGATCCGGTCCCCAAGCGCAATGGAACCATTCGCGTTCCAGAGAGTCGCACGCATCGGGTCGTACCAGCCTAAGGGCCGAGTGCCCCAAGCCGTCAGACCCTCGCGCTAGCCTCACGAACCATGGGTGCCCAAAAGACCCCAAGCCCCCGCTCCGTGCACCGCTGTCAATCGTGCGGCCACGTGGAACCAAAGTGGCTCGGCCGCTGCCCGGCCTGCGGCGAGTGGAACACCCTCGTCGAAGAGCTTCCGCCAGGCCGCAGTCTTTCCGCGAAGCGCATCGCGCCGGGACTTCCCGGAAGCGGGGGCAAGCCGATACCTCTCGCCGAGGTGTCCGTGGACGAAAACTTGCCACGCCTTGCGTGCGGCATTGCGGAAGTCGATCGGGTGCTGGGGGGTGGCCTGGTCCCTGGCTCGCTGGTGCTCCTCGGCGGAGATCCAGGAATCGGCAAGTCGACCTTGCTCCTGCAGGCCCTCGATGGGCTCGCACGGGCCGGACGTCGTATCCTTTACGTCAGCGGAGAGGAGTCAGTGGCGCAGGCGGCCATGCGCGCGCACCGGCTGGGCGTTTCGTCTGACCGGTTGTTCCTTTATTCCGAGACGAGCCTCGAAAAGATCCTCGCAGAAGCCGGGGAACTTCGCCCGGACGTGCTCGCCGTGGACTCGATTCAGACCGTCCACACCGAAGCCATGGAGAGCATCCCTGGCTCCGTGGGACAGGTCCGCGAATGCGCGGCTCGCCTCCTCACCCGGGCAAAGACCGAAGGCACGGCCGTGATTCTCGTTGGGCACGTCACGAAGGATGGGGCAATCGCCGGCCCCAAGACCCTCGAGCACGTGGTCGACGCCGTGCTCCAGTTCGAGGGCGAAGGCACCCATGCCTATCGAGTCCTTAGGGCGCTTAAGAACCGCTTTGGCTCAACCAGTGAGATCGGAGTGTTCGAAATGCACCAGTCCGGGCTCTCGCAGGTCGAAAGCCCGTCTGCCCTGTTCTTGGCCGAGCGCCATGCCGGTTCGCCAGGTTCCGTGGTGGTGGCCAGCGCCGACGGCTCGCGCCCCATCTTGGTCGAGGTACAGGCTCTCGTTGCGCCCGCGTCCGCTGGAATCGGGCGCCGCACGGCCAACGGCGTAGACGTGAACCGCGTGGCCTTGCTCCTGGCGGTACTTGCGGAGCGTGCAGGAGTGGGCGTTCTGGACAAGGACGTGTTCGTGAACATAGCGGGCGGGCTGCGCCTGTCGGAGCCTGCGATTGACCTTGGGATCGCTTGTGCCATCGCATCGGCGGCGCGTCGAGTACCGCTCGCGCCTCGCACGCTCGTTTTTGGGGAAGTTGGTCTTGCCGGCGAGCTACGCGGCGTTCCTCTCGTTGAACCGCGCCTCATCGAGGCCAAGAAGTTGGGATTCGAGCGTGTACTTCTGCCGCGGCAAAATCGGTTGCGGGGCGAAGCAGTGTTCGGCGCTGTCGAGGTTCTCGCGGTCGACCATCTTCGGCAGGCCCTGGACCTACTTGGAGTCGCCTAGACCGATGCACCTCTATGGCGGGACATGCTCGGATTACCGAGCAATCCCGGTTTCCGTGGTGCCAAGCTCCTCTCCCGTCTTGACGACGATTCCGCGCCGGTCAAAGAACATGGAGGAGAAGTAGAAACCGGACCACCTTTGCCCAGCGTCGAGGAACGCCTTGAGTTGCAAGTTCCCCTGGTCGAGTGCCTTGTTCAGGAGATCCCAGCGCTTCATCAGGTCCAGGATTCGCTTGCCGTCATAGGAGAATTGGAAGACCGGCAGGGGATTTCCCGGGCTCTTGCCCAGCGCCTCGGTGAGCTTCGTCCCCATGCCATTTCCTATCGAAAAAGCTATCGCCTGCCCCCGTACTGCGAGGGTTGGCTCGACGACCCACGGAAGCTCCTCTTCGAGTGGCAGCGGAATCGGCACTCCGTCGTCGTTCAACGCGATGTCGGCGAGGGGTGGGAATGCCGAGCCCAGGATGCTCAGGAACATGCTGGGGCTCTTGTGGGCGATGATCGACAGGACACGAGCCTCGGGCGCGCTTCCGTTGGGGAAGACGTCCTCGACCATGACGTACAGGCCTTGGAATTGCGCCACTTGTGCCATGACCGGGTTTAGGAAGGCACCGCCGATCCCCGCCGCGGCCTCGTTGAGGAAATCGAGGTGCTCGCATTGATAGGGGTTTTCCTGGATGCGAGTGGCAACCTGACGCAGGAGATCGACGGTCTTTCCCAGATCCAGCCCAATTCCCATGGTTGCCAAGGGGTTGCCTCGAGGACGCAAGGCAAGACCAGGCACGGGCGCGGGCAGCGCAGCCAGTGCATCGGCAACCTTCGGATCCAGCTCCAGGATCCCCTCGGTCACAGAGCCGCGGTCATCTATTCGTTCAACACCCATGACCATGCGGGGCATCAAGGACACCAAGCCGAGTATCTCGTTCTTGCACGGCTTCGAGAGTGGGGACGGATCGATTTCCATTGCAGCGAGTTGCTTGCTCGCCAGGACGCCTTCGTTGCCGAGGAAGATGGACGCGATACGCACCAAGTCGATGATGCCGTACGAGTACTTGTAGCCGCGCTGGACCAGCTCGGCGATCTTCCCCTCATCGATGATGCTTCGCTTGGGTGTGACCTGCCGAAGGATCATGGGGAGCACTTCGGGTGCTGTGGACGAGGCGAGAAATCCGATCACCAGCTCGTCCTCGAGGATCGCAACGACGACCGCCATGCGGTCGGCGTCTCCAAAGCTCCAATACTCGTTCGCGCCAAGCTTCCTCCTGGGCGCTCGTACGCCTGACTTGGCCTCAATCCGTTCAACGAGCCCACGCAGGGCGTCGGGATCTCGAATGCCCAGGCGCATGACGGGAAACAGGCCGACGCCATGAACCACGTACGTCAAATCAAACGAAAGGCCGATCCGCGCGAGCCCCTTGACCGAGAGGTTTCCTCTCACCTCGTCGAGAATTGCCTTGAGGACGCGGTCATCTTCAGGCAGCTCCTGACGGTGTTCAAACGCCATGCGTTTTTTCGCGAGCTCGGGCTCGAGCATCCCGAGCAAGGGGTCCAGCACACCGGCCAATCGGTCCCCAAACGCCGGCGGAAGAGGCTCAAGGTTACCGAAGAAATAAGGTGTTTCGCCCGGGATGAACCGCGCCCAGGAATCGACCCGCGATCCCTGGGCGGCCTCTCTTGGGGAGCGAACGGACAGCGCCTTGGTGCACGCGCCGCCAAGGATCGGAAGTGTCAGGGCGAGGACAAGAAAACGTCGCATGGCGGGGACATGCTACGCCGGTCTTCCACCTGCTCCAACCTCTATGATTCGCTTGGCCGCTAGAATTTTACGACCAAGCGCGTCTGAAAGGTCTGCGCCGTGCCCGCCTCGCCCGGGCGCAGGAACCCGGGGAGCCCTTCCTTGTGATCCATGGCGCCACCGGGGAAGAAGACCCCATAGGACATGCCGGCGAAGAAGCCCTCGGCTTCGTTTTGGTATCCGAGATCGCCGTCGAACTCGAGGCCGTACCACGTGCTGTTGCCCGGGGTTGCCACCGACCGATGGGCGAAGCTCGTGATGGCAGCGGCCTTGAGGACGAACGATTTCGTGAAGTGATAGGCCATGCTTGGCTTCACGTACGTGGCGTTGGTGACCGTCCCGAGGAGCTCGCGGAAGAGAATGAGATCGACGTGGAAGTCGGGATCAAAGCGGAAGTTGGACACTAAGTTGTCGGCGGTGCTCTGCGGGATGGATGGGCTCTCACGGACATGGATCGCGCCGGAGGGCCTCGTGGACTCCCACTGGTCGCCCGAAGCAAAGCCGACCTCCATCCCCAAGTTCAGGTCGTCGTCGAGGAAAAGGTAATTCGCCCGGACTACGAAGCCTAGTTGGCGAAGCTCGAGATCCTTGTGCTCCAGGGTGTCGGACAACTTCAGGGAATCGATATCTCCCCAGACGAGCACTCCTTCCCCTTCGACGTTCAATTTCTTGTAACCCAAGCGGAAGTACGCATCTGGAATCCAGGCGCTTGCCCTTCGGGTAACGAGGGCGCGCTCCGGCTGGGCGAGATTGCCCGCGACCACCGATGCGTCGACAGAGGTGTCGAGATCCTGGGTTCGCCGAATGAGGTAGAAGCCATAGTTGAGCGCCAAGTCGCCTCGCTCGATGACGTCCTTCCATTTTGTGAGGGAGTCGAGGTTGGCAAGGACGAGCACCCATTGATGGACGTCGTCCTTGTCGTCGAGGTCAAAGGGTTGCCCACCCTCGCGGTTCTTCGCCGATGGGGTGTGCGCGGTGGTGAGGCCCGTGGCGGGCCAGTCCTTGGCAAGCGCCAGGCGGAACCGCGATCCCGGGATCTTCGCCGAGAACACGAGCCGGTCCACCGTATCGCCGAAGTCGCAGTCCAGGCAGTACGTCTCGTGGTACGTGTCCTCGGCGCCACCATTCTCGAGAATGCCGAGCCCCCAGTGAGACGGCATGCGCCCAAACTTGAGGAGGCCAAGGGCTGTCATTATCTCGGCCCAAGCGCGCTTGGCCCGAATGGAGTCGGTCACGTAGTTGCGGCCCTCCTCCGGCGGAACCTGCCGATGCGAAAGCACGTTGGCCGGCACGTCTTGGGGCCGCGTCGTTCCATCGGTGTAGAACCCCTCTGGGGTTGAACCCAAGACTACATTGTCCAGAACGTCAATCTGGCTGCGAACGGTCACCTGTTCGGACAGGTGAAAGATAGGCTCCAGGCGAAGTCGCATGTTGGCCGAGCCAATGTTCTTCGAGCAGAACGACTTTACGTCGTCAGTCGCGGTGTCCAAGCAGGACAACGGCTCGCGAAATGGCGGGCTCTCGTCGCCCGACTGGTGGAACCCCAGGTGGAGATTCTTGAACCAATCGGTCCGAAAACGGAAATACCCGTCGAGCTCGAACAACTGAAGGCGCTTTCGTGACTCGCCAGGCCAGGGGGGTAGCACCGGCGTGGTGGGCAGCTGACCTTTTTCCTTGGGCGCCTGCTCTGCAACACCTTCAGGTTTTGCCTCTTCTTCGCCCATCGTACCGCCGCCCGGCATGCCCCCTGGGGCAACTTGTGCGAATGCACCGAGGGGCGAAATGGCGACGGCCAGCGCCAGCGCCGCGGAAAGCGGCCGGGAAAAGCGGATCATTTGACCAAACCTCCACAAGGAATCGGACATCACGCGAGGGACGGCGACTATAGACGCCGCTTGCGACGGGCGTCAATGACTGCCAAGTTAGGACACGGCCGGTGACTACCGGGTTGTCCAGCCGCGGAGCATCACGGTGTGGCTTCGGAGTTGACGGCGTGCCCTAGATCGAGCATGGAGAAAACCATGCACACCCGCGCCATAGCTCTTTTGCTGGCCCTCGCTCCTTTGGCATGCGCGGCTCGCGTGTCGCCGAGAGGCCCTGGAGACACTCCCAGCGAGCTTCCAGCCGGACCAGCCATCCGGACGCCGGCATTTCAGGCATCTCGGGAGGTGGTCATCGGCGAGCTCTGCCCAGGCAAGGCCGCGGGTCGGCCGGCCGTATCCATGTTGTTCGCGAGACGCGCTCTCTCGTGGTCTCGGGACTCTTCCGAGCTCAATCTCTTGGTGACCCGCGGCGCCGTCCAGCGGTTCACCGTCTTGTCTTTCTCCGGAAAGCGCGCCGGCATTTTCACGGCCATGGGCACGACTGAGCTCAGTCCAGCCTCGCAGGCCGCAGTCGGCGGATATGCAGGAGACTTGCCTTGCGCCGAGGAGGTGACGGCAGCCCAGTGCATGGCCCTGTCCGACGGTTGCGGCCTCGCATTGGCTCAGGTCCGCCCCCTCGATCCCGAGGAAACCCTTACCCCGAGCACTGGCGCAGGGTGCGTGCAAGAGGGGAAGCTCTTGGTGGACACGGATCAGGACGGCCGCGCCGAGGCGTTTCCGCTGGATGCCTTTCTCGATGAAATGCGAGCCCCGTCGGAGGAGGTTCTAGGCGAGAGTGCCCCGGCGGCAGGCTGCCAGGCGCGGTTTGCCACGCCGAGCATTCTGGGCGGTACGGACCCCCGCTTTTTCAAGGGGATGGATCTCGTTGGAGTCCTAGATGTCGATGGCGACGGCCGCAACGAGCTCGTGATCCAATTCCGATACGCCGACAAGCGAACATGGGCCCTTTACACCGCCCAGGTTCCGCTGCGACTTTCCCTTGTGGGTGAGTCGGAGCCGTGGGCGTCTTAGAAGCTCTGGGGAGATCACGCGCACGCGTCGCTATCGTCCCGACGAGCGCCGCGGCTTGACGACCTTCGGAGAACCGGCTCGGCCGAAGTGCCCCGGTCCAGAGCCCGCAGGCCCAGATCCTTCTTTCTTTAGCGCCGCATGAACGCGGGTAGGCTTTCCCGCCCGCAGCACCACGCTCTGCTCGTGGGACCTGTAGCCCGGGAGCTGAAGACGAACCGTTGCCCGCTCGCGAGGATCGAGCCTCAACGAGAGGGGGGTCTTGCCTACCTTTCGCCCACCGAGGAATACGAGGGCACCGCTCGGCTTCGATCGGACATCGAGCCGTGCCTGAACACCGCCGAGCTCCTCCTCAAGAGTCCTCGGCTCACCTTCAACCAAGACAAGGCGCCTTTGCACCGTTCCAAACCGAGGCGGCTTGTCCAAGCGGACGATGATGGGCTTGCCGCAAGGTGCTTCGTTCACTTCGAGCGGCGAGCTACCGACACGGTTTCCGTCGATGGTGATCCCCGCCCCGTCTGGCCGAGTCACGACCCGCAAGACGCAAGCGCCGCGCCCGAGCGTCACAGACGGTGAAGGAGGCGGTGTTGGGGATGATGGAGCTGGCGCTGCTCGAACCTCGGCATCTGGACGCGCCAAGGCCACTTGCGGGGAATCATCCTTGGCCAAGACCACGGGTGGCTGCTCGCCAGGCGATGCCAAAGCAGTTTCGACACCCTTGCTGCCTGATGGTTCATGGCAGGGAGCTGCCGAGGAGACCTCCGATCCCTTTTCTACGCGTTCCCTTCCCCCGCTCGAAAACAGCAGCGCTCCCAGGAAGACGCCCACGACGAGCGATACGACCGATGCAACCACGACTGGCCGAAGCCGGCGAAGCTGCGACTGGCTGTCGCGTGTCGTCTTTTCGTCCGCAGCAGTTGCCGAACTAGACTCCACGGCCAGGCTTGGACTTGGAACGGCGGCCGCACTGCCCTGGGCGACCGGACTCTCGGTCGTCGGCTCCCCACGAGGCGCCGCTCCTGGATTCGTCATTCCGGGGAGGCTCGCGAGGTCCTGGAAATCGGCGGGGCGGGTGGGTTGGCTCTCGAACCATGATTCGACGTCCGGGCTCTTTGGGACGGGAGGAAGCGGTGGAGGAGTAAGGGACGTGGGCTCGATGAGCTCATTGGGTGCGGTTATCGGCTCAAGGGCGGGCGGGAGATTCCCCGTCGGTTCTGGCGGCGCTATCCGGACGGCTTCCCGATCCACGGTAGCGACTGGCGGAGTCGCGGGGCGATCTGCCTGGGGAAGGGGGAGCTTGGCCTTGAACTCGGCAACAACTGGTGGGGCCCCGGATGACCGAGTGGGAAATGGGAGTGGGCCTGGTGGACTCACACCTGCCAAGGTCCGGCGTGGCGGCGGAGGGACTGCGGTCCTTGGGCCAGGCGTCGGCAAGTGTGAAGTGGCGGAAGAGACCGGGCGAGGTGACTGCGCGGCCAGCCCCTGTTCTGGCCCGGAAACGGGATCCTCAGGAGCCTTGTTTCCTGCAAGCCGGGCAAGCCAGGCCTCTTGGTCCACCGTTTCGGTGCGATCTCCTGCTTCCTGCCCGATGGTCGGCGCGGCGGGCTCTGGCTTGCGGTCTTTAGTCAAGATGCCCGGTGGTCCTGCGAGTGGCTTGAATTATGGCCCAGCCTCGGTCAGGGGACAAGGGCTAGGGCGAGGGCGTTCGCCTTGCGGGCACGCAGGCTGGATGATCCAATGCGACCTCCGACTCGAAGATGCGCTCGCAACGAGTCAGGAGCGCCGCGCCAGCAGCGGCAATCCCTGTGATGGCACTCTTGTGCGGCACGACTCCTGCCAGGACCGCGACACGCACCGTCACCTCCGAGCGCGCACCCTCACGTGCGGCCAAGGCCACTTGGAGCTCCCGAGCGGCCTTGAGCACGCGCTGGCGACCCGCTTGGCGGGCGGTCGGCATGGTTCCGAGCAGCTCGCATAGAAGTACTGCATTGCCGCTCTCCATCGCCACTGCAAGGCCCTGCGTCGCCGCCGCGCGGGCGGTGGCAAGAATTGCCTCCACGTCGTCAAGCACCGGCTCGGGGGCGTCGTCGATGTCTTGAGGCAGGAGTGCCTCCACGTGCAGGGCTACCGCCTCGACCTGGGACGCGGTGCCCTGCGCCTGGCCGACTAAGGCCACGCGCCGGAGGTCTTCGAGGAGCTCGGCGACTCCGGGATAACGGCGCAAGCGTTCCTTCTCGAGGCAGCGCCGCACGACCGCGTCGAACTCGGGCGGCACGGGAACGAGCTCGCTCGGCCGTGGGGGAGGCGCGTGAAGGTGCATGTCCTCGATTTCGATGTAGGTCGGCCCTTGGAATGGGAGCCGTCCAGTGGCCATCTGGAACAGCAGAATCCCCATGGCATAGATGTCAGTCCTCGCGTCTACCTCCTGCCCGAGGATCTGCTCGGGAGCCATGGTGAGTGGGGTTCCCATGACAAGACCGCTCGTGGTCACCTGCCCGTGTTCGACGCCCGCTCCGGTCAGCTTGGCGATGCCGAAATCGACGAGCTTCGTCATGAACCAGTTCTCGCGAGGCAGCACGACGACGTTTTGGGCCTTGAAGTCACGGTGGACGATACCCAGCCCGTGTGCTGCGGCGAGGGCACTTCCGAGCTCCTCGAGCACGGCGAGCACTTCGGGGAGTGACAAGGGCCCCCTAGATGTCAGTTCCTGGGCGAGCGTGCGTCCCTCGAGCCATTCCATGGCCAGGTAGGGACGCCCGCCTTCCAGCGCGCCCGTCTCGAGCACCTCGACGATGTGCGGGTGCCGAAGCGCGTTCAGCATGTGCGCCTCACGCTCGAAGCGCTCGAGTATCGACGGTGATGCCGCGAGGTGGCGATGGAGGACCTTGAGCGCCGCCGGCAGACCGCTCTCCACGTGGTGGGCGCGATAAACGAGCGCAAACCCACCGCGGTAACGGGCTTCGTCGACGACGAAGGAGCCAAGACGATAGCCTGGGGCTAGCTCGTCTGGCTCTTGCGCGGACTTGGGGAGCGCGGCGAGCATCTCACGCCGCCCGCGGAGGGGCGGCGTCTCGTCGAGGGGGGCGTGGCGGTTGGCCATGGCCACAGAAGACGTGCGGGGGTCAAGGGACGTAGGGGCCAGCGTTCTCGCAGGGGCTAGGTATCCCCGGAGTCTTGATAATGTCGCAGAAGTCGTTGAGGTAGGTCGTGATCGGGAAGCGCCACTTCGGCATGGGCAACCCTACGGTCGATTTCGTGTCGCAATTCTGGTAGTCGCCACTCGGCAGCGGGTTTTCCCCCTGGCAGACGAAGATCTTGGTCGAGTCGACGGACAGCGTGGAGTACTTGCTTGGCTCCCGACAGGAGCCCACCCAAGCCGCGGCGCACAAGTCGCTCCCACCTGCGCAAAGGCGGTCCTTCATCACGGCCTCGGCCTCGTTCCAGTAGTGGCTCGTACACGCGAACATGCTCTTATGAACAACGCCGGGTCTCGCCTGCTTCCATGCCCTCACGCCACTGCCGCTTGTGATCCCGTCTCCATCCACGACGATTACCCCATTGGTATTGGAGGCCAGTGCCTCGGGAATGAAGACATTGCCGAAAAAGGCACCTTCTCGCCATGGGAAGACCTCCATTTCTGAGGCAGGCAGCTTGCCCGAGGTTCCGCCACCGCTGGCTGCTGGCGTGGCGGAAAAACCCACCGCGCTCGAAACCTCGGGCCCGACCATGACGCTGTAGAAGCTACTCGAGGGGCAGGGGAACGTTACGACGGGCTTGGATTGACCGCAGAAGCTCGACGCCTGCTTGAGCAGCGTGCCGTAGGGTTCATCCGGGGTAGCCACGCTTGCATCGTCGCAACCACGGAGCCCTTCGCAGATACGGACGACGCTATCGGCCGATGAGGAGCCAAGTGGAAGACCCCATGCAATCGAACCCGACCACGGGAAAGAGGTACACCAGGGCTTTCCGCCAATACCAACAGTGACCGTCGTGCCAGCCGTGCACCGACCAACGACCGAAGGCTGCCAGCCGCAGTTTCGCTTCGTACCGGTTCGAGTTGTCTTGCAACGAATGAAGCTCTGAATGGTATCCGACAGCCCGCTACTACTACTTGGCTCCCGCTTCACGTTGAACGTCGGCACGCTCGGTGACAACGCGAACTGAGGCTCTTCACCGCGGAGTGAGAGGGGTACTGAACGACCGAACGCGTTGTTGCGGGCAAGGAGACAAGCAGAAACAAGCTCCTGGCACCTAGAGTTAGCCGAGCCACCTACCTTGCCCCATTCCGGGCAGAGCCCAAGCGCACCCCTGAAGGAGTACGCTCCGCCGTGGTAGTTGTCGACGAAGTCGAGCTTTTGCGTGTTGTCCAGCGCGCACTCGACGATGTAGCGCATCACGGCGCGGGTCTTCTCGTCACGGAGCTGGAACCTGAGCTCCGCCGGCGCGTGTGCATCCGAGTAGCTCTCCGTCCGGAGTGGTACATTGGTCATCATGCGGTTCGACGTCGGGATTGACGTTAGAGAGTTTAGCGAAAGCTGGTTGAGGCTCAACTGGTTCAAGGAAAGCTGCGGCTGGATTGTCGAATCGACGACCTCCTCGAGATCGTCGGTTGCGCACCCCGCCGCGACAGGAGCTAGCAGGGCAAGGGTGAACAGATTACGCAGCGGACTTCTCTTCATGACGACCATCCTTCGCGAAATATCCGCTGGCATAATACGAGGCCGCAGACATGTCAACCAACCGCTCTCTTAATTTCTAAACAGGCATATCCAAACGGCTTTTTTCCAACCGAGCCAAGCGACAAAGCCAGCCGGGAGCGCTCGCTGCGTGGCCTCGTGCCCGCGCCAGTCGTCGGCCCGTTTCCACGTGATCACGCTTCTCAATGGCAACGGACGCTGATCCGAAGAGGACCTCGAGCAACTCGTTTTCGCACCCCGAGGCGCTCACCTCCGACACCACAGCATCCCATCTCTCCGCCGGGGCGAGGTCACCTTCTAACTCGCTCGAGAGCAGGTCGACATAGTTGATTAGGGCTCGTGCCAAGGGGTCGAGCTGGTCGAAGGTAAACCGCTCCCGAATCCAGGCCAGGTGTCTCCTTGCTTCCTCCGGATCGCCTGCTGCGACTGCCAGGCGAGCAAGCAGAAGCGCTTCATGTGGGATTGCGCTCTCACCCCGGAACAGGGCCTCTAGCTTCTGCGCACGCACGCAAAGGCTGCGGGCTCCCGGTGCATCGCCCTTCCAATGGAGAACCTCGGCGAGGTTGAAGGTGGCAACACGCTCGAGCTGGGCGTTGCCAATCTCGCGGGCGAGGATCATCGCCGTTCGAACGTCTTCTACGTACCGATCGTGGTTCCGCTTTTCCAACCAAATCCTACCCCGATTGATCAGGCACACGCACGCATGCAACCGATCTCCGGTACGACTGCAGCGCGAAAGGAGATCGTCCGATCGCCGCTCCGCCTCCTCGTCCCGTCCAGCGTGAGCGAGTGCGCACACCAAGAGCGTGAGCGAAATGATTCCAGTCTCGTGGTCGCCAACCTCATCGGCGCGGCAAGTCGCCTCGCCCAGGCAAGCAATTGCCTCTTCGACCCGGCCGGAACGCCAATGGGTACGACCCGTGGCCATGATGAGGCGTGCGTCCACGGCTGGGTCACCGAGGCGGCTCGCGACCAGCCGAGCCATTTCGGCGAGCTCCGCCGAGAGGTCCCATTCGTACAACCAATCACGAAGCGTCGCCTCCTCAAGAAGTGCATCGACGACTGCCGCGTCGTCGCCGCGTGCCTGGGCCAACGCCCGGGCTGCGCGGAGGTCATCGGCGGCGTCGGCGAACCGCTGCAGGCGATAACGCACCTTGCCACGAATGGCCAAGGCGCGGCCTCGGCGCTCGGCGTCTGCTTCGTCTAGGTGGACGATTGCGGCCGAGGCGCACTGATCGGCATCCACGAACGCGTTGCGCTGGCGAGCGTCTTCGGCGAGCTCGAGATAGGCCGCAGCGGCAGCTTCGCGGTCGCCGCACGCCGTCGCGTGCCTGGCGATCCGCGAGAGAAGAGCGGAGTCTCGTGATCGGCCCGCGAGCCGGTCCAGCCCGGCGCGGTGAAGAAGGACTCGCTCTTCCGGTGGCATGCGCGCCTCGAGCGCCTGGCGCAAGAATGGGTGGGCAAACCGATACTTGCCCCCCCCCTCGTTCCCGAGGAGACCCGCCTTGACCAGGCGATCCAGGGCCACCCGCGCGTCGAGGCTTTCACGCGGTCGCGCGTTGGCCGGAAGCGCGCGCTCGAGCTCTTCGAGATCGTGCGGCGATACTTCGTCACCGAGCACCGCCGACCAATGCGCCATGGCGATCAGCGCCGGAGGTAGACTCCCGAGGGTACGGATGGCTAACCGCTCGGCGAGCGGCGTCGGCGAGACTTCGAGGAGCTCGTCCGCAGCCACGTACCAGCCCTCGCCTCCCGGGTGGGGCCGGATTGCGCCCCCCTCTCGGAGGGCACGGGCGACCTCGACGAGAAATAGGGGAACACCCTGGGTCAGCCCGTGCAACCGGTCGAGCACGAGCTCGGGGACATGCTCCACTGGCCTCATGTGATCGAGCAACACCACGCGCGTCGCCTGGATATCGAGCGGCGAGAGCTCGTGGACGGCCTTTTCGCCTGCACGCCCGCTCCACGCTGGACGTGGGCCCAGGAGCTCTGGAGGTGCCGCGACCACGACGAGCAGCGCCGCGCCCGCGCCTTCTGCAAGCGTCGCGATCTCGAGGGCGTCGAGCGACGCCAGGTCGGCATGGTGCCCGTCGTCGACCAGGACGGCCACCGGCGCCGAGGCTGCCGCACGACGAAGCGCCTCGCCAATAGCCTTGGAGACAGCGTGGCGAACCGCGTAAGGTGCGGCGAGGACGGCCGCAACCGCTTCGTCGCCCGCAGGAAGCGATCGCAGGAGGTAGGCGACTGCGACCCACGAGACGCTCGCGGTCTCCTCGGAGAGGCACCTGGCACACGCGTCGCGCACCTCATCGGCCGTCGGGAACTCGTGCGGAATAACGAGCGTGCTTCTCAAGAGGGAAACGAGGAGGCCATCGGGGTCGCCCGCGCTGGGGGGCCGTGGAGCGAAAGAGGTGACGCAAAAGCCATTGGCCTCGAGGGAGGCGCCAACCGCCGAAAGAACGCGTGTCTTTCCGTAGCCGACGTGGCCAAGGACGGTGACCAGCGCCGGAACGCGTTCGACCTGTACGCGCTGGGCATGGGCGGCCAGTGCCTGAAGAAGCTCGTCACGCCCCCTTAGGGGCATTACTTCCGGGCCTTCGAAGCTCACACGGCGACGCGACGCGTGCGGGCCTCCGGCCAGCGCCTCGGCAGCAGGAGTGAGACAGACCGGGCCATTACCGACAACAGGCCAGTCGTCCGGACGGTCGAGCGCGCTTCCATGAAGCGCCTTGCCGCGCACGCGCAGCAAAGCCGCGTGCACGTGCAGGGGACCGATGATGTCCTCGCGCGCCACGAGGCGACGGGCCACTGCAAGGGCCGCCCGGACCGACGCGGCGGGCGTCGGATAGCCAGGAAACGCCACGATACGCCGGTCCGCGTCGAAGCGCGCCACGCGACCGCCCTCGGCCCTGAGGACGTCGTGAAGGTCGGACTCCGGCGCCATCGTGCGGAAATAGAGAAGGCCGGTGAGGCAACGGCTTGAGGTCGACGTGGAAGACGTGGCCCTTGGCGCCACTTTCGCGAACGCCGCCTCTGTGAGTGCAGCGACGAAGGATTTCGCCGAGGGAAATCGAGCCGCCGGGTCCTTGGCGAGGGCCTTGAGCAGAACGTCGTCGACGGCTGCCGAAATAGGCGCGAGCTCGGACGCGCGTGGCGGACGACGACCAACGTGGGCCTGCCTAAGGAGCGCAGGGTCTCCGACAAATGGAGGTCGTCCGGTAAGGAGCTCATGAGCGACAACGGCCAGGGCGTAGAGATCAGCCGCGGGACCAACGTCGCGGGCTTCGAGGCATTGCTCGGGGGCCATGTAGGCTATCGTGCCGAGCTGCTCACCCGTACGCGTGAGCTCGGCGCGAAGTGCCGTCTCAACCGCTGCGGGGGCATCGCTGCTCCGGCGGGCTGGCGCCGCGAGACCGAAGTCCAAGAGGCACACGAGCCCGTCCGTGCGAAGAAATACATTTTCTGGCTTGAGATCGCGGTGCACGACGCCCGCGGCGTGAACGTCGTCCATCTTGTCGGCCAAGCGCTCGAGGAGTGACATGGCATCGTCCACCGGAAAGGCGCCACTGCCGGGCTGCGCCGCCATGTGCGCAGCGAGCGTGACACCGAAGAGCCTCTCGAGCACAAGATAAGGCCGTCCGTCAGGGAGCGTACCCGCGCCATGGAGCGCGGGGGCAGAGCCCTCAAGGCGCCCGAGGGCTGCGGCCTCACGAGCAAGACGCTCGTCCCCCACCGCGTGCGCGACCTTTACGGCAACCTCGCGCTCGCCCATCCGCCCTGCCCAAACCTCGGCGAAGCCACCGCGGCCCAGTGGATTAGCAGCGACTATTCCGGGAATCGCGGGCGCGTCGCCGCGCAGTGCTGCCCACCCCGAGCGGAAGGCCACGACCTCTTGGCGCGACGGATCCTCGGGCGGGTGCTGGGGGCACGCGGCAGCTTCAGCCACGCGACGGTAGCAGCGCTTGCAGCGCACGACGCCACTCTAGCACTACTGGATTGCCTCGAGGATGGGCGAGCGCTCCCCGTCAATCAGCTCGGCGATGGTCCAGAACGAAAGCCCTTTCATGTCGTGCTGCTGCGCAAAGCTAATCTTCGCCTGAATAGACCTTGGGGTTTCGTAAAAAATGAGGCCTGCTTCGACGGTTCCAGCACCGCCACGCGGATCGGGAATCCTTACCGGCGTCGTGCGTGAGGGAGCGCCCCAGAACGACGTTTTCGTCGCCTCATGCCACCCCTCGCTGAATTGGGGATAAGCGGCGAGCGTCCGATTCAGCCAGGCCTGGGTGACATAGTTATCCCCCGCGTAGGACGCGTGCTCCCCATCCACGTTGTCCATTCCTGCGAGGGGCGTGTTCGGTACTCGGTGATCACCGCTTTGGTCGGTCCAGATGGCGCCGTATCCCGCAACTCCGAGCAGGATCTTCGAGGCTGGAACGCCTGCCACGGTCCACCTTCCGAGCGTTCTCTCGACCGAATAGCTCTCCCCACGGAGCGGCGTAAGCGGATAGGGGATCTCCCACCCCCCCCAGTTGCCGTCGACATCCATGTACGTCATTGGCTCGAACGCATCGACGTCGTCTTTCGCCGGTGCAAGCCCGGCGGCATCGTCGCCGGTGGGCGACGCGGGAATCACGATGTAAGCCTCGGGCCAGGCGAGGCGGAGCTGATGCGCCAGCCGCACTAGGCCCGCCTGCATGATCTGTGCGTTGGCGGACCCGTCCTCCCAGTCAAGGTTGACGCCGTCGAACTGCATCCCTTGCAGGACCATCTTGATGTTCTCGGCAAAAGCGCGCGCGTGCTCATCCGTGTCCGTCGCGGCGGCAAAGTAGTCACGCCCTCGCTCCCCCGTTGGGTTTGGGTTACCCCCGGCGCCGCCCAGGAGGCAGACCACCTTCACCCCTGCGGCTCGCCCTTCGGCCGTGTACCTCTTGGCGGCGTCCGACCAGGACGCGGCTATTTGAGCAGGCAGGCGCGTCTCCCAGTTGCTCTGACCAAGCGTGAACGTATTCCCAGACGGCATTGGCCAGAGCATGCCGATGTTCAACGCGGAAATGCGGTTCCAGGGGACTCGCTCCGCTGGGAGCTGGCGCCATTGGTAATCAGGAAGGTCTCCTGCAACGAAGATCCGCTTCCCATTGGTGCCACTGTCGGACCGTGGCGTGCTTCCACCATCCGTCTGGACTGCGCCGTCATGGGAGACCGCCGAGTCGGGGCGCGGGTTGTCACCGACCTGTCCGGAGCCACAACCACTGACGAACAGTGCCACGCCAATGAGCCACTGCGCCAAGCAACTAGCATCGGTTCTCATTCCTACCCCCAAGACCGCTTGTCAATTTAGCGTGCTGGCAAGCGGCATGCTAGCGCCTCATTTCGTGAAGATGTATCTCTGAATGAATGAACCGGCGATCGGCTGCCTTGTTCAGCGAGACGAGCCCATCTCTGGTCCAATTGAGACATCGTGTTGCGCATTACCGCAATTGATGGTTCCCAAGTAACGGGAAGCTTTCCCCCGCTCGAGGCAGGCAGGAATCATGAGGCCAGGCACCAGTTCTGATGGTCGCCCGACAGCGTCACTCCTCCTCACACCGCGATAGCTTCACGCGCGGGACAGCCCGCAAGCAAAGCGTGCGACCGCCGGTGTCCATGAGAAACACCTCGGTGCGCTTGTCCCCGTCGAAGTCACCGGTCACGAACACCGACACCGTAAATCCTGCAGGAAGCGTGTACCGGAGAGGGGAAAAAGGCGCCCTGAGGAAATCGTCGGCAGCGACGTAGACGTCCTCAAGCACGAAAACATTTCCCTGCCCCGATTCAGGGCTAGCCGAGAGATAGTTGTCGAGCAGGATCAGATCCTTTCCACTGCCGGGGAGACCAAGCTCGGCGACAAGAAGATCGTCGAAATTCGAGTCAGAGGCGGTCGGAAGATCGGTGAGGCTGTGCTCTACCTTCGGGGCGCTCGCGAGGGTCGTGCCGCTTATCGCTCGCAGCCATCCCCCGACGATCTCAGGCGCTTCGTCCCCGAAGACGTTGGATGCATCTGCAAAGGTATACGTAACGCTGGGATCGAGTACCTCGGGGGTTACATTAGAAAACGACCAGCTCCCGCCATTACGAAACCAATACACGTTGCTATCGATAACCACGACATCCTTGGTGCCGCTCGGCCCCACGAGGAGAACATCCCGCGCCATCGACCAATAACTTGCCTCGGTACGCCTCAAGATCTCAGGGAGCATTTGTTCAAACCCCCGTTCCGAGGAACGGGGGATTTCTGCCGTATATAGATGGCCCGCGGTCCCAAAGACGATATCGGAGTTGCTGTCGTTATCGAACTGCGAGGCGGCTAAATGCCTCGGTCGATTGAGCGAGGGTGCGTTATCCCCGCGATCGTTCGTCTCTTTAAGGACGGCCGGGCGGAATGAAAGATCTCCGGTCCCTTCAAACAACACCAGGAATCCACGCGCCGGATCCGACGTCGTCGCCGGCAAGCGCGCAAGAGCGATGACGTCTGCTTCCGCCGAGCCAACCAGGTCACCTCCTGCCACGGCGACGGGCATCGGGGCGAGCGGGCTCCCTCTCGTGGTGAGGAAGGCCTCATAGGTCTTGCCGATCCCAGCCGGCTTTCCAAGCAGTACGAAAACGCCATGGCCATCCCCTGGCTGGGAGTCGTCGAACGCGCTTGCGACCACGATGTCGTCCACCATATCGCCATTCATATCCGCCACGCTTCCTGCGACGATGTTGATCGTGAAGTCGGTAGGCGGGAAAACCCGGGCGTCCGGCGAGGCGTCTGGCGGAGCGTCGAACGACGCATCGGACGGTCCATCAAGAGTCCCGTCGGGTGGTCCATCGGGCGACGCATCGGGCACCGAGCTGTCCGCTTGCCTGGGACGGGGCGTCTCAAGACAACCACACAGCATCGCAGCAACAAGCGCGTATCGAGCGTTCATCGATAGTTCGATATTCTACTGTAGCTCCCGAGCCTCTCGGCGGCGCCCCTTAAATTGTCGATCCGGTTCCCCCGTGCCACTATTGGCCCGTGGACTTCCGTTGCCAAGTTGGGCAGCTCCTGTGGGTAGGCTTTGATGGCATCGTGGCACCAGCCCAGCTCCTGCGCCGCATTGCGGCGTCTCGAGTGGGGGCGGTCCTGTTGTTCAAGCGCAATATCGATAGCCTCTCACAGGCTTGCGCCCTCAATGACTCGCTTCACGCGGCGGCGACTCGAGACTTCCCCATCCTCATTGCGGTCGACCAGGAAGGCGGGCGGGTGCAGCGGGTGCGTGCGCCCGCTACTGAGTGGCCGCCCATGTTGCGTCTCGGGGAGATGGCATCCGCGTCGGACCTGAGGGCCGAGCGCGCGACCATCCTTTCCGAAAACCTCGGCCGTGCCCTGGGGCTTGAATTGGCTGCCCTAGGATTCGACATCGATTTCGCCCCTGTCCTCGACGTGCACACGAATCCCGCAAATCCAGTCATCGGCGATAGAGCCTTCGCCACCACGCCGTCGCTCGTGACCCGCTTGGCCGGCGCCATGGCCCGCGGGCTTCAATCCGCGGGTATCCTTGGTTGTGGAAAGCATTTCCCCGGGCATGGGGACACCTTCCTGGACAGTCACCTGGCGCTCCCGCGAGTGGACCATCCAGAGGCACGACTGCACAGCGTCGAGTTGGCCCCGTTTGCAAGCCTGCCATGGCTACCGATGCTCATGACCGCGCACGTCATCTTCCCCGCCCTGGATTCGGTCCCCGCGACCTTGAGCCCGCGCATCCTCACAGAGCTCCTCCGAGGACACTTCGGCTACCGCGGCCTCGTCTTGTCTGACGACCTCGAAATGAAGGCCATCGCGGACCACTTTGGCATTGAGGAGGCCGTGGAGCGAGGGCTCCTTGCGGGATGCGACGCCTTTCTCCTTTGCCATCGAGAAGATTTGCAGCTGCAAGCGGAAGAAGCCCTCATCCGCGCCGCGGAGCGGTCGCCTGCGGTACGTGCCCGCATCGAGGAATCGGCCAAGCGGGTGCTCTCCATGAAACGCCAATTCCTTGCAGGAAGACCGACCCGACCCGACCGTGCCGTGGTCGGCTGCGAAAACCACCGGGCCCTCGCCATGGAAATCGCCGGGCTATCGTCTCACCCGATCAGCGAGACGCCCCCCCGTTGATCCCACGTGACCCAGCCCACTAGTTAGGACTGCCTCGCTGAACAAGAAGAGGAGCAAGGAGGCCGCCAGGCCGTGCCAGAGCTCGATCTTCTTCGCCGCGGCGGTCTCTCCTGCCGACTTTCCTGAATTTCCGCTGCCTGCTGACACGGGAATCCGGTCGGCTGCCACGCGCCGGGTATCAGAGCCCCTGGGATCCAGGTTCACCGCGAAGCTCATGTGCTGGCGTTGCCTTAGGCCCCCTTCTGCCGACGCAGTGGCCACGCGGTACACGCCTGGCTCGCTCGTATCGGTAAAGGCCACGCTCGTTCGCCCTTGGATGCGTTTTTTTTCAATGATCGTCTTCTTGCCCCGCGGGGAAGTGACCTCGATCCGATCATCCGCCGCAGCCACCGGGATCTCCCGAACACGCCCCACGAGCAAGTCACCCCCTGGGTCTCTCGTCGGCGATCGGGCCAAGTACCGAGCCACCTGCTGAATCAGAGGGAGATAGCCTGGGTGAATCGGGAGGTCGTTCCAGTCCCGGTCAATCGTCGATGTCATGAGCAGGACCCGACCTGCCCCGACACGAGCCTCGACTAGGAAAGGCGCGCCGCTCTCGAAGCGCGCGACGCTCCGCCGATGTTCATCGGCGGGCAGCAAGCTCGGTACGCTCCGCCGATTATCATCGGCGGGCAGCAAGCTCGGTACGCTCCGCCGCTGCTCGCCCCGTGACGTGGGCCCCACCAGGAACAGCCGACGGAATCGTGCCCCGCGCAGCTCCTCAGCATTGGCCGAGAACACCCCGAAAATGGGGTGACCCGTCTCGAGCCGTCCGATCCTCTCCGCACGCCCCTCCTGCTCTCCCGGACTAGCCCCAGGCGCTACGTCGCGCAGGGATCGCAGCTCCTGCGCAAGGATGGGTGCCATGGTGGCGTTGTAGGCATCGGCCTCGACATTGTCACCCACAGAGACAAGGAGACCGCCACCCTTTTCTAGCCACGCTTCGATCTCAGCCACTCGCGCTGCGTCGAGGGGCTTGACGTTGCACAGGAACAGCACGTCGTAGTCGGAAAGCTGGAGGCGGGGGAGCTCATCCGTGGTCGTCTTTGTCACGAGCAGGGCGCTATCCGCCCGATCGCCAGGCCTGAGCGCAGTCTCCAAGTAGAACGCCTCATCCTCATGACGCACGGTGCGCGGATCTCCGTCGACGACGAGGGCTCTCACGTCCCTGCGGAGCTCAACCCGCAGGTATCTTCGGTCGTCAAAGGGAAGCATGTCCCCGTCGAGCTCGACCACCACATCCGCGACCCTGGTGTCAGAGGCGAGCGTGGCGGTGAATCGCTTGGTGATGGACTGCGAAGAACCCACGGTCACCAATCCCCGTGCCACCGAGCGCGAGCCAATACGGAGCGTGACCACGCGGTCCTTCGCCACCGCGGACCCGTAGTTGGCGATCTCCGCGATCACCTGCAAGCCGCGCGAGCCGACGTCCGTATCTTGATCCACCCGCAGGCCGACGACGGCTAGGTTGGCCGTGGGTTCCCCTTCCGTGACATCGACGAGGTGGAGCTCCGGTCCGCTTCCCTCTGGCCAAGGAGGATCTCCCGGTGGAAACGAGGTCTCCATGAGCGGCGAGAACAAGTACACCCGCTTGGCGGCGTGCGGGGTACCAGACAGCAGCGCGTGGGCGCTGCGGAGAGCCCGCCTAGTGCCTGCGGGTCGCATGGACAACTGCGCGTCGGCGATCTGACTCCGGAGGCGAAGGTGGTCGCGGGTGAGCTCATTCGGCGGAACCGAGCCCTCGGCCGTGAGAACCACGCCAACGTCCGCCTCGGGTCCGAGCGCAGAAAGGGCGCGCTTGGCCTTGTCCTTGGCGATGTCCAAGTAGGTCTCATCACCGCGACGAGTGCCCATGGAGAAGGAGTTGTCGATGACGAGGACCACGGCCTGGGGCCCGCGCTGGATGACCGGGCCTCTCGCTCGCACCGAAATGAGTGGCTTCGCCAGCGCCAAGGGAATGGCGAGACATGCCGCCACTCGCAGGCACAGGAGGACGATCTCCCGAAGCCGCAGGCGCCTCGCCACCCGTCGGTTCGTACCGAGAAGGAAGTCGATGGCCCCGAACTTCCGTACCGGTGCCCTTCGGCGGCCAATGAGATGAATGACGATTGGGACCGCAGCGCCGATGGCTCCGACGAGCATGAGGGGGGCGAGGAACTCCATGACTATGGCGCGCCAGCTCCGTGTCCCGCCGTGCCCAACCGAAACTCATCGACGGGCGAGCTGCTCGGGCTCCCTTTGACCCGTGCGCCCGCTCGCGACGATCGGCTGATGAGGAAGTCGAGGAGGGTACGCTCCAACGGCCGCGTGGTGGGGACAAGGAAGTACTCCACGTCACCCTCAGTGCACGCGCTCCGCGTTCTGTCTAAGAACGCCCTGAGCTCCTTGAGATACGCGTGCCTGATCGCCCGAGGATCCACGAGCAGCCGGCGATCGTCCTCGAGGGATTGGAACAGCGTGACCCCTTCAAAGGGGAGGGTGAGCTCATGCTCATCGAGCACTTGGACCACCGCCACGTCATGGCGCATGACTCGAAGACGCCGGAGGAGCTTGGGGATCTCTGGCGATCTGTCGAACATGTCTGAGCAGAGCACGATGAGCGACTTGCGGCGCCTCGCGAGCTCGGCCACGCGGTCGAGCACCTTGGCAAGAGACGTTTCGCCTTCCGTGGCGCTGGCGGCGACCCGCTCAATCGCCGCCATGAGGTCGTGCAGGTGAGCGGCGTGAGCCCTCGGCGGCATGTATTCGGGCTCCTTCGCACCCCCAAAGGCGAGAAGCCCTACCCGATCTTGCTGGCGAATCAGGAGGTAAGCGAGAGCGGCGGTCAGGTAGGCGGCGTACTCCAGCTTGGAGATGCCGTCCCCACGATACGTCATGGAACCCGAGCGATCCAGGAGGACATAGGCGGTCAGCTCGGTTTCCTCTTCGAATCGCTTGACGTAATAGCGATCGAACTTGCCGTAGGCCTTCCAGTCGATATGCCGGATCTCGTCGCCGGGCGAGTACTCCTTGTGTTCAGCGAACTCCACCGAGGAACCGTGGTGCGGAGAGCGGTGCAAGCCCGAGAGAGCCCCCTCGACGATGGTGCGCGCCCGAAGGGTCATTGTTCCCAGTCGCGACAGGGCAATCGGATCCAGGAAGCGCACGCACTACCCCTTTCCCGATGGATCCACGGTTTCGACCAGGCGATCGACGATCTGCTGGGCAGTGATCCCCTCGGCCTCCGCACGGTAATTCACGATGAGCCGGTGCTGGAGCGTCGGACGGGCAAGGGCGCGCACGTCGTCCGTGGACGTGGCGAAGCGGCCATCGAGGATCGCCCGTGCCTTGCCCGCGAGGACCAAGAACTGCGACGCGCGCGGCCCCGCGCCCCACGCCACGTGCTCCCGCACGAAGTCAGGGGCGCCAACGCCTGGGCGCGTGGCCCGCGCGAGGGCGACGGCATAGCGCACCACGTGGTCCGCCGCAGGAACACGCAGCACGAGCTCCTGAAGCTCGAGAATGCGCTCGGGCGAGAGGACCCGGCGCATTTCCGTGCGCTGCGGTGAAGTTTGCTGCTTGACGATCTCGACCTCCTCATCGCCGCTCGGATAGTCCACGTCGACCTGGAACATGAAGCGATCGAGCTGAGCCTCGGGGAGCGGGTAGGTCCCTTCTTGCTCGATGGGGTTTTGGGTCGCGAAGACGAGGAACGGCAGGGGCAGGGGGTAAGTACGGCCACCAGCCGTGACCCGGTACTCCTGCATGGATTGGAGGAGGGCCGCCTGGGTCTTTGGCGGGGTACGGTTGATTTCGTCGGCGAGGACGAGGTTGGCGAAGATCGGCCCCTTGATGAACCGGAAGGACCGGCGCATCGTCGCGTGCTCCTCCTCGAGCACATCGGTACCCGTGATGTCGGAGGGCATGAGGTCGGGAGTGAACTGGATGCGCTGGAACGAGAGGTTCAGTGTCTCGGCCAGGGTAGAGATGAGCAGGGTTTTTGCCAGGCCGGGGACGCCGACGAACAAGCAGTGCCCGCGTGAGAACAGGGCCGTGAGGAGATGGTCAATGACCGCACGCTGGCCGATAATCCGTTTCTCTATCTCGCGCAGGATCTCGGCCCGGGCGCGGGCGACTTCCTTGACGGCTTCCAAATCGCTGATGCGCGGCGGATCCGACGGAGCTCCTGGTAGCTGGGCGGGTGATTCGGCGGCGTTTTGCTCGTTGGCCATGGCTTCTTGGGTCTCACTCTCGAGAGTACATCATATCCCTCGCAGCATGCGGCACGCGGCGGTCTCTCGCGTGGCAAGGGCGGAACGGCCGGTCGCGGCGTAGACCTCGGCCAAGGCGCAACGGACGGCTGGATCGAACGGCGAAATGCGAAGGGCGGCCCCGAGGTGTTGCTCCGCCTTCTGCGCGTCACCGAGCTCAAGATAAGCGGCTCCGAGTGTCGCTTGCGGGTAGGCGTCCTCCTCGTCACGATTGCTCAGGGGCAACGCAGCCTCGACGGCTCGCCTCGGCTCCCCCATGTCGAGGTAGGTGCGCGCCAGCTTCCCCGCCAGGAACGGATTGTCTGGGCCCGTAATGGCGAGCGCCTTCTCATATTCGAGGGCCGCGGGGCCGAAGCGGCCACGGGCACGCAAGAGCCCCCCCAGCCGGGCATGTTTTCTGGCCTTTTCCTCTGACACCTGATCCAAGCCGACGTTTTCATCCCCGTCGTCCCTCCCCTTGCGGAAACGAAGGGGCATGGACACCTTGGACCGACTCGGCTCCTTGAGATCCAGCTTGCGCAAGTAGTCCTTCCACTCCGACTCGGCCCTTGCCCAGGGGAAGCCGAGAACCTCGGCGATGGCGCGGCGCTCGGTTCGGCCGTCACGGATCTTTTCAATCACGGAGCGGATGCCCTCATAGCCGACCTTGTGGTGCAGCCAGGCGACCATGGTGTACACCTCGGCGAACGCGGTGGCTGCCGCCTCCTGCGACGGCAGCTTGGCCATCGACGGGTGCATCTCCTCGAACCGGATCAGCCGACCTTTTTTCGAGGCTACAGCCAAGAGGTGCGCGTGGGTTCGCGAGAGCCCAACGGCCCCGGGCGAGGCGCGCCACCGGGTCTCCTGGAACTTGGCGATCCCTTCGTGCAGCCAGATGGGAACGTTGTCGGCAGAGAGAGCGGTGACCACGTAGTGGGTGTACTCGTGCGCAAGGGTGTCGAGCCAGGGGTACCCGAGGAGGGTCGCCCGCGGCGACACGATCATGAGCTTGTTGTACTTGCTGAGGGCGATGGTCCCCGAGGTCTCGATTTCTTTTTCCGTGAGCGTGGAGACGCGCGCCAGATCCGTGGGGCGAGGCAAGATCTCCACGCGGACCTTGGCCGAAGGGAGGTACCCGAGATCCTCGCCAATCTGCTTGCATGCGGCCTCCAAGGCCTCGGCGGCAACGTCCACGAGGACCTCGTCTTTTCCGGCTGGGTAGGAGAAGACAAAATGCTCGGATTCCCGGCGAAGAAAACCACGAGTGGCCTCGAGCGTCGCCGAGACGAGAGGCAGGAGATCACGCGCCAGCTCTTTTCCCCGAGCGTCGCTCATTGCGGACAGGAGAGCCAGCGCGCCGGGGTAATCCCCCTCGAGAAACGCGATCTCTGCGGCCAAGTACTTTGTCTCTGGGTCGTCTGAGGCCGCCTTGCTGAGTGCGTCGAGAAGCGCCCTCGCCTCGTCGAGACGCCCTTCTTGAAGCGCACGTGCAGCCCTTACGTAGTCCCCGAACGACGAGCGCGCTTGCGCGGGCATGATCGCAGCGCCGAGCATGACGAAGACGGCTAGTACTGCGCCCGTCGACTTCACTTCACCAGCTCCTCATAGTAGCGCTTGACGAGCTCTCGATAGGCTTCGGGAGCCTTGGCCTTCTTCTTTGCCTCCAAGATATCTTCGCGGAACTCCTGCGACGGACGAAACTCCTCGCTGCCCGGTATCCGGACTGGCTCTTCGTCGGGGCTGCGGCCACCGCTTTGGACCGAAGAAGGACGGGCTGAACGCTGCATGCCCTTGCGCAGGCTCTCTAGCTGCTCAGCCGCTCCCCTGGCTTCTTCCCTTCCTCCCAGGGCATCCTTTGCGCCGAGGCGCTGCTCCGCACGCTGCATGCGCTCGCTCGCCTCTTCGAGCCCTTTTTCGGCCGTCTCCGCCGATTGACCCGGCAACTCCTTGCCTCGCTTTTGTACCTTCTGCAGGAGCCGGCGAGCCCGCTCTCGAACCGACTGCTGCCGCCGCCGCAGCTCATCGAGGGCCCGCTTGTCACTCGGGCTCATGATCGTGTCGGGTGAAGGCGTGGCGCTCTCCAGCTCATGGATGAGCTCTTGCAAAAGGGGCTTTGCCTTGTCGACGTGGTCGAGCGCCTCATCCGTGCGCGCCGACCAGGGCTCGCCATCGTGCAGGTCGTCCTCGATCTCGGCCTCGAGCGTGCGCAATCCCTGCTCCGCCTGCCTCGCCATGGCCAGCGCCTCTGCCAGGTCTCCGTCGTCGAGCATTCGACCGACATCAACGAGCCTTCGGGCGACCGCATCATGTTCTTCTTGACCAAATGGCGTGAGCCCGTCCCTCGGGACCTGCGACAGCTCTTCTCGCAGTCGCTCGAGAGCGAGCTTGGCCTTCTCCCGGGCGGGATTACCCTGGTCCCGCGCGACCTGTGCCGCCCGCTCCATGTATCGATCCAAGACTTGCGAGGATTCGGCCGCAATGTCGTTCTCGTCCTTTTCCAGGTCGGAGAGCTCATCCATGAGCTCCGAATAGGCTTTCTCCTCCTCACTGAACTTCTCGCCGCGCATGCCCTGGAGCCCATTCTCGAGCGCCTGCGCCTGCTTTTCCCACATTCGTCCGCATCGCTCGAGCTCGGCGCTCGCGGCGGCGATGTCCCCCTGGTCGAAAAGCGCCCGCACCTTCGCCATGCAGTCGGAGGCGTTCTGGGCTTCGAGGGCCTCGGAGTTTACGAATCGATCTTCCGTCTCGCCTCCGAGGCTCGCAAGCTTCGCCCTAAGGTGAGCGATTTCCTTTTCGAGCGCCCGCATTTCCCTCTCGATCTCCGCCCGGGCCTTGGCCGAACCCGAGCGCTTGAGCTCGTCCAGCAGCTCCTTGAGCTTCTCGCGATGGTGGCGGATCTCGTCGGAAATCGCCAAGATCTCCTCGAGCTTCTGGCGCTCGAGCCAGTCGTCGAGGAGAAGCACGTCCTTCTCCATTTCGGCCACGTGCCTGGGGCAGAGCTCGTGGAGCGGGCCGAGGCTGCCCCGCGATGAAGACCCCGCGCGGTCGATGCGAGAAAGCGCGACCTGCTCGTCGCCGACCAGCTTGGCAAGGCGTCCATGCATGGCTTCGAGGGGGGAGCTTGTACCGGCGAGCTGCGGCTTGAGCTGCTTCGGAAGCAAGGGGTCTTCCGCGAGGAGGGGCAGGAGGGACGCCAGGTCTGACACGAGCTTCTCGGCGCGATGGAACGTGGCTCGGTGCGGCTCCACGTCGGGCTTCGGCAGCTCAAGCCTATCGCCGAGGAGGCTTATCGCGTCTTCCAGCAGCGCCTGCTGGCGCGCCATGATTTCTTCGTGTCTCTCGCGGGGGCTATAGACGCGGAGGTAGTAGGTCCTGGACGAGCCGACATTCGGGCCGAACAGGGTGTCGTTGTCCTTGGCTTCGATGCGATAGGCCACCCTCGCGCCGGGTTCGAGCGGAACCTCGGAGAGATCCCAGAGGAGCGTCCCCTGGACGGAACGAGCGCCGGGTTTTGGTGCAGGGAGGACCTTGCGCTCCTCGTTCCCTGAAGCGCCGCGCCACGCGAGGGCTATTTCGCTTAGCCCGAAATCGTCTTCGACGCCGTAGGCGAGCTCGA
Source organism: Deltaproteobacteria bacterium (assembly GCA_016210055.1). Taxonomy (GTDB): domain Bacteria; phylum Myxococcota_A; class Polyangia; order Haliangiales; family SHYZ01; genus JACQUZ01. The sequence continues at coordinate 54,452 of JACQUZ010000167.1, read as the reverse complement.
CTTGGCGCCTCGACGAGACCTCGAGCTCGTCGGCTGGAGCGCGCAGGTCGACGCGAGGTGCCCTGTCTGGCTCGATGTCGATGCGGTGGTGCTCTGCCTCGACGACGGGGTTCCCTAACGCGGGATCGAGGCGGATGCGATAGCCGCCGGCCTTGTCAACGCGGAAAGTGGCCTTGAGGCGCCGGCCTTCGACCGCCATCGGGAGCATGCGCCCCCCGGCTTGCTCATCGAGCTCCAGGCGTGCCTTGGCTGCTTGGCGCAAGGCGATGGTCTCCAGGGTCACTTGAGTCCCTCGAAGGGCGACGATGTCGCCAGAGGAGACGGGAATGACCAGCGGCTCTCGCCGCGAGTGCGGAGGGTAATGAAGGGTCATCTTGATGTCGCCCAGGATCGGTTCCAAGACCGCGACCGCCGCGTGGGGATCGGCTCGCAGTCGGGCAGCAAGGATTCTGTGCCAACCCCGCTCGAAGGGAGGTGGCGCCAAGAAGACAAGGACGAGGTATCCGCCCGACATGCCGAGCAAGACCCGACTCAGAACACGGATCCCCCGTGAGGGGATGAGCTGCCTCAGATCGACGCCTCGTACCTTGCGCGCCACATCCGCAGCCAGGGCCGCGGCGAGTTCCTGGGAGAACCGGGGATGCTCGAGGGACTCCCGCTCGAGCTGGACCGAAGAAAGAAGATCGGAAGCCAGGCTTGGGAGCTTACGCCCGACGAACCGCGCGACCGCCTCATCGGAATGGACCCTTCGCTGGAACCAGTACACGACAGCGAACCCGATCACCGCCGTAAGAAAGAGCGACAGCACGAGCCCCAGCTTGAGCGTCGACGCGTGCCTCGCGTCGAGCCATGCGGAGAGAAAGGGGGCGATGATCGCGAGGGACAAGAGGCCGATACCCGCGGTGATTGACGTGGACGCTACCGCCCGGAAGATGAGCTTTCTCCGCACGGTCGTTAGGAACTGGCGCGTGTCTTGGAATGGGTCCATCGGCGAGGATACCAGTAATGCTAGCATGCTAGCCGCACGGCCTGCGGCAAGGTCGGCGGCAAGGATTTAGCACAATCGAACAGGCCGCCAATCCGCCGTCCAGTCACGGACAACCGAGCATGTGCCTTGCGGCTGAATTGGTCTCCGAACCCGCACCCGAAGTCATCAGCGCAGGGCGTACCAGACCCCACGACCACTGCCGTGTCGGTTCAACGTGCCGCGTCCGACCAAAGCACGGAAATGCTGCTTGAGCGTGTTGCGGCTGGCGCCTGTCAGCTTGATGGCATCGCCGATGGTGACGCGGCCGTGCTCGCGAGCGAGCTCGACGATCTGGAGCGATAGCTCCGGCAGAGCCGCCAGCACGATCTTCTCGCGCTCGACTTTCTTCTCCAGCCGCCGAACCTGCTCGGCCAGAGATCGCAGGAAGAAGACCAGCCACGGCTGCCAGCTTGGCGCCTCGGTGCGGATCGTGCCCTGCGTCTGTCGCAGCGCCAGGTAATAGGCTTCCTTGCTCTGCTCGATCACGCTCTCCAGCGCGCTGTACGGCACGTAGGCGTAGCCCGCATGGAGGAGCAGGAGCGTGGTCAGCACGCGGGAGAGCCGCCCGTTGCCGTCCTGGAAGGGGTGGATCTCCAGGAACACGACGATGCAGAGGGCGATGATCAACAGCGGATGCAGCCGACCCACTTCGCGCTCCTGGTTCACCCAGGCCACCAGCTCCGTCATCAGGCGGGGTGTGTCGAACGGTGTGGCGGTCTGGAATACGATACCGATCCGAGCGCCGTTCTCGTCGAAGGCAGCGACGCCGTTCGAGTTGGTCTTGTAGTTGCCGCGATGCCAGGTGTCCTTCTCGCTGTAGCGCAGTAGGATCTGGTGCAACTGCTTGATGTGGTTCTCGGTGAAAGGGATGTCCTGCCAGGACGAGAACACCAAGTCCATCAACTCGGCGTAGCCAGCCACTTCCTGTTCGTCGCGGGTGGCGAAGGACTTGATCTCCAGATTCGACAGGAGTTGCGCCACCTCCCGGTCGGACAGCTTACTGCCCTCGATGCGGGTGGAGGAACCAATGCTCTCGATGGTGGCCACCCGCCGCAGGGCTGACAGGCGGTCAGGTGCGAGCGTGCCGAAGGCGCGCCAGGCGCCTTTGAACTCGTCGATCCTGGCGATGAGGCTCAGGATCTCCGGAGTGATCGGGATGGTTTCGGTTCTTAACACAAACCAATACTACACCCATTTACACCCATTTTCGAGGTCATCCACCAGGACGCCCATTTACATCCAATCTGGGCCGACCAGAAGCCCGAGGCCACAAGCTCATCGACGTTTCAGAGAATCCGAGCCCTGGCAGCGCCTGCCCAGCCACGGATGACCTGCCCCCCCTGTTCGGCAGCCTTTCTGACCGCCTCCAGGGCAGGCGTGCGCACGGCCCGAAGTGCAACCAAGGGACGTGTCGCGTTGGCGAGTTGCATCTTGTAGCGTGAAGCCCCGGCGAGGAAATCGTACTCACGGTCGCCGCGCTCGATCGCGCGCTTGATGGCATGGCAATGGAGCACGATGCCCGGACGCACGTCCTTGGGGAGGACGAGGCTCCGTCCGGCCTGGTAGAAGTAGACCTTGCCGTTCCAGCGCATGTTGTAGAGGACTGCGATAGGTCGCTGCTCCACTGAGATCCACGACAGATCCAGAGCCTGTTGGCGCAGCAGCTCGGGCAAGACGGTGGCGTGAAACGCGCGAAATCTCGGCGACACGAACATCCCGGGCTTTCCACACCCCTCCCAGCGCTGGCTGTGGAGCCCACGAAGAATGCGTTCTCCGAGCTCGAGCTCGCCCTGGGTGGTTGCTTGCACCAGTCGTGCCTTTCCCTTGGCCCAGGCTTCGAAATCCCTGAGCGACCGGTTCACGTAGTAGCGATGGGAGCCAGTCAAGGCAGCCAGGTAGTTACTCCAGGTGCGAGGCAACGGGATATACGGGGCGACGCCACGCGGAACAATCTCAGCCGAGGCACCTCGCGCGTCGAGCTCCCGAGCGAGCATCTCCGCGCTGCCGTGCTCGCCGTTCATCCCCGTGAGGACGAGCTCGTCCCATGCCCCTGCATCCCCCCGCATGAGGAGGTCCGCCAAGGAAACCGCGATCTCTTCCTCGAACCCGCGCTCGGCAATGATGCCGATGTAGTCCGAGCAGGTCTCGTCTGCCTCTCGCTCACCCGACGCCAGGAGCTCGAGTCGCCGAAAGGGGACACCGGGGCGGTACCACTTGATTCTCCATAACAAGGGCACTAGTCCGACCAGCCGCCCTTCACGAAAGAAGAGCACGACCCTGAGCGTACGCCCGCCCGTGCCTCCGTGTACCCTCCACCAGGCCGTCATCCATTCTGGGGTGAGGGTGGGCTCGTTCGCCTCGCTGCGAAGGAGCAGCTCTTTCCAGAGCTCGGTGAGCGCCTCGAGCTCTGAAGCGCTACGTGCGATGCGAAAGGAAAGGGCCAAGTTACCTCTCACCCATCATCTTCCGGTCAAGAGCGGCACCGCGAGCACGCTCCTCAAGTAAGCCAGCGAGTACGACGGCTCGACTGCAAGTCGTCCAACGTCAAGCCGATCGAGCGCCCGCTTAAGGCGGCTGGCCCGATTGGCATAGTTAAACCCCAGAACGTACCCGGCGCGGTCAACCGCCTGGCGGATCTCGGGCTCCTCGGCGATGGCTTTTCCCACTGGGTAGGCAATGGCGTGCACGCGCTCCTGAAGCTGCTCCTCGAGCTCGCGCCGTGACCCCTGGAGCTCCTCGGCAAGGCGCTCGGGGTCCAGCGTCTGCAGCACGCGATGGGTCCTCGTGTGCGACTGGACGTCCATCCCAGCGGCGCGCAGCGCCCTCACCTGATCCCACGTGATGATCATGGTATCGGCGAGCTCCCGCTCGCGGGCGTCGCTCCATGGCACAGAGGCAGCGGAAGCCAGCTCGTCGAACAGCAGATCAAGGTCCAGCCCTTTCCGGTCCTTGATCAGGCGCAGGAGCCATCTCCTGCTTCCTTGCATGTCGCGCGTGAGGTCGATTTCCCCCTCGGCGGCGCGATGCAAGGCAAAGTGGCGGCGCTTGGCGTGACCAAGGAAGTACGAGACCTTGTCCCACCAGAAGAGCCGCCGCCGACTCACGTAATCGGTGGCGACAAAGAACACCCCGGGCACCCGGTGTTTCTTGAGGATGGGCAGGACACCGCCCTGCCAGTCGGCGTACCCATCGTCGAAGGTCACGAGCGCCGGATTCGGGGGAAGCGGCGCTCCCTCCAGGTACGCACGAAGCGCATCGAGGGATATGACGTGGAAGTGGCGGTTGAGGATCGCGAGGTGCTCGTCGAGCTGCTCGGGGGTGGCGTCGACCACTTCCGGATCGAAGGGGTAATCCGCGCGGACATGGCACACCCGATGATAGGTCAGCACCGTCAGCCAGGGGGAAGGGATCCGAGCCCTCGCCCAAAGGAGCGCGGCATTGAGCCCGGTCGCCTCAAGCACGCGTGCAAAAAGCTCGCGCTTTGACATGAAGCGCTGATTTTGCACGCCGGCGCTCGGCCCGTCACCAAGAAATCCGCTGTGCTCCGCGCACGTGGCGCCAGAAAGCCACAAGGGCGGCGGCGTTTAGGACCACGAATGTCCGGCATAGGCCCGGCAGGCGACCAGCGCGCGCTCCGACGAGGGCAAGCAGGTAGAAAAGGACTTGCGAGGCCACGAGCGCGCGCATGCCCGTGGTGAGTAGAGCCGATCCGGCGCCCGGTGCCACGCTTGCCCATCCCGAGGACACGAGCAAGGCCACCAAGGCCCAGGGGCAGGCGAGCCGAAGAACTTTGTGGGAGACAACCTCGAACCATGATGGGTTGACGAAGGGCAAGAGGAGGTTCGGCATGCGCGCGAAGATCTGGAAGTTTCCCGCTAGCGTCCGGACCTTGCGGCCAAGCTCGCGGTCATCGTCAAAGGCCTCGTCGAACGCCTGTGCGTCCTCGCAAAAAAGGATCTCCCGGCCCGAGAGACGCAATCGCAAGGGGATCCACATGTCGTCACAGACCGTGTCCCGGGGGAGTTCGGCAAGGTCATCCTTGCGGACGACGTAGATCGCACCGGTCACGCCCGTGAGGCTGCAAAAGCGCGCCTCATTGCGCCGGATCCATTTCTCGTACTTCCAGTACGCGCCAGCGCCAGCCGCCCCTTGGAGGATCAAGTCGCCCGAGACGCACCCTACCTTTGGGTCAGCCAGCATGCGCACGAGGGCTCGGAGGGAGCCCGGCGAAATCGGCTGCCGCGCGTCGTTCATGAGGAGCACTTCGCCCTTCGCCAGCTCGCGAAGCGTGTTGAGCGCCGTGGGCTTGCCCTGCCTGTCTTGGCCCCGAACGAGCTTCACCCGGGGATCACGTGCGGCGTAGCGGCGCACGATGTCGGCGCTCTCGTCGGTCGAACCATCGTCATACACCAAGACCTCGAGCTTCTCTGCGGGGTAGTCGAGGGCGAGCAAGCTGTCGAGCTTGGCGGGGAGGAAAGCGGCCGCGTTGAATACCGAGAGGCAGGCGCTCACAGTGGGCTCGTAGGCAGGGGTGGAACGAGGCTTGCGCGGAAATGCGGCGGCAAGGAGGGCGACAAGGATTGGATAGCCCGCGTAGGTGTAGAGGAGGAGTGACAGGGATAGGAGAGCGGTGGTAATCACGTCGGTGCCTCCGCGCTACACCTTCCGCACTCTTTCATATAGCCCCAAGTACTCCCTCACCATCCGCTCTGCCGAATAGCGCTCGAGCGCCACGCGTCGTGCCTCCCCGCCGATTCCCTGGGCCAGCGCCGCATCCCCGGCAAGCTCCACAAGACGCCGCCGCAATGCGTCCTCATCCCCCGACGGCACGAGGAACCCGGTGACACCCTCGTCGACGACATTGGGTATCCCCCCCACCGCCGTCGCGACCACGGGGATACCCGATGCCATGGCCTCGGGAATCACGAGCGGCAGCCCCTCGGTGCGTGACGTGAGAGCGAACACGTCGAACGCCGCAAGCAGCCTGGGGACATCGCGCCGCGCCCCGGTGAAATGAATGAGCTCGCCCCGCGGAAACGACGCGCCCAGCGCACGTAATGCATTCTCCTCGGCGCCAGACCCAACCACCACCACGCGGAACCCATCGCCAAGCACAGGAGCCGCCGCCTTGAGCAAGAGGGCCTGGTTCTTTTCTGGCGACAGTCGACCCACGGTACCGACGATCCACGCGCCCTCGGGAATCCCCAGCTCCTCGCGCACCGCCCGCCTTGCCGCTGCGTCAGGGCCAAAGCGCGACAGATCAATCCCATTGGGAATCACGTGGAGCCGCGCCACGTCCACCTCGCGACCCTTGCGCGCCACCTCGGCCGTAAGCTCCGACACCGCGACGTAGGCATCCACCATCGTCGCCGCCACGCGACGCAGGACCATGCGCCTCTGGCCCGATGGGTTCGCGCCGTGCTTGGTGTGGACCACGGCTGCCCCAGCGAGTCGCGCCGCCGGAGCCCCATAAATCAGCGGCTGCGGGTTGTGGGTGTGAACCAGGCCCACTCGCTCCTTGCGCAAGTGCCACGCCAATCGGAACGGCAGCGTCATGTCGAACCCCTGCCGCTTGGCAACCGTGCGCGTGGGCACCCCCGCTGCCGCAAAATCGCCGGCCAAAGGCCCGTCAGGACGCGGGGCCAAGGACACGGCGATGACACGCAGCCCGGCCTGCTTCTGCCCCACCGCCAGGTCCAAGGCCACCCGTTCCTGGCCACCCATGCCGAACGACGATAGTACGTGCGCGACGACGAGCGGCATCGGCAACCGCGCCTACCTGCCGAGACCCCGAAACATCGCGATGGGGGTCTTGATAATGACCGAGAGCTCCGTGCGCAGGAACGAGGAGAGGCGCTCCAGCGAGGCCGCGTACGCCATGTCGTACAGAAGCTTGAGCCTCATGTCGTCAGCCAGAGCGCCGTCCGCGTCGTCGATCTTGTATGGGTTGGTGAGCGTGTCCTTGAGCGCATGGACTTCGCTCCCCTCCTTGGCGTTGCCCGTGTAACCCAGCGATACCTGGGCCAACCCCGTTATCCCGGGCTTGACGCCGCGCATCCGCTCTTCGAAGAAGGGGATGGCGTGCGCCAGGTTGACGAGAAGCTCGGGCCGCTCTGGACGGGGCCCGACCAGGCTCATGTCCCCACGAAGCACGTTGACAAGCTGCGGCAGCTCGTCAAGGCGTGTCTTGCGCAGGAACCGCCCCACCCGGAACACCCGGGGATCGTTCTCCTCTGCCAAGACAGGGCCACTATGCTTTTCGGCGTCCACGTGCATCGAACGGAACTTGAACATCTGGAACTCGTCGAATTCGAACGGTTCTCGGTTTCCCTGAAGCACCCTTCGGAGTGTCCCTGCCCGCCTTTGCCGAAAGAGAATCGGACCCGGGGAATCGATGCAAATAGCCACGGCGATGGCCACGATAAGGGGAGCAGAAGCCGCCAGGCCAATGGCGGCCCCCGTCACATCGATCAGGCGCTTCGCGGCTTTTACCGAGGGAATCAAGGGCTCGTACTAGAAGAAACCATCTGCTACGATGTTTCGTCAAGGGAGAGGCATTCTTGATCCGTCTCTACGTGCCAGGGATGCTTCGCTATCGGGACCTCGCGGTTCGGGTGGTTGCCGCCGCCTGCAAGCTGGTCGGGGATGAAGCGGAAAGGTCCGGAGAGACCGATTTTGACGTCCAGGTCATCTCGGCCTTTGGGGAAGCCTTCAACAACATCGCCATTCACGGCTATCGGGAGGGCGATGCAGGCGAAGTCGTTGTGGAATTGGAAGTATTTTCCGATCGAATCACCGTGCGCATCGTCGATCACGGAGAGAGCTACGACATCTCCTCGGTCCCACAGCCCGAGCTCGACATGCTCCCTGAGCGTGGAATGGGCTTGTTTATCATCCAATCGTTCATGGACGAGTTTTCCTACCACCCTGGCCCCCCAAATGTGCTTTCGCTGACGAAGTACCTCAAGCCTTCTGCCCGTCAAGCCGGAGGGACGCACGCCAAGGTAGAGAGCGCAGGAGAGACAGAAGCGCCATGACGTTTTACAGGTCAGACAAAGCAGGCGAGACAACACTACATATCAAGGGGACTCTTGACGCCTTGACCGCGCCCGGCCTCCGCCCAGCTCTCGATGAGCTCGTCTCCGAGGGCTGCCCCAGGGTCGTCGTTGACCTCTCCGAGCTTCGGCTCATCGACAGCTCGGGGGTCGGGGCGATCGTATCCCTTTACAAGCGCATTCGGGCGAATGGCGGTGCGGTCGTCGTCACGGGTCTTAGGGATCAACCTCTCGCCATTTTCCGCCTTCTCCGGCTCGACCGCGTTCTCGCCGCGTAGACGCCCAGAAGCCGTTTCGCGCCTTGTTCCATGCGGGTTCTCGTCATCACAAAGATCTTTCCAAACGCGCGCGAGCCGCTTTCCTGTCCCTTCAACCGCCAGCAATTCGCTGCGCTATCTCGTCTTTGCGACGTCGAGGTCCTTGCCACCATCCCCTGGTTCCCGATGGCTGCGGCCTTTGGTCGCTGGTCGGCAGCCGGGCGTCTCATCGATGTTCCGTGGCACGACGTGATCGACGGCGTTCGGGTCAGGCACCCGAGGTACCTCCTCGTGCCGAAAATAGGGCATTCCATCGCCGGGTACCTGTACGCCGGCTCGCTCCTTCCCGTGGTGGCGAGGTATCGAGGGCGAGTCGACGTCATCCTTGGAGCATGGGCCTACCCGGATGGATATGCGTCGGTTCTTCTCGCCAAGCTTCTTGGCGTGCCCGCGGTGGTCAAGCTCCATGGGAGCGATGTCAACGTGGTCGCCCGCCTCCGGGGCCCCCGGAAGCACCTCGAGCGGGTCCTGCCACTGGCGCATCGGGTCGTGGCGGTGAGCAAGGCGCTCAAGGAGTCGGCCATCGAGCTCGGCGTCGAAGCGGACCGAATCGATCTTGTCCGCAACGGCGTCGACGGAGAAATCTTCCACGTGAGGGACCGCGCCCAAGCCCGCGCAGGTTTCGGCCTCCCGAAGGACGGCCGGGTCATCCTGTACGTGGGTACCTTGTCACGCCCCAAGGGGGCCATGGACGCCATCTCGGCTTTCGAGCAGGCCACGAGGCATGACGACGACGTGCGGCTGGTCCTCGTAGGAGATGGACCTGGGAGGGGCGAGTGCGAGGCGGCCGCGGCGAGACTCGGGGACCGCGTGCTCGTCGTCGGCGCACGGCCACAGCGGGAGGTCGCTCTTTGGATGGCCGCGTGCGACGTCCTCACGCTACCGAGTTGGAACGAGGGGACCCCGAACGTGATCCTCGAGGCCCTGGCCTGCGGCAGGCGCGTGGTGGCCACCCGCGTGGGGGGCATTCCGGACGTCCTCTCCACCCCGTTGCTTGGCGAGCTCGTCCCCCCTCGCGACGTGGATGGCCTAGCCGGAGCCTTCCTCCGCGCGGCGCGTGCCCCCTATGACCCCAAGGAAATCGCCGCCTTGGGCGCGCGCGGCGACTGGGAAGAAAGCGCCGCCAAGCTCCGCGACTCGCTCCAAAAGGCCTTGGAATGACAGGGAACACCCGCTCTTGGGTGGACACCGAGCCCGGCCTTCGCGAGGTCTGGTCCGAGCTCTCGCGTCTTTTCGGGCGGGCACGCTCTCGCCCGGGTTGGACGATAGGCCTGGCCATCCTTTTCGGACTGCTCGTGGTCGGCATGAAAGCCCGCAAGGCGCCCATGTTCCCCGCCCGGGTAGTCTTCCGGGTCACCGAGGGGGACATCAAGCTCGGCCAGCCACCGCCCACGCGACGCCAGCTCAGAGAGCACGTGTTCAATATCGCGCTCTCGTACGCGCGCCTGATCGAGGTGTGCCGCAAGCACTCCCTTTATGCCCAGTTCCTTTCCAAGCATCCCACGGTGGCGGTGGACAGCCTCCGACGGGACTTGGACGTGAGCGTGAACCGCAACTACTTCCTGTACGAGCGGGGGAGCCAGGATCCCCCTCGGACCGCACGGTTCTCGATCACGTACAGGCACAAGGACCCCCAGGTCGCGCTCGCGGTGGTCAAGCACGTGGGCCAAATCATCGTCGACCACGAGTCGACCTCCCGCAAGGCCATGTCTCGCGCCACGGCCGAGCGTGCGGCGTTCGAAATCAAGGCCGCCGAGGCGGAGCTCGAGAGAAAGCGCCGAGAACTCGCGGAAGTACAGGTGGCGCTCGCCCAGGCGCCACCCCAGGAAGCAGGCGCCCTCGCCATCTCCGCGAGCCAAGTCCAGGAGTCGATCACGATCGCCGAAGGGCGCCTGAACGTGGCACGGCGAAGGCAGACCGAGGCGGAGCTCGGCGCAGATGCGGAGAGCAACGCGCTGGGGATGTCCTTCGAGCTCGTGGACTGGGGAACATCGCCCGGGCCTGGCCGGTCGCGGGCCATGGCGCTCATCCTCTTGGGCCTCGCCGCCTTCCTCGTTGCCCTCCCATTCTGTGGACTGGCCATGAGCGCGTTCGACCAGCGGGTGTACAACGTGAAAGACATCCAGCGGCTTGGAATCAAGCCCCTAGGGCACGTGCCCCCGTTTTCGGGTGACCAGGTAGGCTCGCTGCGCCATCGGCTCGGCCAATCGAGTACACTTCGGAATCAGTAGAATCATGAGAACCCCTCGTGACCAGATCGATCGGCTGCTGTCTTTTGCCAAGCGGGCGCTGCGCTACGCCGGCGTGGCAGGAGTCATCTTTGGGGTCGGAGCCGTCCTTTCTCTCGTCGTGGCCCTCAAGTTCCCGCGGAAGTACCAGTCGGAGACCGTGCTCCTTTTTCGGGAGGGCATCCATTCGAGCTACCTCGGCAACCAGGAGTCGGGCGCAAATCGAGACTTGGGAAATCGGCTCCGGGAGCTCCTCCTTTCGCGCCCACGCCTGGAAAAGATGGTCGACGAGTTTCACCTTTTTCCCGAGCTGGTCCAGCGGTCGGGTCATGTCGAGGCGGTCAATTCCATGCGGCAGAAGATCACCTTCCGCACGCGGGGGGACATCTATCACATCGCGTTCATCGGCAGCAGGCCTGACCAGGCGCAAAAGGTCACGGCCCGCCTCGCCGACTCGCTGGTCGAGGAGAGCACAAGGCTACGGCTGGAGAACATCAACGTCACAAAGTCCTTCCTCGACGAGGAGAAGAAGCGCAATGAGGGCCTGCTCAAGGAAAAGGAACGGGAGCTTGCCGAATTCCTGGCCAAGCATCCGGAATTTGCCCAAGAGCTAACCATGGCTGGCCCCTCTGGGACCACCGGCGCGTCGATTCGAGCGGCGACCCAGGGTAGGCCCCAGGGATCCGAGCCCCAGGACTCGGCCTTGCGCGCCCTAGAACGACAGCGGGAGCGCATCCGTGGCCGCCTGACAACGTCGAGCACGCCGGCGCCGGCGCCAGTGCCAAGGGAATCCAGTCAGGTTGACCCCAAGCTGGTGGCCGAAAAGAACGCCGCCGAGGCCGAGGTGAGCGCCGCGGAGCGGGACCTCGCGGACAAGCTCGGCCGCTTCACGGAGCAGCACCCGGACGTTCGTGCGGCCCAGCGCCGGAAATCGTCAGCGCAGGCACGGCTGGATCGAGCCAACGCGGCGCTTGCGGCCGGCTCGTCGCCCGTGGCGAGCGCAGAGGTCGTGCCCGCCACGGAAGGCGAAAAAGCCGCGCTCCGAACCCAGCTCGAGCGGATCGAGCAGGAGATCTCCAGCTATCGCCGTCGCCGTGCTGCGGGCAGCGACACCCCGTCGGCAGGACCCGCTCCTGCCCCACCCCTCGACAGGGCGGGCGAGATCGTGGCCCTCGAAACCGACTGGGCGCGCATCATGCGCGAAGTAAGGGAAGCCCGCGACAGGCAGGAACAGCTGGAGACATCCCAATTCAAGGCCGCCATTGCGGCGGCTTCGGCGACGAGCGGTTTCTCGGCGCAGCTGATCGTCATCGATCCTGCGTACAAGCCCACGAAGCCGGCACCACCGGGGCGAACGCTGATCCTGGGGCTGGGGCTGTTCGTGTTTGCGGCATTGGGAACCGGAGTTGTCTTGCTCCTGGCCTTGCTCGACGACCGAATCTACGAAGGGGCGGACCTCGAGCGACTCGAAATCGCTCCGGTCTTGATGGTCATGCCAAGGACGAGGTCGCGCCGCCTTTGGCCCCTGTGGAGGAAGCAGAATGGCTGACGGTCGGCGTGGGGCTCCACCTCGGGATCAGGCGTCCGCAGCGCCGAGCCCAAGCGCAGACGTGGCGGAGCGCTTCACGCTTCCGGAATTTAGCACCGTGCCGCAGGCGGCAATTCGCCATGCTCTCGTCGGGGAGGAGTCGGCCGCCCAGTCTGCGGCAACCGTGCAGGTCCCGGCGCAGGCGGACTTGTCGCCGCCACCACGGCCAGGCGCTGTTGTTCATCCCGGCATGGCCAGTCCACCGTCAACAAAGATCCTGGTGTCCCGCCACGTCCTTGGCAGTGACCTGGATCCGCGCCTGATCCTCGTCCGGGAGCCCGATTCAGCTCGATCCGCGTCCTTCCGCGTGCTTCGCCACAGGCTCGTGGAAAAAGGCAACCCCAGGGCCGTTGTGGTCACGAGCGCCGAGCGGGGCGAAGGTAAGACCACCTGTGCCATCAACTTGGCGATCGCACTCTCCGAGTGCGGCCGGGCGCGCGTGCTGCTCTTGGAGGCCAATCTCCGGGCCCCGCAGCTGGCGAGCCTCCTTGGGTTCATCCCGCCCGAGTGCTTTGCCCGGCAGCTCGCCCGGCATCGAGAACAACCGATGGATCCCTGGTACGTGGTGCAGACCGCGTCTCCCTGGATGCACGTCGCGGCAATGCACCCGAGCGGCGATAGCCGGCCGCTCCTCGACGCCCCAGCCTTTTCCATTGCCATCGATCGCCTGCGATTAGCAGGATACGATTACCTGGTCATTGACACGCCGCCCGTTCTGGGAAGTGCCGACGTGAACCTGATTCAGGACGCAGCCGACGGCGTGCTCTTGACGACGCGCGCCGGGAAGTCCACGGCCCGCGCCCTTCGCGGGGCCGTGGAGCAGCTCTCGCCGGGGAAGATCCTCGGTACGGTTCTAATTGATTAGATGGATGTGCTCGGAGCGGCACAAAGCGGGAGGTTGTAGGCGTTGAAGACGTCGATCGCTTTCAACACGAGATCCAGGTACTCGCCGTTGACGCCTGCCATAACCGCCTCGATGGGGCTCAGGATCTGTTCCTTGAGCGCCTCCACGCACGCATCGGTTGATTCGGCGCAGCCCGCCCCGCAATCCACGGGCATGTCACCGGAGCACTTCGCCCAGCACACGGGGCCAACGCCCACGTAGTCTGGCTTGCAGGGCGGGTAGCAGAGGCTGGCATCACGCTCCAACCCGTCCGCACAGCTCGCCCCCCAGCCAGCACCGCGGCCATACGAGCGCTTCGCAAAGATGTGGGCATCGATGCGGCAGGTGCAGCCGTCGTTCTTGTAGCCCTTGGGGCATCTGGAGCAGTTCTTGGCGAACGTGAGGCCACAGGCGTCGTACCAGGGGCACCGGCTCGTGTCCGCGCCAATGATGACTGCGTCCTTTCGGCAAAATGCGCCATCGTCTTTATAGCCTTGGGGGCAGTCTTCCCAGCAGACGGGGCCGACGCCGGTGAACCCAGGGTTGCACTCGGGGTAGCAGAGGAGCCCGCTTCGCTCTCCGTCCGGGCACTCCATGGGGATCGTTCCGGCGCCTCGCGTGGTGGTCTGCCTCCAGCAGACGCCGTTCTCGGTCGCGCCGAAGAGCGTCGCCAATTCGGCGCCTGACCCTTGTTCAGGCTCGAGGGTGGCTTGTTCGCAGCCTAGGAAGGAGAGGACGAGCAGGGAGGACAACACCGTCACGAAGCCGCTGATGGATCCACGCACCATGAACCACCTCTTTCTCCCGCACGCGGGCGTTGACCGGCAAAAGGAGCTCCCTGCTACTACGGCAGGCGGTCTGGTGTCAAACCGCTTGGAGAGAGGCGCGCCTGCGCGTGCATGCTATGCTCATCGTTGATGAAGTCCGCCCGCGCCAAGGTCGTGAAAGGCAAGATCGTCACACGTGCGAAGTTTCCAGAGGGCGCTGAACTGACCGTGGTGATGCGCGATAAGGCGCCGCCGATCATTCTTTCAACCGACGAGGAAGAGGCCATGCTCCGCGGGATCGCGTCGATCAAGGCCGGAAGGGGCATCCCGCTCGAGGAGTTTCGAGCGATCTTGCGTCGGATATAGCGCTCGCCTTTAAGCAATGGCCGAGCGAGGTGCACGTGGTACACGTGCGCCATGGGAGCCGACGTCCACTCGGCCCAAGAGCACGCTGGACAAAACTAGGGCGACAGAACTTGCGTCCTGGTGGACCTTGACCTAACCAAGGAACGCCGCTATTTCGCCCCAGAGCGAGCGCGCCAGGGCCGGGTGGCGCAGGAGTCCGAAGTGGTCGACCTCGACGGAGTCGCCGCGGAGGCGGCCCACGCAGCGGTAGCTTACCGTCCCACCGAGTCGCTCTGCAAAGAGGCGGGCGTCGAGGGGTTGGCAAAGGGCATCGGCGTCAGCCGACACCACGAGCGCGGGCGTCGTAATCGTTCGAAGCGCCGCGCCGTAATCGATACCCGAAGGTGAAACCCAGCGGCCGGAACGAAACCACGCTCGGAATTGGCCCATGTAGCCGGCGGGCTCGTCGTCGCTGCCAAGGCGAATGGCCCGGGCCGGCATGTACCCGAGGAGCGAAGTCGCGATGCCGATCGTGCCGACGAGGCCGCGGCGCCACAGGTCCAAGCCGCTCGCATGCCAGGTATTGGTGGCGACGAGGACAAGTCGATGCGGGGGCGGGACGGTGCCTGTTCCGATAGCCGCCGCTCCGGCGAGTCCCCCGAGGGAGTGGCCGAGGCAGCTGATTTCACCTGGGTGGATCCGCGCCATCTCCGACACGGCCGCGACGGCGGCAGGCAGGTCGCGCTCGACGTAGGCGTCGAAGGACCAGTCGGAGCTCCGTGGCGAAGGCGGGACGCTCGCCCCATGGCCGCGCAGGTCCAGGACAAAGCACTCGATCCCGCGGTGGGAAAGAAAGGAGGCGAACCCAGCGCCGGTTGGGCGGTCGAGGTAGGAGCCATTGGCCATCATGGCGTGCACGAGGAGAGCCACGCCTCGCCGCGGCACGGTGGGGACGTGGCGCCTGAGTGCCAGGCGGATGCCGTCGGAGGTGGTGGCGTGGGCTTGTTGCACGGTGGGGGAGTGTCCGGTTTCGGCTTCGCGCGGGAGCGGCGTGGGAGGAGTCCAGCTCTATGACGAAGCTTAGTCAGGAAGCGCGGGTTACCCTTCGATGAACACGTTGTCGATGCTTAGCGGTATGTAGAGCTTGTTGAACTTGATAAGAAGCAGTTGCATTTGACGCTCGGTCAAAACCTTTTCGAGCTCTTGCCGGAGTTCCGCATCGACGTTCTCCTGAGCTTGACGCCGAATGCTCGGCTCACTGATCGCCTGCGACCTCGTTGCATCGGAGGCCTCCGCCAATTGCTCTTGCCCATCACGCATGAGTGAAAAGAAGGTCCGCCCTTGATCCGGCGTAAGGCCAGCGTCGTCCAAGAACTCTCGAACCATGCGAAGGCAGGTCAAGCGAAGACTGTAGTCTTGATCGCTCTCGTCGTCGAATCGATCCGTCGAAGACAGGACGACTTTGCGGACCGGTGACGATCCGATGCGATGCAGCTTCCGAATGGCCTGCGAATTGGAACTGGCTTGTACACCTTGGGAGTCACCGACCTCGCCACGATTCACCGCACGGACATTCGAGGAGGAGTCTTCTCCTCCTGAATGCCCAGCGCGCGTCGTGAGCCACACAGCGCCAATGATTCCAGTAACGAACAAGAAGACCCCAAGGAGACGACGGCGCATGGCTACTGCTACCAGATCTTCCCTTTACCAGTCGGAGTGAAGACCCATGCGTTTTGCCCCTTCTCGGCACGGTACTCGACCCCCGCCAAGTAGACCAGCGCTCGGTCCGTGCCTTCCATCTTGACCTCGAACTGGACAGGGTAGCGAGGCCCAAGCTTGCTCTTGTACTTCTCGAATTCATCGGGGCGAAGAATCAGTACCCGGTTTCCCGCCATCGCTTTTATGCCAAGCCTGGGTCCGTCCGATGGCCAGATGAATAGGGCTGTCTCCCCATGGCCCTGTGGGAGTAGCTCACCAAGGGACTTGACTATGACTTCTTGCTCTGGTGTGGATGGGGCGACACCGCCCAGCGGAGATGGGTCCTCCTTGTCCGATAGCCCGTCACCATCCGTGTCGGCACGCAGTGGGTCAGTAACAAGGTGTTCCTCTTCGAGGTCCGTCAGTCCATCCTTGTCTGCATCGGCCCTCAGCTTGGCCAACGGGCACCGAATGATCCGGTCGAGTTCCTTCCTCAAGACGCGGTGCGGATCGGGTGGAAGTCCGAGCGGCTGAAACGGATCCGCTTCCAAGACGTCAACCGCCAAGTGAAGCTCCCCATTAATCAAGAGAGGCTGCTTCTGAAACGGCAAGACCACGTAGGGCCAGAACTCCGCGAAGCCTAGGTAGAGGTTCTCTGGCCCGCGATCGAAGTGCCAAATGGTTACGTAGTAGCCAGGATCAAGCCTGGTCGTCTGAAGTACCGGATCGACGGCGTGAGACTTGAAGACCGCGACCCCGGTGACGCCCTGGCTATCTCCAAGTGACTTGCGATCCGATTTCATGAATACCAAGCTTCCCGCGACGTCGGGGATCCGTCCTCGGCGTTCCGCTTGATCCCGGTCCCTCCGCTCGTCAAAGAGACGCGGACGTAGCGACTGGCTCGTTAGTCGATCGTCGTCATCGAGGCGATACTCCGCGGGCAGGCTAGCCTCCGAGCACAGTGTCGTCCTCGGTTGCGTGAGTCTCCTGAGTATCCCCGCCCGAAGGTGCTCTTCGCCTTCGGGCTTCGCCACGGGCGGCTTCGCGTGCGCGGTGCACGCAAGGAAACACGTGAAGAGAAGAGCGGTTGAGCGCATTAGAACCCTCTGGGCGGTCGGCCACCGCCTCTCGGTGGACGGAGACCGTCCTCACCCTTGCCGGCGCAGTAGCAGCCGTTCGGTCCCGCGACAGGCTGCGTATCTGGCCCACAGTCGATGAAAGCGCATTGGTTCACGCGCGGATCGACGGGCCTGGCCACCGTTGTACAAGTACACAAGCCATTAATGAAGGTTGGTACATTTTCGCCACAATTGATGGCAGCACATTCCATCGGCACTCGCTCGACACCGCCACTATCGAAGCACTTGTTCCATTCGCCGGCCTGAGGGTCATCGATTGGAGATGGGTTAATACGACTCCCAAGGGGATCGAATTCCGCGAAATCAGTCTGATCCACATCCAACTTCATGCACGCCATGAGCGCCTGCTCCATGGCGCTTTGGGGGGAACAGCTATTCGTGCAACTGTCTTGTTCCGGTCCGCAGTAAATCCAATCGAACCACTTGAACATGAGGTCATGGTGCTCGTCGCTGCTGGACCCCCGTTTTGCGCTCTCAAGGAAAACATGCGCACCCTCATGCGTGTACTTGCCGCCTAGGTATTCCTTGAGGTTGCTGTTATCAACGGTCTCCCGGTTCATGTAGATCTGGCCAGTCTCCTTATCGGTGCAGGCGTGGTATGCAGCACCTCCTGGAGCTTTCCCACAGACCTTCTCGAACTCCTCCTTGGGAAGGGTCTCGGTGTTGTCGATGGCCTTCTTAGCGTTGTCGATGTGCTCGTCCGTGCCGTGACCGGATATCCTGCCTTGGCGGAATCCTTTTTGATCTGCTCGCGTTTCTCCTCGACTTGCTTCTTGGCGAACTCCTTGGCTTTATCTTCCTTTTCCTTCCGCTCCTTGTCCTTGTCAGGCTCGGACTTCGGCGGCCTATTGCCGGTTTCGTCCGGTTGCCCGCCATCCGTGGAAGCGCTCGCGTAGCGGCACGCATCGGATGGCCAACCGGTGGTCGTCTGCGTCATCCGGGCTAAGGGCGATGTCACCTCATGTGCGCACTCCAGCATTGCCAGCTGCTTCGCCCGCGGGCTTGAGGCATAAATTGACTCGGTTACGCAGCGCATTCTATTGCTTGGCACGCCGATGGATCCATCATCGCCGCCGTTCCCTCGTCCGGTACATCGAGTTGCTTGTAGCTCGGCGACGTCAGCACCGAAGCGTGTTCTCCCTGGAAGGGGGACGCAACCAGCACGGCAGGAACCTTTGACCTTTGCAGGATTCAGCTCGCGAAAACCTGTTGGCACCGCGTTGCCGAAGAAAGGAACGGGCCTGTTCTCATTCGCGCGAAGGCCGCGAATCACCGCTCCCTCCTCACCCGAGCACAATCCCTTCTCACATGAGTAACCGCGCACTGAATCGAACTTCTTGCTGATCATCTCGAGGGCAGAACATGTCCCGGTTCCGAGCCGGCGTGGGTCGGTCATCGCGTCCAGCAGGTGGGTTCCAGACACGCAGTCCTGGCCGCGGAGCCCCTCTTCGCACAGCTCTCCGACTTGGACAAGGCGCCCGCTAGAGAGGTCCTTCAGCCAGAGGCCGGCTTGCCGGACAACGCTCCATGGCTGCGCAAGTAGCTGCCCAAGCTCTGCTCGATTTACCCGGAGCCATGCGTGTATCGGAGAGATGCCCAGGAACTTGGTTTCGTCGTGGACGATAAGGAATGTGTTGAGAAGGGACGAGAGGAGCGCCTGCCGTACCGCTGGCCGAAGCGCGGCAGGAAAGCGTGAAATGGCGCGATCGTAGCCTGTGGCAAGCGCTGAGTTTAGATGGACGGCCCTCTGAAGCGAAGAGCAGCTAACGGCTTTCGCCACCTGACCGAGTGTTGCCGCATACAGTGCTTCATCATCGCCAAGAACCGCCTTCGCCAAGTCAAACAGCAGCTGGTCCTTTACGGTGTCGGGACACGTCTCGTCGAAGCTCCTGGTTGGCTTCCATGGCCCGAGCGCCCTTCGCGTCTCGAAGACGAACGAAGTTAGTGCGGCTTCGGTGATGGAGGCGGGATTCTGGGGCGAGGTCGATGAAATGACGCTGGCAATGTAGGAGTCCTCTTGGGCTATCCAATTCTCGACAGCCTGAGTTGCGACTCCCTCACTTGCTTTCGCCTGCTCCACGTCCTGTAAGGTCGGCTTCTGGTCGGAGAATATAAAGGACGCGACCAGGCTCTCGCGCGCGTAGGATACCTCGTGCAGCCTGCCTTCGGCGGTGATGGCATCGCGGTCCATTCCGCGAAGGTGGTTTAACTTCTCGCCTGGACGCGACGGTGCCGTGGTCACGGTCGTGAGAAAAGAAGAAACAAGCAGCGCCACGTTCCACGCTTGCTTGCTCCACGTTACGATGGTTGATACTGGCTCCATTGACGTCTCCTGTCACAAGGCCGATTACTGACCTTTCTTCGAATGCTTTTCGTTTAGGGGCAGGACGGTAGTCATGCGCTATTCTGAGAGTCAAGAGGGCACGCATTGATCTTGCGGAGGGTGCGGGCGGTCACACGTCGGGAGTAAGTGAACCGATAGAAGTCAGCGAAGGCCAGGTGGATCGAGGATGTTGCGCTCCGCTCGCTTCGGGTCGTCCGAATCGCTCAGATCGCCCACTCCCATCCGGAGTAGCCGTCCTCCGTCCCTCAGATCGCCTACTCTGCCTCTGAGCCGCCGTCCGTTGCCTCTCCCATCACCCACGCACTCCCGAAGTCGCCATCCCGATGCACCAAGAGCGCTTGCGCACGGATGAGTCGAGGAGGCAACCTGGTGCCACGCACTCAAGGAGGCCCAATGCCTACCATCCAAGCCAACAGGAATCCCGCGAGCCGTATCCAAGTCGGCAACGACATCCTCGAGTCCGCAAAGACCGTGGATACCAAGCCGATTAAAGAGCGGCTCCTCCTGTTCGAGAAGGCACACCGCGCCCTGGCGGCGGCGCAGGCGGGAGTCGACAAGGCCGAAGGTACCCTGCGTGCCGCACAGGAGAAGGTCGCCGAAGCAGACGTCGTCCAGGATGAGGCACTCATGGCGCTCGCTGCGGCGCTCGTGGGAGAGGGGCTCCCCAGGATGAATCCCTTCAAGCCCCTGGGCTTCGATGCGCCGTCCACGATCGCGAAGCTCGGCACGGCCCGGGAGGCGAAGGTGGTCAAGACCCTCGTCGCCAAGGTGCAGAAGCGGAAAGGGACCCAGGCGCCCTCGCTCCGCGCCGCCAGGGCAGCCGAAAAAGCCGCGCTTGCCGTCGAGCGAGCTTCGACTCCCTTGGACAGGCTCGCCGAAGCCTATCGCGCCGCCCTTTCTCGCCGGACCGCGCAGGAGCTGCCTTGGGAAGCCCGGCTCGCCGCCCTCAAGCGCGGTGCCCGCGCCGCCGCGGACGACGGCGCGCCAGGCCTCTTCGCGGCGCTCTTCGAGCGGGACCCGTCCCCGCCGCGGAAAGCACGCCGTGCGCCCGTAGAGGTGCCAGTAGAGACACCTGTGCCAAAGCCGGTGCCCGCGGAGAATGGGGCATCTTAGCCGCAGCGCCTGCCCCCTCTTTTCCCTTGACGCCCACCGATGCTCGTCTTAACAGTGTTGCGCTTTGACAACTAAACAGCTGGTCGCAGGTGCAGGCCGCTAAGAAGCCTGCTTGAAAGGGAAGCCGGTGAAAGACCGGCGCGGTCCCGCCACTGTAAGTGGAAAGCCATGCCTCGAGACCACTGGTGCCCATGAGGGGTGCTGGGAAGGGAGGCTGGCGCGTCGAATGAGTCGTTGTTCCTCGTTCGACAGATCCACGAGCCAGGAGACCTGCCTGCGAGCCATGGACGGAGTACCGAATGCAGTCGTCCTACGGTGTCTCGGGCGCGGATCTCGCTCGAGGGCATGAAAAAAGAGGATCTCGCTGGCCGGCCTTCTTGGCTGCGGCCATGGTTTTTCTTGCGTCCTCTTTCGCCAAAGCTGCCGAGAGTGAAGAAGGCGCAGAAGCACGGCTCACCGCCGACGCAGCCCCGGCCCCAACCTTCGCAACGATCGTCACTGCCGAGCCCGATCAGGCACCTGCCGAGGACAGCGCCGCCGCGGCTTCGGTCGTGACCCGCGATCGCACGCCAAGGAGCGGTGAATCCCTGCCCCAGGTGCTTTCGGAGCTTCCGGGGGTATCGGTCACGCGCCTAGGTGGACATGGCACCCTCGCCCTCGTCTCACTTCGCGGCTCAACCTGGGAGCAGGTGCACGTCTACCTGGATGGCATCCCGCTCAACGTGGCGACCGGTGGCGGGGTGGACCTGTCCACGATACCCCTTGGAGCCGTCGAGCGAATTGAAGTCTACCGAGGGATGAGCCCCATTGCCTTCGGCACGTCGGCCATTGGCGGCATCGTGTCGATCACCACCTCTGTTCCCCGACGGGACGCTCTAGAGGCAGAGGCGGGGATGGGCTCATTTGGCCTGTTTTCGGGCGCCGGCCGCGGCTCGTGGGCCAGTGGACCCTTGCGGGTGCTCGGAGGCGCCGAGTTTCTCACCTCGAGCGGCGATTTCACCTATCGGGCCGACAATGGGACGAGCTTCGACACGACCGACGATCGCCAGGTCACGCGGTCGAACAATGCCTTGACCCAGCTGAACGGCCTCGCCCGCCTTGCCCTCGATCTCCCTGGGGACCGCGAGATCTCCACGGCGTTCCTCGTGTTCCATCGGAATCAAGGGCTACCCGGCATGGCCATCTACCCCACCCGCACGGTATCCCTGGGCACCCTGCGCGGCGTGGCGTCCATCGCGTACAAGACACGCGGCGGCATGCTGGGCCCAGGCGGCCGCTTGAAGGCCCAGCTCTACACCATGCTCGTCGAGCAGGCGCTCCACGACCCCAAGTCCGAAATCGCCTCGGGCCCCACGGACACGCGGGATAAGACGTGGGCAATCGGGGCCACGCTCCGCCTCTCGCGTCGCCTCTCGTCCTGGCTCCGTCTCGCTGCGATCGTGGACGGTCGGCATGAATCGTTCCGACCGAGGGACAACTTAGCGACAAGCCAAGGAGCCCCCTCCTCCAGGCTATTCGCCGCCATCGGGGGGGAAGCCCACGTCCGCGTCTTGCCCCTCCGCTTGGAAGTCGTTCCCTCCTTGCGCCTGGAAGCCGCGCGGGACGTGCGCTCCGGGCGAGACCTATTTGGAGACCAGCTTCCCGCGTCAGATCCCCTGACGCGAATCCTCCCAATCGCTCGCTTGGCACTCTTGCGCCCTATTCTCGACGGAGCCTTCGTTAGGGCGAACCTGGGAAGGTACGCACGCCTGCCGACCTCCACCGAGCTCTACGGCAACACGGGGTTCCTCTTGGGGAATCCCGATCTGGCGCCCGAGTGGGGCTTGAGCGCCGACGCGGGGGTCTCCGCGCGGTTCGCTCGCGCCAACCTCGTGGCCACGCTGGACGCGTCGCTGTTTGGTACCAAGGTGAGCGACCTCATCTATTTCCAGCAAAACGCCTACGGAGTGGCGCGCGCCGCCAACATTGGCTCCGCGCGGGTGCTCGGCGCAGAGACCTCGGCCAGCGCGGTTTTTGGCCGTCACGGGCGACTGTTCTTCCAGGCCACGTTCACCGACGCTCGGGACACCAGCGACAGCACGGCCAGCCGCGACCGACAGCTGCCTCTTCGCCCACGCCTCCGCGCGTACGTTCGGCCCGAAGCAAGGCACATTCCGCTCGGATGGCGGGACATGACCCTCGGCCTCCATGTCGAGCTCGATGCGACCAGCGGCAACTACGTGGATGCCGCCAACCTGGTCGCCATGCCCCGGCGTATCCTCCTCGGCGCCGGGGCGTCCCTCGAGGCCGCGGGCGGCCGCGTCCGCCTCATCGCCAGCGCGCAAAACCTGGGCGATTCCCGCGTAAGCGACGTCGCCGGCTTCCCGCTTCCCGGGCGCTCGGCATTTCTGTCTCTCATCGTCACAACCCCAAGAGAAAAGGAACACATGCCATGAAGTTGACCGTGTCCAAGTTACACCTAGCGACCATCCTGCCCGCCGCTCTCGGGCTGTCCTCCGCCTGCACGGAAGAGACCGACTCCCCGGAAATACGGGGTCAGGGGCAAGGAATCGCCATTATCAACAGCGACTACACGTCCACGAGCATCTCGCTCCTCGATCCCGCGACCGGCACCCTCGCACGCGACGACTGCATGAACTCGGGGACCAAGCCGCCCGCCCCGTCCTTGGCGCTGTCTGGCGACGTCGTCCTGCCGTCGCAGCCCCAGGAGGGGCACGAGCTCCTGGCAATCGATCGGGGGAATTCGGCGCTCACCTGGATTGATCCCACCGCGTGCACGCCGTCGCGCCAGCTCGCGGTGGGCACGGGTTTCTTCGCCAATCCGCACGAAGTCGTGAGCATCTCAGCGACCAAGGCGTACGTCACGCGGTATGAGCGCAACGAAAGCCCAACGGACGACAAGACCGACTTCGACGAGGGGAGCGACATCCTGATCATCAATCCCACTACCCCTGCCATCACGGGGCGGATCGACCTTGGCTCATACGCCGTCAAGGTGGAAGGAGCTGAGATTCAAGCGCGGCCAGATCGGGCCATTCGTGCCAACGGAAAGGTCTACGTGGCCCTCGCCAACTTGAGCGCCGACTACAAGGCGGCAGGGCATGGGCGCATCGTCGTCGTCGACACGGAAAAAGATGCCGTCGAAGGGACGATCGACATCCCAGGCCTCAAGGGGTGCGGCGGGCTCCACTACCTGGAGGCGCAAAAGAGCCTGCTCGTCTCTTGCGGGGGGAGTTTCAGCGACGGAGAGAAGCAAGCCGACGGCGCGGGGATCGTGACGATTGACCTCGGCGCGAGGACGCCCGCAATCACAAAGACGCTGCGCGTCACGCCATTTGGCGGGCGGGTCGTCACGGGGTTTGAAGTTCAATCGATGAGCGACGAGCTGGGGTTCACGGTGACGTTTGGTAGCTTCAGTGGTCCCCCCCCGGATACCTTTTGGTCCTTTAATCCAAGAGCGGGAACGGCGGAGAAGCTCTTCGATGCCAACGGCGGCTTTGTCCTTGGCGCCTTCCGCGTGGACACCAAGCGGAACAAGGTTTACCTCGCGGATGGGTCCAAGAACGAGCCCCGCATCCACGTTTTCGAAGCCAAGCCCGGTCAGGCCGTGGTAAAGACGGGCGCCGTGGTCCCGAACCCTGCTCGTGGCCTGCCGCCAAGGGATCTTGCCTGGTACTAGCCCACATCGTCGGCCCGCGCTCCCCTGGGTGTACGTGTTCCTGGGGCTCCTTTGCGTGGCCGTCTTCGCGGTCTCCCTTGTCGTCGGACACGGGGACCTAGGCGACGCCGACCTGCGAGGTACGCTGCTCAGGCTCCGGGGCCTCCGTGCTGGGGCGGCCTTCCTCGCAGGGGCCGCGCTCGCCATTGGAGGCGTTGCCCTCCAGGGACTCTTCCGCAATCCCCTCGTGAGCCCCTCAATCCTGGGGACCACGTCTGGAGCAAGCCTCGGTGGCCAAGTTGCCCTCCTGGCGTTTCATCTTGCACCCGACTGGGCCCGGCCCCCACACGTGGCGCCGGAAATGGTCCTCCCCATGGGCTGCCTCGCTGGGGCGCTCCTCGCGCTTGGAGTCCTTCTTTGGGCGACGCGCTATTCGTCGAGCTTTCTCCTGCTCCTGCTCACCGGATTCCTCCTGTCGTCGCTGTTCCTAAGCCTTGGTGCGTTTCTCACCAGCCTCGCGCAGGAGTCGTTCGAGCTCGGCAGGGCCGTCATGTCCTTCACCTTGGGAAGCGTGAGCGGAGTGGGGCCACGCCACATCCTCTTGGCGCTGCCTCTCGTCGGCGCTGGCCTTGCGGCGCTTTGGCTTTGGGGGCGCCCCCTGGATCTCATGTTGTCCGGCGAGGAGGAGGCCAGGACGCTCGGGGTAGACGTGCCGCTGGTGAGGACGTGGACTGTCGCGTGGGTGGCCATCGTGACGGCGGCTGCGGTCTCCATTGGCGGCAACGTGGGGTTTGTTGGGCTGATTGTTCCCCACGCGCTCCGGCCGTTCGTCGGGGTGGCAAGCCGACGGCTCTTTCCTGCCGCGTTCTTGGGCGGAGGCACGTTCCTGGTGCTCTGCGACATCCTGGCTCGCGCGGTGCCTTCGCGCAGCGAGATCCCACTCGGGGTCGTCACGGGCCTGCTCGGGGCTCCGTTGTTCCTGTTCCTTCTTCTTCAATCGAGCCGAAAGGGTCAACTTGCCTGAGGCACTCGCCATCGAGGGGCTCTCCGTCCGCTTTGGCAAAAGGCTCGTGCTCGAGCGAGTCTCGCTGCGGGCCGAATATGGCACGGTCACCGCTATCCTAGGACCCAACGGGGCAGGAAAGAGCACGCTACTCAAGGCGATCGTGGGCCTGATTCGCTGCTCAGGGTCGGTCCTCGTCGACGGGACCCCCGTGCTCAATAGGTCTCCGGCGGCGCGAGCACGGCTCTTGGCCTACGTCCCCCAGCAGTCCCTTCTCGACTCGCCGCTCTCCTGTTGGGAAGTCGTGGCACAAGGCAGGTACGCGCGCACGAGCGGCCTGGGTGGGCTGGGCCGAGCGGATCGGGCAGAGGTCGAGAGGGCCATGCAGGTCATGAACGTGCATGAGCTGGCGTCGGCGCCATTCAATCAGCTGTCGCATGGGCAAAAGAGGCGGGTGACCATCGCCCGCGCGCTCGCCACGTCGGCGCGTGTTCTTCTCCTGGACGAGCCGACGGCATCCCTAGACGTCTGCCATGCGCTGTCACTTCTTCAGATGCTCGGCGGCCTCGCGCGCGATGGGCACTGCGTCGTGACGGTGCTCCATTCCTTGGATGACGCGTTGCAGTGGGCGGACCACGCCGTCCTCCTTTCTGGGGGCAGGTGCGTCTTGAGCGGTCCTGTCGGGGAGGTGGTGACCAAGGATCCCGTGCGGCGGGTCATGGGCGTGGACCTGGTTGCCGGTGGTGGGCTGGGGTATCGGCTGGTTGAGGAGGCCTAGAATGGGACGAATTCGCCTTTCTTGGCTGAACACCCTGGCCGCACTCGGAGCAGTGGCGCTCGCCATGGCGGCCGGCGCCACCTTGTCCCGCGAGGAGCCAATCGCCCGTGCTCGCCACTCGGACGACCGGCCGCGAGTGCGCTCGGCGATGGCGGGGGAAGAAGTCGTCGACGCGACTCTGCATGTGGTGCCGCGAAGGCACTACCGCCGGATCCTGTCGGGAAACATGTTCGTGGACCGACTGCTCCTCGAGCTGTGCGAGCTCGAGCGCATCGTCGGCGTCACCGAGCTCAGCGCGCGCAGCAGGCAAATGGGATTCCGACTGGCAGGGAAAGCTCGCGTCAGAGATATCGAAGATATCGAGGCGATCCTCGCCCTTCGCCCGGACCTCGTGATCATGAATCGCTATGGTGATCCGCGGCAGGTGGCTCGGCTTCGCGAGGCAGGAATCGAGGTCATGGACTTAGGGGAGATGCGAGGGCTCGCGACCCTGGTCCCACAGGTACACGCCGTGGCTCAGGTCATCGGGCACCCGGAGCGCGGGCGTGACCTGGCCGATCGATTCGCGTGGCGCATGCGACGCGTTGCTGCTTTGGTGCCCGAGGAGGCCCGCAAAAAAGGCATGTATGTCAGCGTCTATGGCGATCGCCTCTACGGCGGGGCGCTGGGGACGAGCTACCACGACGTGCTCGTCCATGCGGGCCTCGTGGACGTGGCGGCCACGACCTACCGCAATTGGCCGGAGTATTCGCCCGAGCAGCTCCTCTCGCTCGATCCAGAGGTCTTGGTGACCAAGCCTGGGATGGGGAGCCTCTTGTGCCGACGCCCCGGGCTCGAAAAGCTCACGGCCTGCACGCGCGAGCGCGGCGTTGTCGAGGTCGATGGCGACCTCTTGGATGATCCTGGGCTCGCCATGTTGGAGGCCACCGAGGAGATCTACCGGGCCCTCTATGACACGCCCTACAACTCAACCAACCCGAGCGCAAAATACACGTGGCAGTCCCAGGCCTCCACGCCACAGCCATAATCCACCCCGACGAGCGGCAAGACCACCGACCGCACGAACACCCGGAATCCGGCGCCAACGCCGTTTCGCCATTGATTGAACTTGGGATCGGTTTGCCCCAGCAGGTAATGGCGGCCAATCGTCCCCTCGTCGCGTGTAAACGTGGTGAACGCGCTGTCCCAAAACGCGAGCCCGCGGAAGGCGAAGGAGCCGATCTTGAAGAACGGGACCGAGTACTCCATGTTGAACGCCACCTTCGTATCGCCGCGGAACTGGCGGTTGGTGTATCCCCGAAGCCCTGGGGCGCCTCCGGAGGTGAATTCCTGCTGGAACGGCAATTGATTCCCGATTCCGGCCGATAATTTCCAGATCAGGTTGTGCTCCTTGAAGTACTTGATCGCGTACTGGAGCCGCCCGCTGGCAATCCACCAGTCCACATCTGAGCCCAGGTCTGGAAGCGCACGCTCGTAGGAGAGAAGAAGCAGGCTTCCCGTGGTGATGCCGTACCAGTTGGCGCGCTTGTCGCGAATCAGGCGGAATTCCGACGACACGTCCCAGCCATCGTCCTGCGGGGCGCCTGGTGAGCCCTGGCTCTCCTGCTTGGTCTTGAGCGCCCAATGGGGATCCCGGTAGAACACGTACGCGCCGCGGAGGCGCGTGTCGAATGCCATGCCCCGCCAGAGGTTCGCGCCGAGGAGAAGTCCGGCATTAAGATAATACATCGTCGAGATGCGATCGGGCTCTGGCTGGTCCAAGAACTCCTCGGGCGAGCTGAACTCGGTGACCCTCTCGCGACGGTGAAAGGTGTCGATCCGCCAATAGAACGCGCTCCCCTGGATGGATGGGTTGAGGTACGCGGCCAAGAAAAGGGAATCGGCGGTCGCCACCTGGCCGTACAAGAGCAGCTTCTTGTTCTCGCCGTTCAAGTTGCTCTCGGCGAAGCCGAGGCCCGCCCCCACGTTCCCAGGCTGGTTGTAAAACGTGGGCCCAATCACCCAAGAATGCTTGTCCTTGGCGGTGATGATGAGCTTGACTCCGCCAGGCGCAGGGGCGGTCTCCACGCGAACTTCCTTGAACAGGCCGCTCGTCACCAGGTCTGTCTTGATGCGCTCGCCGAGCGATGGGCTCATGCGGTCCCCGGTTTCGACGTCGGCGATCTGGAGCACCGTGTCGTCGTTCGTCTTCGTGTTGCCCTCGACCTCGATCTTTACGATCTTCTCAGCCTCCTCTGCACGGGCGGGCAGCGAGGAAAGGAGAAATGCGACGATTGCGAGCACTACTGCGTCATTTCCACGCCATCGCGAGAGCGCAGCCCGCCGCGGCAGATCGCGGCGACGCCCGAAGCGAGCAACGAAGGCGTGCTGAAGCACGCCGAGGCGCGAGCGAGGACGCACGGCGCGAGATGCCCGGCGGATGCGCTCGCAGCAGGCGGGGAAGTGACGCAGTAGTGCTAGGAGTGCCAGTTTAATCTTCATGCCGTCTCCCTTCTAAGGGGGTGGCGGGAAGGACGGGAGCAAGTCCTCCACGCGGACCATTTTCTTCTCGACGGGACTGCCGCCGCGGGAAATGCCGAGCGGCACGTCCTGACCGAGGCCGTAATCGTCCATGAGCCCTTTGACTACATCCGGTGGCTGACCGGTAATGGATGTCGATCCCACGTCGAGCACGAGATCTCCGGT
Organism: Deltaproteobacteria bacterium; assembly: GCA_016210055.1. Classification (GTDB taxonomy): domain Bacteria; phylum Myxococcota_A; class Polyangia; order Haliangiales; family SHYZ01; genus JACQUZ01. Next base: position 25,824 of record JACQUZ010000167.1, on the reverse strand, counting down.
GGCTAGTCCCTCGGCCGCCGCGTCGGTACCGGGGTAAACGCTCACGATCACCCAATCGGTCCCTCGCGGATGCATCTCGAACCCCACGCCAACGAACTCCTGGGCAGGAACGTGCGACGGGTTCTTGTAGCGGCCCAGGCGAAGCGCACCCTCTAGGTAATCCACCGTGGTGATGAAGTGCCGAAGGACCGTGCCGCCAATCAGCGCGTGCACTTGGCGACCGACCTCGTCGGATAGGTTGCCTAAGAGACCGCTCCCCGGGAGTACGAGCACGGGTACGTCGTCGAGCGACACCGCATCGCCCTCACTGCCCAGGCGAATCCGATACGTTCGGGACCACAGGGCGTTCAGCGGCCCAGCGACGCCCTCGACGGTAATCCCAGCAAGCGTTGGCCTGCCCGGGGTACGCGCTGAAAGCGTCTCGAAAAATGAAGAGGAGAGGACGACCGCGCTGGCCCCCGTATCGACCAGCACGGTCACGGGCTGGAGGCCCTCGAACGTAGCCGTCAAGAGCACCCGGGTGGGGGCCAGACGAATGACACCACAATCCTTGGGTGGTAGACAGGCGCGAGAAAGACCTCCGCCGCGAATCTCCACCGGCACCCCGGCGGGCAGTTCTGCTTCTGCGGGGGAATAGACGGCAGCCGGGTCGAGCGGGTCGGACAACCAAGCCTTCCCCTGCTTGTAATCCAGGGAAAGCGCAAAATGGCGCAGGATGTCCCCCCCCAAGAGGCCGTAAGCGCCAGCACCTCCGTCCGCGGCGAAGATGTCGAGCGCCAGCACCTTGGTGCTGGGAAACACGAGGCCAAATCCCTGCACCGTCACCTCGTGGATTCCGTCGGAGAACCCGGCAAAGGTGCTCTTGTCCAGAAGCGTGACGGGTGAGCCCGTGTCGACGATGAAAGCGCCCTCATGGACCTCATTGATGCGCAGCATGACCTGAGGGACGGATCCGCTGTAGCTCGCCTGCGTCGCGGTGCCCGGCGTGCCTTCGTAATGAAAGCCGTCATCGTCGGGTCCACAGCCCAAAACCCCTAGGAGGAGCAATAGCGGGAGGGACCTGGTTGGGCGGGAAGGCACCATCCTGGAGTATAACAGCCGAGGCAGGAAGCCCACGAGCTGCGCCAGCCAGCCGAGTGACTAAGGTCACGAGCTCATGACCATCCGCGTCATGGAAGCCAGGCGACGCGACCCGCGCAGTCGGGTGCAGTTGGTGTACCTTGTTGCGGGCACGATTCCCGGAAATTATTCCCGTCTTGCCCCGCCCCCACCGCGCATGGTAATTGACGCGCGCCGCATGGCAGGAGGTGATGGACGATGAACGCCGCTGAAATCGCCACCGCGAAGCTCATCGAGCAGACGCTCAAGGACAACCCCGCCTACCGCAAGATCGATGACTCCCTGTACGTTGTTCGTCAGGGTTCCACCTACGTCATGATCAACATCGTTAGCTGGGGTCCAGACCGCGCGCTCGTCTGCTGCGTGGCGCAGCTCGTCAAGGGTGTCAAGCTCGATCCCGAGCTCGCGAAGAAGCTCCTCGAGCTGAACGCGCACCTCCGCTTTGGCGCTTTTGCCTACGAGCCAGACGGAGACGTCATTCTATTCCTGCACTCGATCCTCGGCGGTGAAACGCTGAATCGTGAGGAGCTCCTCGCGACGGTCAAGGACGTCGCGGTCGTCGCCGACGACTACGACGACAGGATTCGCCAAAAATACGGCGGCCAAACCATGAAGGACCTCCTCGAAGAAGCTGCCCTCGAGAGGATCCTCCTGAACAACCGGAAGCAATTCCTCTTCGAGGGAGAGAACTGACATGATGAAAGGCGCCGTCCCGAACATCCTGGAGGCCGTCGGACGCACCCCGATCGTCAAGCTACAAAAGGTCGCGCGGCACGTGAAGGCCGACATCTTCGTGAAATGCGAGTACTTGAACCCGGCAGGCTCCATGAAGGATCGGGTGGCCATGAACATCGTTGCCGACGCTGAGCGCCGGGGTCTCCTGCGGCCCGGCGGCACCATCGTCGAGGCCACCAGCGGCAACACGGGCATGGGCCTGGCGATGGTCGCCGCGGTGCGTGGCTACCAGTGCATCTTCGTGATGCCTGACAAGATGTCCCAGGAAAAGATCGCCTCGCTCAAGGCATTCGGCGCCAAGGTCGTCATTTGCCCAACGGCGGTCGAACCTGAAGACCCGCGGTCGTATTACTGCGTGTCGCGCCGCATTGTCGAAGAAACGCCGGGCGCCTTCTATGCGAATCAGTATCACAACTCGGCCAACCCCGACGCCCATTACGTGTCCACGGCCCCCGAGATCTGGGAACAGACAGGGGGCGAAATCGATGTTTTCGCGGCAGGCATGGGGACCGGCGGCACCATCAGCGGTTGCGGCAAGTACTTCAGGGAGCGAAAGCCCGGCTTCAAGATCGTCGGCGTGGATCCCATTGGATCGCTCTATTACGAATACGTGAAGACGGGACGGCTAACCAAGCCGTTCAGCTACTATGTCGAGGGCATTGGGGAGGACTTCCTGCCGTCCACGATGAATCTCAAGATCCTCGACGAGATCGTGCGCGTGGACGACAAGGAGTGCTTCTTGATGACGCGGCGCCTGACCCGCGACGAAGGGATCTTCTGCGGAGGATCGAGCGGCGCGGCGGTGGCAGGAGCCATCAAGTACGCCGAGAAGACGGATAAGAAGGAGAACATCCTCGTCCTGCTTCCCGACGGAGCATCCAAGTACCTGTCCAAGATCTTCAGCGACGACTGGATGCGGCAGAACGGCTTCCTGGATGAGCCGGATCCTCTCGGGACCGTCGCAGACGTCTTGCGCAAGCAGAAACACCGGCGCGTCATTACGGCAAGCCGCGGGGATTCGATTCGCTCCGTGATTGGCCTCATGAAGGAACACGGCATCTCGCAAGTGCCAGTGCTCGACAAGGGCCGCATCGTGGGGCTCTTGGCGGAGCTCGATCTCCTGAACCACCTGGTCGCCGCAGAAGGCAGGCTCGACGGCGTCATCGACGGTCTGGTGGAGAGCGACTACGCAACGGTCACGCCGGCGACCCGGGTCGTGCTGCTCAAGAACATCTTCAACGACGCCAAGCTCGTCGTCGTGCAAGAGGGAGATACCCTCGCCGGAATCATCACCAAGATTGACTTCATTGAGTACTTGGCCGAGCGGAGGGTGGCGTAATGGGTACGGGTGGCGACACGCCGAAGCAGGGATTCGGCACCCTGGCGATCCATGCCGGGCAGGTTCCTGATCCCACGACGGGTGCGGTCATGACCCCGGTGTATTTCACGTCGACTTACGCCCAAGCGGGTCCTGGTGAGCACAAGGGGTACGAGTACTCGCGCACGCACAACCTGACGCGGTTCGCCCTCGAGGCGAACATCGCGGCCCTCGAAGGGGCCAAGCATGGACTTGCCTTTGCGTCGGGGTGCGCCACCGCTGCCACCGTGCTCCACCTCCTTTCGGCCGGTGACCACGTCATTGCGGCCGATGACCTTTATGGAGGCACCTATCGCCTGTTTGAGCGGGTTTTCCGCCAGATGGGGCTGGACTTCACGTACATCGACCCGGCGCTCGGCCCTGCCGCATTTGCGGCTGCGCTTCGGCCGAGCACGAAGCTCCTTTGGATCGAAACGCCGACGAACCCGATGCTCAAGCTGTGTGACATCGAGGGCGTGAGCGCCGCCGTTCGGGACGCCGCGAAGAAGGCGGGCCGGCAAGCGCCGATCGTCGTGGTGGACAACACCTTCATGACGCCGTACCTGCAGCGACCGCTCGAGCTCGGCGCCGACATGGTCGTGCACTCGACGACGAAGTACCTGAACGGTCACTCGGACGTCGTCGGTGGTGTCCTCCTGACGAGCGATCCAGGGCTCCACGAGCGCCTGAAGTTCCTCCAAAACGCGGTCGGCGCCGTGCCGTCGCCGATGGACTCGTTCCTCGTGCTCCGAGGCACGAAGACGCTGCACGTGCGCATGCAACGCCACGAGGAGAACGCACGGCGAGTCGTGGAGTGGCTTGTCACCCAGCCCGACGTAGAACGGGTGCTCTATCCCGGCCTGGAAACCCATCCGCAGCACGCGCTCGCCAGGAAGCAGCAGCGTGGATTCGGCGGCATGATCAGCTTTGTGATGCGCGGCGACCTCGAGCGGGCCCGGCGGTTCCTCAAGGCCTGCCGGGTGTTCACCTGCGCCGAATCGCTGGGTGGCGTGGAGTCGCTGATCGAGCATCCGGCGATCATGACCCATGCGTCGCTTCCGCCTGACGTCCGCGCCCGCCTGGGCATCGCCGATAGCCTGATCCGGATCAGCGTCGGCATCGAGGATGTCGGCGACTTGATCGCCGACCTAGCCCAGGCATTCCGCGCCTAGCACTACAACGATCCGCTAGCTAAACAGCCTCACATGGGCCAGGTGAGGCTGTTTAGAGACTTGCCTGGAAGAGGACCATCATGCTGTCCTGCTGGTCGCGGCGCAGGGTGCCGATCACGGCCACCTTGTTGCGGCGGTCAGTCGTCGCAAGCCACGTGATCCCGCCGGTGCCCACCCAGATCCCGGATTCCCCCATGCCGCCGTCCCACTCTCCACGGACAGTCAACGCCACGCGGTCGATTGGGGTCACGATCAGCTCCCCGTAGCCCCCTACCTCGCCCTCCCCTCCGTCGCTCGTGCCGATCACCTCAGCAACCATGGCGAGCAGGCGCCACTTCACATGAGCGGACAGCGCCACGTCGAGGCGCGCCGTTGCGTCCTCGCGCTGGCGCCACATGCTCCCGAGCCCCACCGACACTCGCGCCACGTCGTACCATGGATCCGCCGTCGGCGTCGGCATGGGGCCCACGGCCCCGGGAATCTTCCCTGGGGGGTTGGACCCCATCATGGGAGCACGGGGCGTAGACTCCACGTGCCCCGACACGACGAGCTGCCCTCCACGGGACGGATCGCCCTCGAAACGAGGCTCAAGGGTGTCCATGTCCTCGTGTATCCCGAGAGCATAGCTCAACGCCCCCAGGTCACCCAGCACGGTGATCCCCCAGCGCCGGTCTGGAGCGATTCGATCGATGACGAACGGCACGGAACCGAGCGGCAGGTCCACTTCATCGAACTGGCGCAGCTTCGACCACGTAACCCGGGACCGCCCCGCAACAACCTGCATCGGTCTCCAAGGCGTTGCCACGAGGTGCGCGTCGTCGAGGTAGCTATCGACTGTCGCGGCCCAACCCGCATTCGACCCCGTCTCCTCCTCACGCAACCCCTCGGCGAGGTCGGCGCGAAGCACCAGGCTTGCGGGAATGGAACGCCCCACGACCACCACGCCGATTCGCCCAGCCACGAGCGTGGGGGACTCCTCCTCCAAGGCAAGGGTACGGTCGGGCCACGACGCGCGGGCACTTGCACGAGGCACGGCCAAGAGGCGCGCCTCGGCGAGGAGCCCCACCAGCGCCAGGTCCTCATCGCCCCCTCCCCACCGCGCCTTGCCTACGGTCGGCGCCTGGTACAACGGATCTGCGGCCGCTGGCAACGCGACGTCGACGAGACAGGGCACGCCGCCAACGAGCACCGCCACAGCGAGCGCACCAACGACCCTCGCCCTAAGCGTTCTTGACTCGATCCCACGCACCGGTGTCTAGCAGGCGAAAGAGCCTGTCTGGGAAATCGTCGGGCAGATCGGGCTCGGGCAACGACTGAATCATCACCATGGCGTCCCGACGCCGAGCGGTCTCAGTCGACTGAAAGTACTGTGGAAATTCAGGGCGGAGCTTCACCGCGGATGAAGACGGACTTGGGAGAAAGCCCTTGCTAATCGCGATTCCCAGCCGACTCGGGCACCGGCACGGATTGCGCGGATCCACGTGCTCGCAACGCGGTGAGAGGTAATCAGCGACCTTCTTGCGGGCGCGCAGGAGACGCGTTTTCAACGCACCAATGGAGATCCCCAGCGTGTCGGCCGCGTCCTCTTCCGCCAGCCCCATGATCTGAAGGAGCACGAAAGCCTCACGCTCCCCGAGGGGCAAGCAGTTGACCACCGCGGTGATGCACCCCTGCTTGAGCTCCCACAGGAGGAAGTTCCTTTCATTCCCGGTCAGCGACCGGACGACGTCGGTGCGAGTGGCGTCGCTTCGCAGCGTCTCATCGAGGAGGTCGAACGACACGTCAGCGCTTTGGCCATAGCGGCTCGCGACCACGTGCGCCGTGATCCTGAAGAGCCATTGTTCCACTCGCTGAGGGGGAGGCATCTTGCTTCTTCCCAGGTACGCGCGGAGAAACGTCTCTTCAACGATCGATGTCGCGCTGTCGCGGTCCACGAGGAGCCGGTACGCAAACTGAAACACGCGCCGCCAGTGCGCGTGTATGACCTCGCGGATGCGATCCAACAGCTTGGCACAATACGAAAAGCGGCGATGAGAAACAAGCATTCGGGCAGACCTGGGAGCGATCGTGATAGTTTCGACCGGTGCGCGCGTCCTTCGGTCTCCCCATCCTCCTCTTTGGCCTCGCAGCGGGCTGCGAGCCTTCCCCGGGACACCCGCCCATCGCTCGCATCACCATCAGCCCCCGTGCGATCCCAGCGCACGACGGCTTCCGCACGGAATTGGTCCTGGACGGCACCACGTCGGCAGATCCCATAGACGACCCCGACGGCGCGAACCCGCTCGGCTACGAATGGAAGATCGTCGGTGACGAGGTCAGGATGGCAAAAGGCGACGACCGCTCCGAGAAGATCACGGTACGTTTCCTGGGAGAGCGTCCGGCGACCGTGTTCTTGACCGTCTCGGACGATACGGGCCTGTTCACGACGGCCCGAATGCAAGTGCAGCTAACCGTGATGCCCTAGGGAGGCTCCCTGCGAGGGCGGTGGGTTGGGAGCCGCGGTCGCACACCCAGCCTCCACGAGCTCGAGCTTCTGCTCCCGCGCGTCACGCCCTTGGCCGTTGGGGGGCGTCTGAAACTGGTCAAGCTCCTTCGTTAGGGCCTTGAGTAGGTCGGCCTTTTCTCGGTAGGGGAGAAACGCGCTCTTGAATCCAGAGATGACGATCTCCTTAATGTCATCGAGAGTGAACCCGTAGTGCTGATGACAGAGGAGCAGCTCCTTCGACACCGTAGTGTCGGTGACGAGCCGGTTGTCGGTGTTGATGGTGACCCGCAGCCCATATGAAAAGTAGAACGGAAGCGGGTGCGAGACGAAGCTCTCGGCAGCGCGGGTCTGGATGTTCGAGGACAGGCAGATCTCCAGGGGGACACGGTGGTCATTCACGTAGTTCAAGAGATCGCCGTTTTCCCGCAGCCTCGTGCCGTGGCCGATGCGATGGGCGCCGCAGTAATGGATGGCCTGCGCGATCGACTCCGGGCCGTAAGCCTCGCCAGCGTGGGCCGTGCAATTCACGTTGTTGTTGAGGATGAGCTGGAACGCTTCCTTGTGATCCTTGGCCGGATAGTTGTATTCCGCGCCTGCCAGGTCAAAACCCACCACGCCGCGGTTCTTGTACGCGACGCACAGCTCCGCCATGCGAAGGGACGACTCGGCGCTGATCGATCGAATACCGCACAGGATCACGCCATATCGGATCCCGTACTTCCGCTTGGCGTGGCGGAGCCCCGCCAGAACGGCCTCGACGATTGCGGCGAGGCGCAGGCCATTTCGCGAGTGGAGCATCGGCGAGTAGCGAACCTCGATGTAGCGCACGTTCTCCTTGGCGGCGTCCTCGGCGAGCTCGAAGGCAGCGCGGAAGAGCGCCTCTTCGTTCTGGAGAACCGCCAGGGTAATGTCGAATGCCTTCAAGTAGTCCTCGAGAGAATTGCATTCCTCGCCCGGGTAGATCAGCTTGAACAGCCGGTCTTCATCGTGAGCTGGGAGCTTGACCTTTTGCTCCTCTGCGAGCGCGAGGATGGTGCTAAGGCGCAAGCTCCCATCGAGGTGGCAGTGGAGGTCGGTCTTGGGGAGCTTCTGAAGGAATTCTAGAGTGAGATTAGACATCGGTAGATTATAGATCCGTTCCCTCCGTGGAGAAGATTCTCCTTGACGGGATGGTGGCCGAAAGAAAGCATCCCGCCCATGCTCGCCATCGACCTCCGCGGTAAACGTGCGCTCGTGGCCGGGGTGGCGGACGACGCCGGTTTTGGCTTCGCCATCGCCAAGGCGCTAGCGGAAGCCGGCGCCTCCATCTGCCTGGGAACTTGGCCTCCTGCCCTGGGCATCTTCAAGACCCTGCTCGAGCGAGGAAAGCTCGACGAATCGCTCCGATTGAGCAGCGGGGGCAAGATGCAGTTCGAGCGGGTCTATCCGCTCGATTGTGAATTCGACACAGAGTCCGACATCCCAGCCGAGGTGCGCGAAAGCAAGCGTTACCGTGATCTTGGAGACGTTAGCATCCAAGGCCTGGCCAACCGATTCTGCGCCGACTACGGGGACCGTCCGCTCGACATCGTCGTTCACTGCCTGGCGAACGGCCCCGAAGTCAAGAGCCCCCTTGCGGAGACAAGTCGAAAGGGGTACCTGGCCGCCGTCGGCGTGAGCGCGTACTCGTTCACGTCGATGGTGTCGCGCCTCGGGCCGCTGGTTCGCCCCGGCGGCTCCTTCCTGGCCCTTTCCTACCTGGCTTCCGAGCGGGTCATCCCTGGCTATGGAGGGGGGATGTCTTCGGCAAAAGCTGCGCTCGAGAGCGACACCCGCGTCCTCGCCTACGAGGCGGGGCGGAAATGGGGGCACCGCGTGAACGTCGTCTCGGCGGGCCCCTGGGCCTCCAGGGCGGCGTCGGCCATCGGCATCATCCAGAAGATGATCGACTACTGCAACGCCAACTCCCCTCTTCCTGCACCCATCAGCGCGGAAGACGTGGGACACACCGCCGCGTTTCTCGCAAGCCCACTCGCCGCGGGCATCACGGGATCAACGGTCTACGTGGACAAGGGGTACCACGTGATGGGCATGGCCGTGGATCGTTCCGTCTAGTATTACACTAGTACGTCCCCACGATGGTCGCCGGCACGCCGGTGCCATCGAACGCCACCGAGTAGCCGTCCGCCATCTCGGGGTGGCAACCGCAGTCACTGCCCTTGGCGATCACGTTGTTCTGCGCATCGACGCATTCGATCACTCGCGTCCCGTCCCCGACCACCCTCTCAAGGCCATCGCCGTCCATGTCGATGTCGGGCGCGAGCTCGAAGTTGTTCACGAGCACGTCGAGGAAGCTGGTGCCACTGCCGAATCCAATGTTGGTCAGCCCACACGTGGTCCACGTGCCCGTGAACAGGCCCATGTATCCCGATCGGTCCTGTGCAACCTCCAGGTCCAGACCGGCGCGCGTGAACTCGATGCTGCCGAGGTGAGGGATAACGAAGGCCCACTGTTCCGACTTGGCGACCAATCTCCCGTTCTCCCACCTCGCGTTTTCAAACATGCTGGTGGGCTTGCAGCTGACGTCAAACTGCTCGGAAGGAACCAGGAATTCTCCATCTCCGGTAAGATTGTCGTCCAGCTTGGCGTTGGCATCAATCGCCCGAAAGAACGCGACGGACGGCTTCTCGCCGAGAAACATGTCGAAGAGCAGGATGTTCCCACCGTCTTTGACCGCGCCGTTGAGAGTCGGATTGAGGAGATCCGCCAGGGGTCCGAACGAGTTGTCGATCTTTCCGTCACCATTCATGTCTGCTCCCTGGCCCTCTGGAAGGGCCACGAGCGAATTCATGACAAACGTGGTGTTGGTGTAACCAACACAGCTGGCGGGTTCGTCTCCCATCCCATCTTTGCCTGTCACACCGGCATCGCTCGGGAGGTCGTTTCCTACGCTGGTACAGGCAAATACGCCCAAGCTCGCAAGGACCAAGGAAACCCAACGGCGCGGCACGAGAAGCTGGCAAGAGCAACATGCATGCCTGGCCAAGACCTGCACTGATCAAGGAGTTGGACCAGGCCAGGAAGAGAGGTGCCCAGAAGGTGCGCACCCCAAGCGCATCTCTTGCTCATTCCAGGAGAGAGTGGGCAGCCGGAAAGCGATCAGAAGCTAATTGACCGTGTCACCGCTCGGCTCTTCTTCTCCCGGACCAACGAGCTTGGTCGGAAGTAGGTGATCGAGGCCGTGCTTGCGCATTCGGTAGTAGAGGGTAGAGCGATTGATCCCCAAGGCCCTGGCAGCGCGAGCAATATTGCCGCTCGCACGTTCCACGGCGGCCACGATCTCACGCTTTTCCTCCTCGAGGAGTCGTGCCGCGAGGGGTCGGTTCGCGGTGCCACCCGAGGCCTGACCAGACAATGGCGTGACGGGCATGCCCCCCTGTGCTCCCTGAGCAGCACTGCTCGGGGCCATGGCGCTCGGGACCGAGGCAGGAAGGGTAGGAATTGGCCCACCCATCCCCCGACGACCGAAGTCGAGATCCGCAGCGGTCATCTCCGCGCTACGCGCGACAATAATGGCTCGCTCGACGACGTTCTCGAGCTCGCGCACGTTGCCTGGCCACGGATAGGACTGGAGCAAAGCTATCGCGTCTTGAGAGAACCCGCGCACTTGTTTCGCGGCTCGGCGCGCGAACTTCGCGACGAAGTGCTCGACGAGCTTCGAGATGTCATCAATCCTCTCCCGAAGGGGTGGAAGATGGATGGGAAACACGTTCAGCCGGTAGTACAGGTCCTCGCGGAAACGCGCGTCCCGGATCATGGATTCGAGATCGCGGTTGGTCGCCGAAACAACGCGCACGTCGACCTTGATCGTCTCGGTGCCGCCCACGCGCTCGAATTCCCGCTCTTGCAAGGTACGGAGGAGCTTGATTTGCACCTCCATCGGCAAGTCGCCGACCTCGTCGAGAAAAAGGGTGCCTCCGTCCGCCAGTTCGAAGCGACCTGGACGGCGAGCGATGGCGCCCGTGAATGCGCCCTTCTCGTGGCCAAAGAGCTCGCTTTCGAGAACGCCCGGGGCGAGGGCCGCGCAGTTGACGCGCACGAATGGCCCCTGCTCCCTTGGGCTATTGATATGAATCGCGTGGGCTACGAGCTCCTTGCCCGTGCCCGTCTCGCCCCGCAAGAGCACCGTCGACACGGTGGGCGCGACCTGCTCCACCCGGGCGAGCACTTCGCGCAAGGCGGCAGAATCGCCGATGATGGCACCAAAGTCGAACTGGCCGTGGATCTCCTGGTTCAAGTACCCGGCATACTGCCTGAGCGATTCCTCGAGGCGGCGGTTCTCGCGGACCAGGTGAAACCGCTCGATGGCCTGCTGCAGGATCCCTCGCACTTCCTTGCCATCCCAAGGCTTGGTGATGTAGCGGTAGATCTGCCCCAGGTTGATGGACTCGATGAGGACCTCGACGTCCGTATAAGCCGTCAAGATAATTCCCACAGCATCAGGACGGAGCGACCGTGCGGCGCGAAGCAGCTCGAGGCCGCTCATCTTGGGCATCCTCTGATCGGTGACAATCACCGCCACGTCGTCCGACTCGAGGATCTTGAGCGCCTCGTCCCCGCCCATGGCGGTAAGGACTTGGAACGACTTCTTGAAGTTGAAGCGAAATGCGTCGAGGTTGTCTTCCTCGTCATCGACTACGAGGATCGGGAATCTTTGCAGGTCAAGCGCCATGCGTACGCCTCGGAACGGCCCACCTTTAGTACCATGCGCGCGTTCGTGGAGTAAACTGGCATGGTGGGCGCCTTGTTCATCTTCGCCATCGCCCTCGGCGCCTACGCGTGGACTACCTCTCCTGCCTGCGGGTGGCTCGACTCCGCCGAGTTCGTGGCCGCATCCGCTAGCCTGGGCATCCCGCACCCGCCCGGGCACCCTCTCGTGGCAGTACTCGGCCGCGCCGCCATGCTGATCCCTTTCGGGGACGTGCCGTTCCGAGTAAACCTCTCGTCGGCCGTCGCCATGGCGATGGCCGTGGCATTGGTCTACGTCGTCGGCCGCGAGCTGCTCGCGCAAGTTGCACGTGCCCTAACACGAGTTTCTCGCGCATTCTTGGCCATGGGAGTAGCGCTGGGATTTGGGGCGACATTCTCGGCGTGGCACCAGGCGGTGCGGGCCGAGGTCTATGCTCTGACGGCGGCGCTCCTTGTGACCGCCTTGGTCTTTGTGAGGCGGTACGTGGCCTTCCGCGATCCACGTGCATTGGCCTCGGCGGGCCTATCTTGTGGCTTGGCGCTGGCCAATCACCACTTCGTGGCAGTTCTCTTCCTCCTGCCCGCCGCGGCGATCGCGCTATCCGCGAGGCCGAGCGCGCGCGCTGCGTTCCGAACCGCTCTCCTCGGCATGCTCGGGCTCCTCGCGTTCCTCTACCTTCCCGCGCGTGCCGCGAGGGACCCCATGGTCAACTGGGGCGACCCAGACACCCCTTCGCGCTTCGCTTGGACCGTGTCGGCCCAGGCATTCCAGAAGTCCCTATCGAGCGAGCGACATGACACCCGAGCCGGGGATGCCATTCAAGTAGCCGGGGTCCTCTTGGAGCAGGCCAGCCCATGGTTCGGTCTTCTTGCCCTCGCCGGCGCATACCTGCTGCTCCGGCGGCGCCGCACGCGTGGCGATGGACTACTCCTCGCGGGTGTCCTCGCGAGCGTTTCCATCGGACCGGCGCTCGTAGGATTCGATCCCGACAACCCCGACGCCCACGGCTACCTCTTGCCTGCGCTGGCGGCGCTCTTTCTCCTCGCGGCCGCCGGGATTGGAATTTTCGCCGATGGCGTCCTCGCGCGGGTTCCCAAGGCGCGCGCTCCGGCCCAGTGGGGGCTGGGGCTACTTGGACTGCTGATTCCCTCGGCTCTGGCCGGAACACACGCGACGCAGGCTTCCATGCGAAACGCCCTCGCTGCCGATCAACACGCGCGAATGTGGTTCGACGCCCTGCCACCTCGTACCCTCCTCGTGACTTCGTACTTCGAAACGCTCTTTGAGGCTTGGGCACTTGCGGCCGTGGAGAGATACCGCCCCGACGTCACGCATGTCGATCGGGGATTGCTCTCCTACCCTGGCTCAAAAGAGGCGCTCGCGCGGAGGGAGCCAAGTCTAGCGCCCCTCGTCAACGCACCATTTACTCCAGGCGCGCCCACTCCGATCCCCCTTTTGGCACAAGTCGCGGCCCACCGCCCGGTGGCCTTCGAGCTCCATTTCAATCTCGACGAGCCGCTTCTCCCCCACCTTGTTCCCGACGGGCTGGTCGCGTGGTTTACCGCGAGTCCCCCGAGCGATACCACCCGTGCCCAACGTGAGGCGGCGGACGCAACGCATGCCGACGAGCTAAGATTTCTCCTGTCGAGTCCCGCCCCGCGCGATCGAGTTGGGGCATTGCGTCTGCTCCTCTGGAATGCGTTCCAGCGGGCCCGGTTTTACTGCTTGCTTCGGCGCCTGGAGGCCGCCCGCACGGTCCTAGGGCAAGCTCATCGACTGGCGCCCGACGATCCCGCCATCGCGACCCTCGAAGAGGAGTGCGGTCTCGGAGCGGGAATTCGCGCTCCCGCCAGGGCTTTGCTACCCTGAACGGACCATGTGCGCCTCCCCCCTGCCTCCCGTGCGAAAGCCAATGGCCCTGGCACGGCGCGTCTCCCTTTTTGAACGCGAAATTCGCATCAAGCTCTCGTCTGCCGCAGTGGACATCCTCTTCGACGCAGCCGAGGTCTTGTCGGAGGGCCAAGTGCAGGGGGATGGCTACTTCGGCTCCACCATGATCACGGTCGACCTCGAGCGGGCGGCGGCGGCGGTTCGCGAGGCGTGCGACCTGGCCAGCGCCCGAGAGGTCGCGGCTCTTGCGGTGCACGACCCGCGCGTCCGCGAGCGCGCCATTGCCATGGCCACGGCCGATGCGCAGGAACGGGCAGGAGTCCTGCTCTCTCAGGTGAGTATCGACCTGCGGGCGCGGGCCATCGGGACCCGCGTGCAGCTGGATGCAGATGTAGAGGCCCGAATCACCCGCTCTTCACACGCATCGTGAGCGACCTGTTCACCGTAAGAGACGTCGCGCGCCTCTTCGACCTGCAAGAGGCCAGGCTGCGCTACTGGGCGCAGACGGGTTTCGTCGGCCCGAGCGTCCGACGCGGCGCACGCGCGTTCTATTCCTTCCAGGACCTGCTGTCGGTCAAGGTCGCCAAGGATCTCCTCGACGGCGGAATGCCGCTGCAGCGGGTACGCAAGAACTTGGACGCCCTGCGCTCGGCCCTGCCTCACGTGGATAGACCCCTCTCGAGCCTGCGCATCTGCTCGTATGGAGATCAGCTCGTCGTCGTCGGGGAGGATCAGGCGGCGTTCGAGCCTGCCACCGGCCAGCTCGTGCTTTCGCTGGCAGTTTCAGCGCTGACCACCCAAATCGCCAAGGTCCTTTCGTTCCCAGACAAGCCCAAGGGCCAAGCGAGCCCGCCTGTGTCAACCAGCACGGATTCGGCATACGCGGCATTCCTCGAAGGCCTTGCTGCCGAGAGCCAGGATGACCTTGACCGCGCCGAGGAATGCTTCCGGCGAGCCATTTTCCTCGACGAGCGCATGGCGGCCGCCTGGACCGACTTCGGGAGCATTCTCGAGCGAAAAGGGCAAAGAGGGCAGGCCAGGGACGCCTTTGAAAAGGCACTCGCCCTCGACCCGGAACAGCCAGAAGCTCGCTACAACTTGGCGAACCTCCTCGCCGATGTCGGAGAGGTCGACCTAGCGGTGGCTGAGTACCGCAGGGTGATTGCGGCATGTCCCGAGCTCGCCGATGCCCATTACAACCTGGCCCTTCTGTACCAGCGCGCGGACAAGCCTGGGTTGGCCGCGATTCACTTGAGGAAATACCTCGATTTGGATTCAGACAGCGAGTGGGCGGGGAAGGCGAGAGAAATGCTCGATAGCTTGGCCGAGAAGTGCTAGGTAATCACCTCGTCAGGCAGAGTCCCCTTGTAGAACGCGTCTTCTAGGTCGTCGATGATGCCCATGACGGTGGCGTGTTCTTCTGGAGACGCGAACGTGAACACGATGCCCATCCCTGGGATGTCCTGATCCTCGACGACCACGGTGTGACCCACGCTCCCGCGCAAGGGGATCGTATCGTCCCGTCCAGGAACGAAGATACAGAAGTGGACGACCGTTCCCTCGGGATAGGGGCTCTCTGTAATGATGAAGATCCCCTCTTCGTTGATGTCCCGGCTGAAGGCGCTCTTTGGGCCCTCATGGGTGCCGAAGGTCACCGGCAAGCGCAAGGGCAGGCGGCGTCGCTCTCGCCGGTTGATAAGACCACCGCGCACAAACCCATTCAGGAAATTAATCTTCTCCCGGCTGTCCGCAGCAAGGGCGACCGTGCAGCCAGGAACGCCACGGCCATCAGCGACGGCACGGCGCGTGAGGACATTCCCCTTGAGGATCACCCGGGGACCACCCTCGGTAATCGTGACTTCGACCCGGACCTCCGTCCCTGTCTCGGGGGGGCTCTGCATGGGCACGAACAGGCCGCCCCCCCGGGGATCGAAAACCCGTAGCCAATCAGAAGTTTGGGCCAGCGGCAATGTCAGCCGCATCATGGTGACAGCCTACCGAATGGAGAGGTCCTCGTAAAGTCGGCGTGGGTCGAAGAGGGACCCCACTCGCTACCCTGCCGCCCCACGTCCGCCGTAACAATCACGGCAATACACCGGACGACCCGGCACGGGCCGGAACGGAACACGCGCGACGCCGCCGCACTGGGCGCACGTGGCCTCGTGCATTTCCCTCGGGCCCCTCGAAGTCCCGGCTGCTCCACGGGGGCCGCCGAAATCACGAGGCTCCATGGGTCCCCGCGACGGGGGGAGGCGGTTGCCAATATTGTCCTCGTCGTGGTCATCTCTCGACGGAACCTGATTGCCGTGCCCCTCATCGTCGCCCATTCCCCGGTTGGCGCTGCGCATTCCCATCGCGCGGCCTCCCGCGGCCGCGGTTCCCGAGCTTCCAGCCGGACCGCGCTTGACCTTGCGCGCTTCTCGACAAGGCCTGCATCGCTTGGGTTCCTCCTTGAACCCCTTCTTCGCATAGAACTCCTGCTCTCCGGCGGAGAACAGGAACGACTCCCCGCAATCAATGCACGTTAGCTGGCGGTCTTGGAACTCCATGATCTCTCCTGGACTCTTCGAAAACGCGGCCGGGGATGCGACCGAGGGCAAACCGAAAGGTAGAGCGCAAAGGACACGGGATCGGAAACCTTGGGCTGTGCTAAATCGTATCGCGCCGTTCGGCATTCGGTCAAGGCGGGGCCTTGGCCATGGCGTCGCGGGGTCGGCCTAGTCGTCCTTGCCACTCCGGAAGGAGCGTTCGTCCTCTTCCGATCCACCTTGCGCGGCGCCCTCTCCGAGATTCAAGTCCTCAAGTTCCTTTAGATCTTCCTCGGTCAGGGAACTTTGGCCGGCCGCGGGGAGCTCACCTCTCGGCTTGGAAGGAGCTGCGAGCCCCATCTTGGCCTTGAGATCCGAAAGAGCTGCGTCGGCGGAATGGTTCCCCGCTTCGAGCTGCTTGAACTTGCTCTCTAGATCATCCCCCGAAAGGGCGCCCGCGAGCTCGGCCCCCGCCTCCGCCTCAGCCTCGAGCTGGTCGATCTTCGCGGTCATGCGATCGAACGTCTCGAAAGCGCTGGCGTCGCTCAGGCCCGACATCGTCTCCGCGATGGTCCGCTGCGCCTCAGCCCTCTTCTTGCGGGCGACGAGGAGGTTCTTTTTCCGCTTGGCCTCATCGATCTTGTTGGAGAGAAGGCGCAGCGCATCCTTGAGCTTGTCCACGGCAGCCTTCTGGGCGAGCCACTGGTGCTGGTACTGGCCGGCGATATCGTCGTGCTCAGCCTTGCGAAGAAGAGCTTCCTTGGCGAGAGCGTCGTCTCCGGCACGGACGGCGAGCATGGCCTTGCGCTCCCAGTCCTTGGATTTCTCATTTTCGCCGTCGAACTGCTTCTGGAGGCGCTTTTCGTCGGCGATCGCCATGGCGACCTGCTTCTTGGCTTCCACGAGCTGCTGCTGCATCTCGAGCAGCACCTGGGACAGCATCTTCTCGGGGTCTTCGGCCTTGGAAATGAGCTCGTTGATGTTTGACTTGATGAGGGTGCCGAGCCTCGCAAAAATTCCCATGAACGCACCTCGTTGGACCGACAATCACGCAAGCAATAGGCTTTACGAGCCTACGGGATCGCCCGGCCGGTTGCAACCAACGCCACGGCATGGTATTCGCGACCGAACATGCAACCTCGCCACGTGGCGATCATCATGGATGGAAACGGGCGCTGGGCCAACACCCGAGGCCTGCCCCGCGTCGAAGGTCACCGCAAGGGTGCCGAGAGCGTTCGGGACGTCGTGCGCGCCGCTCGCCAAGTCGGCATCGAATGTCTCACCCTCTACGCATTCTCCTCGCAGAACTGGCAACGCCCCCTGGACGAAGTCGAGGCGCTCATGCAGCTCCTCCGTGAGTACCTCTTGGAGGAGCGGCAGGAGATCATGGAGAACGACATCCGGCTCATCGCCATCGGCCACATCGAGCGACTCCCCGCGATCGTTCGAGAGCCGCTCGACGCGCTCATCCGCGACTCCTCCCAAAACAAGTCGATGACCTTGTGCCTAGCGTTGAGCTACGGCGCCAGGGAAGCCCTGGTTGACGCCGCCCGGGCGGCCATTCGCTCCCGGATCCCTCCAGAGGCACTGACGGAGTCCACCATCTCGTCCTACTTGCCGACAAGAGACTTGCCGCCGCTCGATCTCTTGATTCGGACCAGCGGTGAACAGCGCATCTCCAACTTTCTCCTTTGGGAGGCGGCTTACGCGGAGCTCTATTTCACCGACACGCTCTGGCCGGACTTCCGGCGCGGCGAGCTCTACACGGCGCTCGAGGCGTATGCGGGACGGGAACGGCGGTTCGGCCTCACCTCCGAGCAGCTCCGCGCCAAGGCGAATGAATGAAGGTTGGTAATCTTGCGACTCGTGTCCTCACAGCGGCGGTCCTCGCACCCCTGCTCGTCCTTGCCATAAATTGGCACAACCCCATCGCCCTTTGGGCCATCGTGTTCGCGGCCACCCTCGTCGCCCTGGCCGAGTACTTTGCCATGACCCTCGACGATCCCATCGAGCGGCGCATGGGGACGGTCCTCGGCGCGGCCATCGCTCTCGCGCTGTTCTTCTGGCCTCACGGCTTTGCAGTGGCGTTTCCGGCGACGATTGTCTTGCCGGCGCTGTTCTTCCTGTTCCGATTCGGTGAGCTCTCCACGGTGGTGACCCGCCTGGGCACCATGTCCTTTGGCGTGGTGTATGCGGGCGTTCTCCCTACCTACTTGTCGCTGTGCAAGAGCGAGGGTGGAGCGCATGGAGCCGGCTGGGTGTACCTGGTCCTCATGACCGCATGGTTTTCAGACACGGGCGCCTACTTCGCAGGACGCTTGCTCGGCAAGAAGAAGCTCTACCCGGCCATCAGCCCTGGCAAGACCTGGGCGGGTGCACTCGGAGGGCTCGGCGGAGCATTTCTCGGGGCGGTCCTGGCGAACCTCTGGTTCTTCCCCGAGCTCGGCTGGGGACACGGCGCCGCGCTGACCCTTTTGGGTGGCGTCCTGGGGCAGTGCGGCGATCTGGTCGAGAGCATGATCAAGCGAGCCCGGAGCGTGAAGGACTCCGGGAACCTCCTGCCTGGCCACGGTGGCATGCTCGATCGGATCGATGCCGTGCTGTTTATCGCGCCGTGGGTGTATCTCTACCGCGCCTTGATCTGGCAGTAACCGCCAGCGAGACCCCGAGCATGAGCACCGCCGCCGTGCGGTAAGGCCACGCGTGCCCGGCGTGATCGAACAGGAACCCACCGAGGCCCGGACCGACGATGCGCCCTATCGCACCTACTGACTGCGCCACGCCAAGCATTTCGCCTTGGCGATCCACCGGTGCGCTGTTCGATATGGACGCCATCAAGGAGGGGGAGTTGACGGCATTTCCCGAGGCGAGCAGCGCGCAGGGGATCAAGAGCTGCCACCAGGCCGTGGACATCGGCAACAGCATGGCCCCCACCCCGAGGAGCGCCGTTCCTGCGACAATGAGCTTGGCATCTCCGTACCGTGCCGAGAGACGACGGGTGGCGAGGAGCTGCACCGAGGTGAGGACGATCCCGATAAAGGTAAACAGGTAGGCGTTTTGCTTTTCGGCGAACCCGAGCTCGTGGGAAGTCCAAAGGGCAAAGGTCGACTCCACGTTTGCAAAACCGAGGGTAACCACGAGAAACACCATCAAGTAGAAGGCGAGGTTGGGAATCGCCATTGCGTCCGAGAGCGAGCGCTCGCTCCGCGCGGTTGACCCGCGACGCTCTGGCTCTGGAAGCGCGATCGCTGCCCATGCCACGTTGATGGCGGCCAATCCGGCAGCCAAGAAAAAGGGCGCCCGGTATCCCCAGTGATGAGCAGCCATCGCCGACATGGCCGGACCAAATACGAACCCAAGGCCGAAGCCCGCCCCCACGATGGCCATGCCTCGGGCACGCGTCTCCTTCGTGGTCACGTCCGCGATGTACGCCTGGGCGGTGGAGATATTGGCGGCGCAGAGCCCTCCCAGGGCTCGAGCTCCGAAAAGGATCCACAGGGAGTCGGCGAGGCCGTACGCCACGTAGGCGATAACCGATCCCATCGCGGTCACCATGATGACCCGCCTCCTCCCCACCCGGTCGGAGAGCCGTCCCCAGGCGGGGGAAAACAGGAACTGCATGGCAGAAAACGTGGTGCCCAGGAGTCCGACGGTCGTGCCCGACGCGCCCAGCCTCTGCGCGTACGTGGGCAAGATCGGAATCACAATCCCCCATCCAAGGAGATCGATCATCACGGTGAGAAAAATGACCCCCAGGGGGTTACGGAAAAGCTTCATAGGGCAAGTCGGGTACAGTAGCCGGGCGGGCCGTATTCGTACTTCGAAAAAAGCCTGGTGGGCACCGTGTTGGCGTCGATAATTTGGCGGTACACGCGGGCGCCTTCTCCCTCGATACGGGTGCGCTCGGGGCTCTTCCAGTCCACGTGAAAGAGCCCAAATTCCGGGCAATAGCCATAGGACCACTCGAAATTGTCCATGAGGGTCCAGTGGAAGTAGCCGCGGATGTCGATGCCGTCCTCAATCGCCTTGGCGAGGACGTACAGGTGGTCGAGAAGAAACCTCGGGCGCTGGTTCTCGCCGGCGTCGGCCACGCCGTTCTCGGTCACGAGGATCGGCAGCTTGTAGTGGGTAATCTCGTCGATGACCTCGCGGAAGCCCTCTGGATAGATCGCCCAGCCCACGTCGTTCTTGGGCTTGTCAAAGCCGTAGGTGTCTAGATCGTTCATGAAGCTCACGCCGGTAAACGGGAATCCACTCGCCGTCCCGAGCGGGACTACCATCGAGGCGCCGTAGTAATTGAGCCCAATGAAATCGAGGCGTCCGGCAAGCTTGGAATCGGACTTGCGATCGACTTCGTCGACGAAGTCGCCGTCGAAATTGCGGTCCTCGTTCCCCAAGATGACCGCGTCCAAGAACAAGAGGTTGTTTAGATAGCGCAGGCGCTCTGCAGCCTCGACATGCGATTCCTTGCTGGGATCCCTTGGAAAAAACACGCGGCTATGTTGCGCGATGGACACCCATGCGGCCACACCATCCTCGTCTGCGTCCATGACGTCGCCTTCATGAATGGCATCATAGGCGGCGGCGTGGCCGTCGATCAGGTTCCAGGTGACCTGGATCGCCTCATCGGTTTTCGCCATGTACCCTGGTGGCCAGAGCCCGCCGAGCCAGCCAGCGCTCACGTAACCAAACGGCTCGTTGATCGTAATCCACCAGTCAACATCGGCGCCGAACTCCTTGGCCGCCCAGCCCGCGAACCGGGCAAACTTATCCACGGTCTCCGGGTCCATCCAGCCTTTCCTCGCGTCCAGGCGATCGAGATCGTGAAGCCACGTGGGCATCGCGAAGTGGTGCAGCGTCACCATCAAGCGAAGCCCTCGCGCCCTGGCCGCGGTGAACATCTCATGATACCGGCGCACTGCCTCCTGGTCGGGCTTGCCCGGAAAGGACTCCTCGGTCGGAAACACGCGCGCCCAGTCGATTCCCAGGCGAAGGGCGTTGTTGTGCATGCGCTCGGCGTTGGCCAAGTCCACGTCATATCGTTCCCAAAAGCCCGGGCCAGCCTCCGCCGACTCGCCGCTGCAGTCCGGACAGCGCTTTTCCCACTGGTACCAGTCCGTGTGAACGAGCCCGCCTTCCACTTGGTACGGCGCGATCGCGGTTCCAAAGAGGAAACCAGGTGGGAAGTTGCCCACCGGAGGGGGCACGTGGGTTTTGGCCACAGGTCCTTCGCCACACGCGGCGAGCGAGAAGGGAACCCAAAAGAGTTGCGCAAGTCTACGGATGGCTGTACGCAGAGCCATTTGGCGCACAGTATCATTGCGCCGCCAGGATGATGAGTCGTTTCGAGCATCCGTGGCCCGAGCGGGTTCCTGTCCGGGAGAGCTCAAGCTTTGACGAGATCGCGGAAAAAAGGCGGTAGGGGACCCAAGGGGCCTCCCGGCCTCATTGAATGGAAGGGTGGCGTGCACATCGTGGGCACGCCCCTTTGGTGCGACGCCCGGCACGCCCGGGACGCCTGCTTTGTCACCAGCGCGCGCGTCAAGGAGGCGCGTCGGCATCGGCAAATCATCGCGACCGAGACGACCATCCAGCTCCTCACACAGGCAGGGCGCCGAGCGGGAGCCGAGCTGGCCGTGCCCCTTGGGCGTCCATTCTCCCTTGGGAACCTGCGGCTGGAGCTTTTTCCGTCGGGGCACGTGGTTGGCGCCGCGTCCCTCGCGGTCGATCTGCCAATGGCTCGGGTGGTTTGCGCGGGCACGGTAAATCCCAACGGAGAAGGATTCGCCGGCAGGGCAGAGATCCGCCGCTGCGACGTGCTCGTCATCGACGCTTCCCCGTTCCATCAGCGCGAGCCCGCTCCGCCTCGTGCCGATGTCGTGCGTGACCTCATGGACTGGGTAGAGAAAGTTCGTGGCGCTGGCGAGACCCCCGTGCTCCTCGCCGAGCCGCTCGGAGCGGCGCTGGACGTGATGGCGGCACTCGAGGGCACGCCCGTCCGGGCACCTCGGCTCATGGTCGAGCAAGTCCGCGTCCTCAGGCAAGCCGGACTCGGCGTGCCTCTTCCTCGGCGGCTCAATGGGCCTCCTCGTCCCGGAGAAGTGGTCATTTGGCCGCCATCGCCTCTGGGAGCAGCAGGATTGGCCAGGCTCCGCACGTCACGGCTCGCCCTGGTCGGCACGTGGGCGGCAGATCCCACCTTTCTGGCCGAGCTACGGGTGGACGCGGGATTCCCGCTCTTGGATCAAGCCGGGCACGCAGATCTCGTCGACTATATTGTTCAAACTGGGGCGCGCGAGGTGTACCTGACCGGTGGTGGTGGGGAGCTGGTTCGCGAGCTGGAGAGCCGCGCCATCCAGGCCCGTCTCCTCGGCCCGCCCACGCAGCTTTCCCTGTGGGGAAATGCCTCGTGAAGCCGACCACCGGGGCAAGCGGGCGTCCGCCGCGGCGCGTGCGCGTCGCGAACCGGGCACGCCGAGGCCCGGCCTGGCGTTTCGTGCTTGCCGCGGTAGCCTGGCTTTTCCTCGCAGTGCCGCAAGTGGCGGTCATCACACTGGCCCGCGGCTACCAGCAGCTCACGAGCGACCTGCCCCAGGTCCCTGACCTCCCAGGGCACGAACGCCTCGCGCCTCGATCGAGCCAAATCATGGCCGCCGACGGCACCGTGCTCGCAGAGCTTCCCTTCGTGGTGGGCAAAGAGGCAGGACACAGGCTCTGGGCGCCCTACGAGTCGTTTCCGCCCACGCTGGTCCACGCCCTGCTCGCCGCCGAGGACGTGCGCTTCTTTTCTCACCGCGGGATAGACGTCAGGGCCGTCGCCCGTGCTGCCATCGCAAACTACCGCAACCAGCGCATTTCCGAAGGAGCCTCGACCATTACCCAGCAGGTGGCGCGAAACCTCCTTCCCGAAGAAATTGGCCGCGAGCGCACGGTCCGGCGAAAGCTGCGCGAGGCGCTCTTGGCTCGCCGAATCGAGCGTCAGTACTCCAAGGAACGGATCCTCGAGACCTACGCGAATCACGTGTTCCTCGGTGCAGGCGCCTACGGTGTCGCAGCGGCCGCGCGTGCCTATTTCTCCAAGACTCTCGCCGATCTCACCGTGGGAGAGCACGCGCTCATCGCTGGCCTGGCGCAGGCACCCGGCCGGGCGGACCCTTACCTCAACCTTGCAGCCGCGCGCGCGAGACGAGACGACGTCCTGTCGCGCATGCGTCGAGCGGGATTCCTCGACGAGGAGACGTTCACCGCAGCCCTGGGGGAGCCCATCACCCTTCTCCCTCCTCCGAACCTCTACGGCGCGAGGGCCCCATGGCTGACCGAGCGTGCCCGAAAGGAAGCTGGGGACTTGGATTCGGCGGCCCTCGCACGCGGTGGGCTCGTCGTCGAGACAACGGCGCTCCCCGCCGCCGACGAAAGCGCAGGGCTTGCCGCCCGCGCGGCCACGACGCGGATCGCTAAGCGCCAAGGCACCTCACCACCCCAAGTTGGTGCCATTGTCTTTGACCACGTGACCGGATACGTCGAGGTGCTCGTCGGTGGCACGGATTTCCATGATTCCCAGTTCGATCGAGCCATGCAAGCCTGCAGGCAGCCAGGCAGCGCGTTCAAGCCGATCGTGTACGCCGCAGCCATCGAGCAGAACGCCATCACGCCCGGCAGCCTGCTCCGCGATGCGCCCATCACCGAATACGACGACGCGCTCGGCATCTTCTGGAAACCCACGAGCAGCGGCCATGGGTTCCGCGGCGCGGTGCTCGCGCAAGAGGCGCTCGCGCTATCTCTCAACCCTCCCGCGGTCGATGTCATCGACCGAATTGGCCCCCAGGCGGCGGTGTCGATCGCGAGGCGCCTCGGGATCTCGACGGCACTCGCCCCGGTGAGGCCCCTCGTCCTCGGCTCATCCTGCGTGCACCCGTGGCAACTGGCCCGGGCCTACGCGGTCTTCGCGAGCGGGGGAAAGCGCGTCGACCCGGTGGTGGTCACCCGAGTCATTGACCGCACGAGGGTCGTCGTCGACCGCGCCTCGCCTCTCGATCCATTTCTAGACCCTCGGCGGAGGCTCGAGCGGCTGGTCGCATCCCTCACCGAAGCGGGCCCGCCCGGCGTCCTCGATCCCCAATCGGCGTTCCTCATGTCGTCGATGCTTGCCGAGGTGGTGAGTGCCGGTACCGGACGAAGCGCTCGTCTCCTCGGCCGGCCGGTGGCGGGCAAGACGGGAACCACCAACGGCAACACCGACGCATGGTTCGTCGGCTACACCGGTCGCGTCACGGCCGCCACGTGGATTGGTCACGACGACCCGGCGATTCCGCTTGGTCCCAGGGAAGACGCATCCCACGCCGCACTCCCGCTCTGGGTCGACCTGGTCCGCCAGGTCGAGGGGGAACGACCCGGCATGCTGGTCCCAGGCACTCCACCTGGCGGAGTCGTGGGTTCGCGGATTAATCGCGAATCAGGGCTCCCAGCCAATCCGGGTATCCCGGGAACCTGGGTGTACTTTAGAAAAGGGACAGAGCCCCCGGGGTCGAGCAACCATCAAGAACCTGGCCAGGATGTAGGAACCGAGTCCCAGGCCGAGGATCTGTCGAGAAGCCTCGAACAGAGCGCCCGCGAGTTCTGAAAAGACATTTCAACTCCGTTGCGAAAGCGGCCTCTCTGATGATATCGTGGCGAAACGAGGGAGTATCCCGCACATGAGTGACGACACCGCGTATGGTCGCCGCGCGCAGGGTGGTCCGCTCCACCTGGTGGCCGCAGGGGTACCGATCGCCCTAGCGCTCCTAGCCGTTGCACTCCCCTACCACACTCCGCTCATGCGTGCGGTTTCAGTGGCCATGGTAGCGATCGCTGGGACCGTGCCAGCGGTCCTTTATTTCGCAATGCGTTCACGCGTCAAGACCGTCGAGGATTCGGTCCGCGACCTGTCGCGAGGCAACCTGAGTCGTCAGCTTCCGTCATTCGACGACGAGGCCTTGGCACCGATCATCGGCGAGCTTGATAGCTTGCGTGAGAACATGCGTGCCCGCCTCAGCGACATGGCCGACGCATCGGATGAACAAGATCGCTCCGTGTCCGCCGCAAAGCGGGATCTGAACGAGCTCGCGCAAGGCGTCCAACGCCAGGTGAGCGCCATCGAAGATACCGCCACCTCCTTACAAGAGATGTCGGCAACGCTCAAGGGGCTAGCAGAAAACGTCGAGACCCTGGCCTCGGCGGCAGAGGAGGCCTCATCCTCGATCCTCGAGATGGCCGCCGCAAACCAAGAGGTGGCAGACAACATGGCCACCCTCTCGTCGAGCGTGTCGGACTCCGTGGGCGCAATCGAGCAGATGACCTTCTCGATCAAGGATGTCGCGAAAAACGTCGAAGACCTGTCTTCGACGGCAGAAGAGACCTCGAGCTCCATGAACGAGATGGATATTTCGATCCATCAAGTGGAGACCAACGCCAACGAGACCGCCCGCCTTTCCGAAGAGGTGACCAAGGCGGCTGGCCTTGGCGTCGAAGCGATCAACCAGACCATCCATGGGATCAACCGCATCAAGGATTCCAGCGAGGAGGCCGTGAAGGTCATTGCGACCCTCGGGAACAAGATCGGCGAGATCGGCAAGATTCTCGAGGTCATCGACGACGTCGCGGAGCAGACGAACCTCCTCGCGCTGAACGCCGCCATTATCGCCGCGCAGGCGGGAGAGCATGGCAAGGGCTTTGCCGTCGTAGCGGACGAAATCAAAGACCTGGCGGAGCGGGCAGGCGCGTCTACCAAGGAGATCGCCGATCTCAACAAGGCCGTGCAGGCAGAATCTCGC
>JACQUZ010000017.1 GCA_016210055.1 Deltaproteobacteria bacterium | reverse complement strand
TGGGCAAGACCGCGATCGCCCTGGGGCTGGCGCTGGCGATCCATGAGAAGAAGGTCCCGGACTTCCTGAGGAGCACCACGATCCACGCGCTGGACATGGGGGCGCTCCTCGCAGGGACAAAGTACCGCGGCGATTTCGAGCAGCGACTGCGGGGGATCATTCGCGCGCTCCAGGGAGATCGCGACGCCATCCTTTTTATCGACGAGATCCACACGATCGTGGGAGCAGGGGCCACGAGCGGGGGCTCGATGGACGCTTCCAACTTGCTCAAGCCAGCGCTCGCCTCCGGGGAGCTCCGGTGCATCGGGGCGACCACATTCCCGGAGTACAAGTCTTCGTTCGAACGGGATCGCGCCCTGGCGCGCCGCTTCCAGAAGATCGAGATCGACGAGCCCTCCATTGAGGATACGGTCCAGATCCTGGAGGGACTCCGCTCGCGCTACGAGGAGCACCATTCGGTGCGCTACTCCGACGAGGCGCTCCGCGCCGCGGCGGTTCTTTCGGCCAAGTACCTCAACGAGCGGTTCCTCCCCGACAAGGCGATCGACGTGCTCGACGAGGCGGGGTCTGCCAATCGCCTCGCCCCCGAGGTCGCGCGCAAGAAGGTGGTCGACGTGCAGGACGTCGAGGCGGCGGTCGCCAAGATGGCGCGGATCCCGGCGAAGACCGTCTCGGCCTCCGACGAGGATGCGCTCGGCAAGCTCGAGCCGGCGCTCAAGCAGGTCATCTTTGGCCAGGATCGCGCCATCTCTGCCCTCGCCTCGGCAATCAAGCTCTCCCGAGCCGGGCTCGGAATGGAGGGCAAGCCCATTGGTTCCTTCCTGCTCTCGGGTCCCACGGGCGTTGGAAAGACCGAGCTCGGGCGGCAGCTCGCCAGGATCCTGGGCGTGGCGCTCATCCGTTTCGACATGAGCGAGTACATGGAAAAGCACTCTGTCGCCCGGCTCATCGGCGCCCCACCGGGTTACGTGGGCTTCGATCAGGGTGGCCTGCTCACCGATGCGATACGAAGGAGCCCCAATGCGGTGCTCCTTCTCGACGAGATCGAGAAGGCCCATCCCGACTTGTTCCACGTGCTCTTGCAGGTCATGGACCACGCGACGCTCACCGACAACAACGGACGCAAGGCCGACTTCCGGCATGTCATCCTGCTCATGACGACCAACGCGGGCGGGCGCGAGCTCACGGCGGGGCAGCCCGGATTCGCTTCGGGCAAGGCGAGTGTCTCGACTACCTCGCGGTCAAAGGCAACGATTGAGCGCACGTTTAGCCCCGAGTTCCGCAACCGATTGGACGCGTGGATTGCGTTCGAGCCGCTCGGCCCTGAATCCATTGCCCAGGTCGTGGACAAGCTCGTCGGAGAGCTTCAGGAGAAGCTGAAAGAGAAGGAGGTCACGCTGACGCTAGACAGCGAGGCGCGCGCCTGGCTCGCGGAGAAGGGGTTTGATCCCATGTACGGCGCCAGGCCCATGGGCCGGTTGATTCAAGAGGAGCTCGCGAGACCTCTCGCCGACTTGATCCTCTTCCGCTCGCTCAAGAAGGGTGGGCGCGTGACGGTCGTGGTCCACGAGGGGGCATTGCGCCTGGACGTCCAGGGTTAACGAGCAACCGAGAAGATCGAGGAGTCAATGCCATCGCAGGTGCGGGCGATGAGCGCCCGCGGCTCGTCGCCGAGCGAGCCATGACGGGAAACCAGGTTCACCCTCTCGCTCGGATCGGCGCGAAGATCGAACAGCTGCTCGGCGCCCGTGCTCAGATCGATCACGTACTTCAGGTCGGAGGTGACCACCCCTAGAAGGCGCCCTACCCCCGGCCACTCCGTATCCAGGTACACGGGTGCCGGCGCCATGTCGTCGCCGGCAAGAAGGGGCGCCAGGCTGCGCCCTTGAAGTCGACCAGGGTCAGGCATGCCGAGGAGGGCGAGGATCGTCGGCGCAACGTCGATGAGCCCAACCGGTGCAGCGATGGACCGGGGCGGGAGCCCGGGCACCTTTACGACCAGCGGGACGCGCACGAGCTCCTCGTACAGCGCACCTCCGTGAGCAATGCGCCCATGTTCCCCAAAAGCCTCGCCATGGTCGGCGGAGACCACTACGACGGTGCGGTCGAGGATCCCGTTCTTTTCGAGGAGATCAAAGAACGCGCCCAAAGCTACGTCGGTGAACGATACCTCCGAGTCGTAGCGGTCGACATCGCGGTCGCCATAGCGAAAACGCGGGTGTTGAATGTAGACGCCGTGCGGATCGAAGTAGTGGAGGAGCAAGAAGAAGCGCTCGTTCTGCCAGAGCCGCAGGATCGTCTCGGCATTGGCCGTCAGGTCGAACGAGCTCACGCCGTAAAGGAAGCTCTTGCGGCTGGCCAGGGATGCTTCCACGACCTCGAAGTCACCTACGAGATTCCGTGGGTACGATCGAAAGGTCGTGACCATCGCGGTGCGGTATCCGTCCTCACGCAAGGCGCGCGTGAGGCTCCATTCCATGCGGCCCTCGTCTGGGTGATGGGCCAGGTACATGGGGTACCGGCTCGACAGGAAGCTCGGAAACGAGTCCCCTGTCGAGGCGCCTTGGGCGCGCGCGTGGCTAAAGCTTGCCGCGGTGCGGGCAAAAGCGTCGAGATGGGGCATGAGCGGTCGGCTGCTCCCACCCGCGGCGGTTCGGTCGGCACGAAGGGAGTCGATGACGATCCAGATCACGTTCATTCCCTGACGCGCCCAGGGGGTCGGCTGAAGCGGTACAAATGTGGCGTTGGGCGCGCCGGTTGCGTCGCCGCCGACGCAGTTCTGATCGATGCCATCGCCAGGAATGTCGATAGCGCCCGCGCGCACGGTGGGATCGAAGGGAGCGCAGTCGGCGTCGCCGATGATCGACGAGGCTCCGTCCCGATCGAAGTCGCTGAGCCAGGCAGCCGACCAAAGGACCGGCGCAGCGAGCAGGGATCGCTGAAAGAGGGCATGCCGCAGTACGGGAACGGCGCCACTCGCCGGGATGAGAGCCGCAGCCGCAAGGGCAAGGACGGCGAAACCCGACGCGAGGGCCCGGCGCTGGCTCGGTGCCCTCTCCTTCCTAGGCAGGAGCCCGCTGGCAGCCGCCTGGGTAAGGAGCAGGAGGGCTGAAGTAGCGGCGAGGAGCACCTCGCGAGGGAGGAGCATCTGAAGCCGTACTACAAGGCCGTACGTGGCAGCAGCGAGTACCAACGGGGCGCCCAGGCGCAAGGCACGTACCACAGGCTGGGCCATGCCTGGTCGCCTGGTAAGAATCCGCTCGATCGAGAGGCCCACCAGTACTGCCGAGGCAGCGAGAGGCACGGTGAGGACAACGTTTAGCGCCGAGAAGCCAAGGGCGACCCGGCGCACCTGATCAAAGGCGTGGGTGATGTAGAAGGTCTCGAAGAGGTATTCCTTGTACCAGCTGGCGAGGAGGAAAAAGGCGGCTCCAATGATGATCCCCGCGAGCCGGGGCGAACGGGGGAGCCGCCAAGTCGGCGAATTTCTCCAGCGAAGAGACACCGCCACGCAGCCGAGCTCCATGAGAAACCAGGGGAGCGCGCCGAGTCCCAGAATCGCCGCCAGGGAAAGAAACAGGAGGAGCCATTCGAACGCCGTTGGGAACGCAAGCCCGCGCGCCAGGGCAAGCCGCAGGGTCTCCACGGCGGCGAGAAGGAACGTGGCGAGCACCAGGGAGGTCGCCAAGCGGGTAAGAGAGGAGAACGCCCGCGTCCTGTCCCAGCCAGGGCCGTACACCCGGCCAAGGATAGCATGATCCGTCGCTGGTGAAACGAGAGCCAGGCGACGACAAGGCTGGGCGGAATTGGGCATAAATGCCCCGCCAGGGGCATTTATGCCCGTGCCTACCTACGCAGGCTTCGTCTCAGCGCGAGGAGCGATGTCAGGCGTGCAGGCCCAGCGCGAGCGCGCGAGCAGACGGTTTGACAGGGTAGCGGAAGCCATGCTAGGAGGCAGCCCTTGCTCAGCGACATCGTCTATATAGAAGGAGTTTATCTTGAAGCAGTTTAGCTCTCAGTCGTTCCGTCAATCCCTTGGAATCAATTGGACCGTCGTTGGACTCGCGGCGGTTGCGAGCCTGTCTTGCTCGAGCCGCGAGCCCGCGCCGGTCACGCCGGTAGCAACGTCGATGCAGGGAATCATCTCCGACGAGGCGCACAGCAGTGGGCAGGTAGGGTTCTTCTGGTTGCCTCCGCTGGCCACGCCGCCGGCCCTGCAAGGCGCTTTCGATGCGACCCAGAAGCCAGTAGTGACCATCACGCCGCTCACCCCCGGGGCGAACCCGATCGCCATGTTCACGACGAGTTCCGGTCCCGGCTCCGAGACGGTGCGCGTGGATCCCGTAGCACAGCAATACATCGTCAATTGGCACACGGACCGATTCTCCCTCGATCCCAACCTGCATTATCGGATTTCCGTCCTCATCGACGGGCGCGTGACCGGCTTCCTAGACGTTGATGTGGTGACGTCACAGAAGCAGGCCAAGAACGTCGACGCGAGCGAATACACCCCGCTCGTCGACGGTCGCACCTTGCCCATCAAATGGTGGATGAACGTGTGCGGGTCGACCTTCTGCACCGCCCAGGATGCTTGCCACACCGCGGGTGTGTGCGACTACCGTACGGGTGCTTGCAGCAACCCGGTCGCCCCCGACGGCACTGGTTGCGACGACGGCAACGCCTGCACCCAGGCGGATGCGTGTCAGGCCGGTAGCTGCCAAAGCGGTGTTCCGGTGGAGTGCGTCGCAGAGGACGTGTGCCACGACCCGGGCGTGTGCGAACCCAGGACGGGACAGTGCTCTACTCCGGCCAAGCCGGACGGCACCGCTTGCGTCGACGACGGTGACTGCACGACGAACGACGTCTGTCAGAGTGGCAGCTGCACTCACTCGACGCGGCCCTCTGTCTGCGACGCTTCGTGTCCGGCGCGCGGCGTCGGTCTCGTGTGCCAGGAGAAAGGCACGGATTGCCGTACTGACAGCCCGACCTGCACGACTCACCAGTCCATCGTTCCTGGGGTGCCCGAACCCCAGACGCTCGCCCAGTCAGAGGTGGCAGTGGATGTAGCGCCAAGTACCGTCGTCACGATCGACGGTGTCCCTGCCACAGCACCCGTGCCGCTCAGCGTCGGCGTGGACTACCAGCCGGACTTGGCGGGAGCCGATCTCCCATCGACATCCACCGTCATCCGTCCCGTGTTCCGCTTCGAGCCGTCGGGCGCCCGTTTCGACCCGCCCCTCACGGTCACGGTGGCCACGTCCAGCGTAGTCACCCGTCCTGTCTTCTGGCTCTGTGCGAACGACTTCCAGAACTGCGAAGCGCGGCCTACTCTTGTGACGGCTGATCCCGAAGATCCGAACCGGATCCTCGTGACCGCCTCCGTCGAGCACTTCAGCACGGGGGTGCTCACGAGCGCAACGCCACCACAGAGCTGGGATGCGGCTCGCGACTTCAACGCCACGAGCAACCCAGCCGGTGCGTGGTCGTACGGTTGGGCAAGCTATCCTAGCCACGACTTCACCCTCCACCCAGAACACAGAACGGACGGCCATTCATTGCAAATTTGGGAGACTTCCTCCGAGCCCGGAGGGTACTTGAGGACGTTTTTCAATCCACTTGATTCGAATAGAAGCCCTGCAGATTCACCGTCGGCGTTTCTCCTCCCGCATGAAATCGGCGTCCACCCGTCGAATACGGGCAAGTGGTCGGTCATTCGTTTCACGGCGCCCAAGACACGCACGTACAACGTGCGTGCTGTTTTCCGAACCATCGATGAGAACTCCGGGCTGCCCGGTTCCGGTACGGATGGGGTGAAAGCCATCATTCGAGCTGCCGGCTCAACAACGCTGATGCAAGAGTCCATTTGGCGCGATGACCAGCCGGTTCAGTATTCTGGAAGCGTCAGGCTCACCAGCGGACAGACCATCGACTTCGCGGTCCACATGAACGGCGCCTATAATAACGACTCGACCGCGGTGTCGGCCAGAGTGGAAATCCCAGCCGAGTCGCAGGAGGACTGCATCCTCAATACGGCGGCTACGTTTCTCGGCGACCAGGCGAGGGATCCGCTCCGTCAGCTCTACCTATACCAACAGAAAGCCGTCGGTACGTACGATCTTCACTTTCTTCCGGGCGCCCCGTCCACAGGCGATACATCGGCAGAATACGCCACCTTTGGAATGTACCATTTCAACAACCATCCGCTTTTCGTGAACGTGCCCGGGAAGTTCGCCAACAGCTGGTTAGGGTGGACCTGCGACGGAACGTGCGCGCCAAGCTTTTATCAACTGTCCTCACTTTTTGTTTTGCCTCCGAATCCAAGCTCGTGCACGCGTACCAGCGAGGATACCCGTTTCCTGAGCTACGTTTCGCCTGGGGGCAATCTGACACTTGACACAACATGTCGTGAATATTCCTGGTGCTGCGTCCGGAACTGCGATGGGGACAGGTATTCGTGTCGTGACTCGCCTGCGTCTTTGTCGCACAGCGACGCGCTGGTGAAATGCGCGCTGAGCATGGCGGCGATAGAGTGCGCCCCCAACGGGGTGACGACGATTGCGGCGAGTTGGCCAGATTCGAGCTCCATTCTCCGCGCCGGTTTTGGACCGACGAGTCGGTCTGCCTGTCAGTTGGATCCGACTCCCCCCCTGAGCGACCTGCCTCCCTCGACCTGCGCGAACATTCTTGAGACATGGCCAACCGCCCCCGACAACGACTACACGCTGTACCACGCCTTCGATCTCAACAGGCCATGGACGGCCTACTGCCGCGGCATGGCGTCCGGATCACCCGCCGAGTATCTGACGGTCAACGGCACGACAAACTATTCACGTTACGCCGCGGGCGGGGCCTCGCCAGGGACGGACGTCGTTACGAGGTACCAGCGAGTCAGGATCATCCCTTGGTTTCTCATGGTCGATGGGAACGACCGAACCTATTCCACGAGCTCAGGCTCTCTACTGCACGGTTCGGTGACGCCGGTAACATCCATGCCGTACGGCACAGCCATGGACTGCAAGGGGAGTTTGAGCCAAGCAGGGACGGCCGTCCTCGACTTGCGGGGAACTCAATTCGTCGTCGCTCCGGATCAGTTCTTGCCCCAAGGTTTCCAAGCCGCTGGCAGCACCCTCTATGGGTCGACAGACACGTATTTGACTACCTATGACATTGGCCGGAGAGTCGGCCTATACGGCGGTGGCTATTGCGGTTGGACAAGCGTGGCCGGCGCCAATCCGTTGTCGGAGCGAAACCTGATTCAGCTACGGTATCTGCGCTAGCCCTGAACGCCACGCCGCGCAGGCCGCACGCAGAGCAAGGCCTGGGCCAGCGTAGGGGACGAAGGTCCGGCCCCATTACGACCCCTCTCTGCCAACGTGACTGAGACAGCGACCCCACCCAAAATTAGTGTCGAGGGCGAGCAGGGATTCAGTCACGTTGGCACAGAGGGGGCACTGGGACGTGGATCACTACCTCCTACCGATCATGCGAAGGAGTGCATGGGGCGCATGGTGGACACACGCGAGCGTCCATGCGGTGGTCGATCGGTACTTCCTCTACCAGGATCAATCACCGGGCGCTTGCACGGCCCACCACGAATTCCCCGAGCTCGACAGGCATTAAGCTCTTCCTCGCCACCACGGTCCGCCACAAGCGGAGGGCATTGAGGTTCTACTTCAACGGGGAGCGGAATAAGGCCATCCACCGGTCGCGCTCGCCGAGAGTTTCGAGGAACCTCTCGCGAGTGGTTTCTGGGTGGGAAGACGTCTTGACGAGAGCCTGCATGGCCGCCAACGAGACGATCGAGGGACCCCCGCCATGCGAGTGCCCCTTGGGCGGAGGCGGTGGCTCGGCTTGGAGCAATTCATCGAAGAACTGTACCGAGCCTGGATTGCCTATCTCCACTCCTGGGGTTCGGTGCGAGACAAGCCGAACAGGCCGCGCTGCAGGCGCTCGAGAGGGTGCCATCGGGGAGCGACTTCATGGCGCTACTTCGCGAAGCGCTGCGTGTGCTCACTCGGCCGAGCTCCGCGGTCCCTGCCTGAGACGCCCCGGACTCCACCGCTTTCCGCCGCCCCGGCGCGTCGACGAGCGGCGCGTGGCGTTGCGGCTCACTGGCTGATGGATCCGCGGGGATGCCCAAGCATCCCCTCAAAGAAGCTCAGGGCGCTCTCTTTTGGATGAGGATGTCTGTTTCTCCGGCACTGTGGAAAGTCTGCCCGGATAAGGTCACGTCTCTTTCCAGTGTTTCAAACATCATTGCAAGTACAGGATACCCCGACGGGGAGATGGCGATGCTAGTGCCGTAGGCGCCGCCCAGCGTTTCCTTGAACCGCAGCACTCGGGGGCCGATGTGCCCGCTCGAGGCTCGGTAGCTCGCGATGAATCCCGAACCGATGAGCCACAGGTTGTCCTGGTCAAGTGCGATTTCGGCGAATTGCGGCCCCCAGCCACCAGCCGAGTCGAGGACTACACCGCTAGCTAGACAATACCCCGTGTTCGAGAAATAGGCGGCGAAAGTCCAAACACTCGTCGAACTGCCGATTGGTCCACATCCGAGATCGAACACACCCGACGCATTGCCAACGACGGCGATGTTGCCATTCTTGTCAACGGCCACGTTCTGGGCAGCCACGCGTGGGTACGTTCCGCGGGCGTCAATGGAGCCCACAACGGCGCCATCGGCTGAGTAACGCACGAGTATGGGTGAATAACCCGTAGATTCAAGCGTTGCGAGCGTATTGCCCTGGTTATCCGCAGCGACATCAAGAAAGTAGTCTTCGGAAGACTTGGACCATTGATACACTCCGTCGAGATCTAGCCTCACAAGGACCCACGTAACATACGGGCACGGGCGGGCGTCCACCGTTCCGCCTCCCACGTCCACGGGATCGCAGAAAGCTCCTATCCAAGAAATGTTGCCCGAGTTGTCCACGGCTAATCCGGTTACATCGCCGTATGCACGAAATTCAGTGGTAGGCTCGTTGCCGTAACGCATGGCCCATTTGAGGTCGCCGTCCTGGGAGTACTTGGCAATGAAAACGCTCCTGTTGTCCCTCCCATAGATATCTCGCCCAGGGCCCGTCAGCGATACGCCATCCAGGTCGATTGTTCCAACGAACCAGCCCATCACGATTACGTTGCCTTGGCCGTCCACCGCGACCTGAGTGGCATCGCTATAGTCTGTAAGCGTGCGCGAGAGAGCCCCGATTCGCTTCACCCACCGGAAAGATCCGTCCGACGCGTACTTGACGACAAAACCATTCCAGCTCCCAAGGCTTTCGATTTCACCGCCCCCAAAGTCTAGGTTGGCCCCGATGGTCCCGACGATAATGACGTTCCCTTTCGCATCCACGTCGAGACTGCGCACCCTCTCGTAGTATTTCCCCCCAACGTGCTTGATCCAAGTTCCATCCGGATCCTCAACCCCAAACTGCCCGTCCACCGCCACTCGGCCTTCGAGTGAAACAATGCACGTGTCCTTTCCTTGGCAATCGCCCGTCCACCCGGCGAACTCGGAGCCATCGTCTGCCGACGCGGAGAGCCTAACGTCGGTCCCCATCGGAAAGGCCGCGCTGCATGTCGAGCCGCACGAGAGACCGGCTGGGTAGGACTGAATCTTCCCACTCCCGCGTCCGCTCTTCGTCACAACAAGCTCGACAAGTGGGGCGGCATCTTGGCCAGTGTCGATCGCTGGGAATGCATCAGCGATGGAATCGATTCCGACCACGGCGTCGGAAAACGGGTAGGCATCTGCGGGTTCGCTGTCGGGATTCGTACTCAGGGACGAGCCATCCAGCGATGAATCCTGTGAAACCCTGGCGTCACGTGATCGGGCAGCATGATCGGCCACTCCGGAGTCCCGATCATCCGAATCGAGCTCCCGCGGCGGGGCTTCGCATGCGGGGCAACCAAAGGCACAGAGAAGAACGAGACCGACCCTCACAACGGATGCCGTGGGCGCCATGACGCACCCCGCAGAAGCATCCGGCATACCAAGAGAAAGCACTATCCCTCGCGCCCGAAAACCCTTTTATTGTTCATGCGATTATCGGTCGAAGAAGGTTTCTTCAGCCCACGAACCGGCTCCAAAATACGAAAAAGTTAGCTAACCAGGCCGCTTTTTGTCGCCCCCCCCCAATAGGCAAAGAGGCACTCGAGATTTCCCACTACCGCGACCCACCGCTCGATAGGCAAGGGATAGGTATGTTTCCGGTTGACATCACCCTCCCTCTCCATACAATCCGCGCGCTGTCTAATTAGAACCTTTTTTTCAGTAGCAGCAGAAGGAGCATTATGCAGGCCAAGAAAATCCTCAACCCATCAATCTGCCTCGCACTGCTGGCAACAGCAGCGTGCGGGCATGAAGACACCCAACCCCCAGAAGTCGAAGTCTCCGAGCACGCCAGGGAACTGCTGTCGGGACCGACGTTCGCTATCACCCAATCAGCCACGGACACGCAGACCAGAACCGCAGTCGCTTCGGACGGAAACGACTATCTTCTCGTGTTCGAGGCCACCAGGGACTCGTCTCCGGATGGGCTGGACATCTACGGGGTCTTCCTCAACGCATCCGGAACCCCCAAGGCTCCTGAATTCGCCATCGCGACAGGGCCGGGAAACCAGGCAAGGCCCTCGGTCGTCTTCAACGGAACCGACTATCTGGTCGCCTGGGATCACGGCAACAGCAACCTCACCTACTCGGTGGCAACGCTCTCACAGGTCGAGGGTGCGCTCATTGGCAAGGATGGCTCGATCAAGAAGCCCAGGTTCACCATCATGCCTGGAGATTCGCCCGCCATTGCCCAGGGCACTTCGGCCACGCTCGTGGTTTCTCTCTGCCAGGGGCACCTGGGATATTGCAGCGTCAGGCTTGATTCCGCGGGCAACGTCCTTGATGGGACGCCGCTCAAGCTCAACTCGATGGCTTCGCATTCAGCCGGAGGCCTTGCGGCGCCCGCGGTCGCGTACAACAAGAACGTTGGCAACTACCTGGTCGCGTTCGAGGTGACCCCGAGCGGCTCTTGGCTTCGCAATGATCTGGAGCTCCGCGCTCGCCGGCTCGCGGAAGCCAACACCCTGATCGATACCGAGGACAAGATCATCAAGAAGAGGGAGAATCCTGCGTACACCTACACCTCGTTCGGTGACCCGGACGCGGCCTTCGACGGCAATAACTATGTCGTTGTCTGGCGGGACATCGAGAGCACGGCGACCCCCACCGAATCGGCCATCTACTACAGCCGAATCAGCGCCGACGGAGCGCTGCTCGATGGGCGCGGCGTATCCCTTGCCACCGGCGGCAAGCACCGCTATGACCCGGCGGTAGCGTTCGATGGGACAAATTACATGGTCGTCTGGGCGGACAAGCTCGGACCGACCGACTACATCTTGGGCAGCCGGGTTTCGCCCACCAATGGCCCGATCGAGCCGCAGGCGTTCTTGGTCGGGGGCAAGTACGGAGCTGTTCCCGAGATACATGCCTCTCCGACGCAGGCGTCACTTGCTGCTTGGCAGGCAAGGCCTGCGGCGGATAGCACGCGGTGGATACTCCAAGGCGCCTTCGTGTACTCGAACGCCATCGTGAGCAACTTCGATGCGTCGGGGGAGGGCTGGCGGATGCTGGTGCTCGATAAGTACATCGATGGCAACATCAACAACCCTGTCATTCTCGACGCCTACACAGGGGGGAATTGCCCATTCTTGGGACTCGTCTGCCAATATGGGGATCGCTTTTTAACGCAGGCAAGCATAGGTGATTACCTCTGCCCGATTCTTTGTGAAGCAAACGGCAGTCTAGAGTACATTCGGCGTTGGATATCTGATGAAGGAGCCCTCGTTGCCCCGCCGAAGTTCCTTGGTGACCTTTCCAAGTATTTTGGCCGAACCCTCTCTTGGGACCTAAAATTCAAGCCAGATGCCGGCGGCGTTAAGACCGCCACGTCGTGGGTTGTTAAGCTAACCGGCGCCGGGAGACGGCTAGCGATCGACGTCGACGGGCCAGCCACAAGCAGCACGTTATGGCACCGCTACAACATTAACCTTTCGCGGGCCGGGTGGTGGTGCGAAGCGGGTTGCACCGATGGGCTTAGCGAGACGGAATTCATGCAGGTTCTTAGCAACGTGACCGACATCAGGCTGTGGATCAGTCACGTCTACAGCGGACAATGCTCGGGACCATGTCCCTACGAACAGCAAAGGGCAAGCGTGGACATCGACAACATCATCCTCGGCGTTGGCCCAAGGCCGAATCCGACGACCTGGATCGACTCTCCGGCGACCAACTCGTACATCACGAGCACGCCGGCCGCCGTCAAGGCTGGGGTGAGCGATACAGACGGCTTGAGCTACGTGCGGGTCCAAGTGAAGGACGCGAACGGCGCGCTTGTTGCCACCCTCATTGCTACCCGCGACGCCGCTACTGGCCTCTATGTTGCCAATTGGAATCCTGCAAGCGGCACGTATACCTTGACCAGCAAGGCCTCTTTCTTGTCGGGCACCACCGAGTATTCCGAGCCCGTGACCGTCACCATCGACACGACGGCACCGACCACCTCCATCACCTCACCGGTCGCTGGCGCGGCCTTGAAGGGGCCCATCACCATCGAGGCCTCCGCGACCGACAACACCAACGGCTCCGGCATGGCCAAGGTCGAGCTCTATGTCGAGGGCTATCTGGTTGGGGTGAGCACCGCGTCCCCTTATCGAGCGACCTTCAATCCAGGAATCATCAGTCGCCCGCTCGCGCTTCAGGCGAAGGCGTACGACAAGGCGGGTAACGTTGGCACGTCTACCGTCGTTACCGTCAA
The DNA here is from genome assembly GCA_016210055.1 of Deltaproteobacteria bacterium. GTDB lineage: Bacteria > Myxococcota_A > Polyangia > Haliangiales > SHYZ01 > JACQUZ01. The sequence goes on along the minus strand of JACQUZ010000017.1, from coordinate 1,014 downwards.
CGCCGATAACATTCCCCCCACCGGCTCGATCACGAAGCCCACTTCCGGCCAGTACGTCGGCAAGACAGTGACCTTCGAAGCCACCACGTCCGATGACTTCGTAGGCGTAAGTGGCGTCGAGTTCTTCGTGGACGGCGCCTCGATCGGCGTTGGAAACCTCGTGAACAATGTCTCCACGATCGCCTGGGACTCCGTCGCCGCGGGCAAGGCCGATGGACAGCATTCGGTGTATTGCAAGCCCGTCGACTACGCCGGCAACGCGGGGTACTCGCCCACGGTCCTCTTCAACCTGGACAACACGGCGCCCACCATCTCCATCGGCACGCCTGCTCCAGGCGCGGTGCTCAATGGGACGGCGACCATCGGCGTCAACGCGAGTGGATATAGCAGTATCCAGTACTTCGCCAACGGCGCCCCGATTGGAACGAGCGTCGCGAATTATCTCAACTGGGACACCACCTCCCTGCCCAATGGGACCTACACCTTGACCGCCACGGCATTCGACCTCGCCGGGAACAGCACCACGTCAGCGGGCGTCAGCGTGAGCATCATCGCCTCGTACAACGCCACGCTGAAGGCCCCGAAGTGCAGCGTCGCTGGAGCGTATTGCGACACCGGAATGACTCTCATCAAGGGGCGAGGGACGGTCGGACCCGAGCCCAATTATCCCAATACCATCAACTCGAGCTGCGCCGACGGCTCCAGCGGCACTTTTCACGTCGACGAGTCGATCGATCGCCTCAAGGTCGCAACCACCGACGGCACCCCCATGGGCGCCGGCAAGACCGTGAAGATCGAAGCGACCGTGTGGGCCTACTCAGCCTACAGCACGGATACTCTTGACCTGTACTATGCCGCCGACGCCAACAACCCCACGTGGACATTCATCGGATCCCTGAAGCCCACCGCCCGCGACGCCCAGGTCCTCTCCACGACCTATACCCTGCCAGCCGGTAGCCTCCAGGCAATCCGCGCCAGGTTCCGCTACCAAGGAACCGTCGGTTCGTGCGGGAC
>JACQUZ010000170.1 GCA_016210055.1 Deltaproteobacteria bacterium | reverse complement strand
CCCCTGACGCATCCCGCTCTTCCGCTCCAACGCTCCAGCCAAAAGAATGTAGTGCCTTGTCCTTCGCCTAACTGCCCGGCTTTACTCTGATCACGTCTCTGTTTTGCGGAAGTCGGGAGGAGAGTCTTCCCGTGTACAACGTTACCGTCGAGGCCTCGCATACCTACACGGTGTCCGCCGGCGGCCTCTTGGTACACAACAAAGCAGACGTCAATCGTGGATACGCCCATGCCTGGATCAAGAAGTCCTTGTTCCGAGATCTTCAGCGGTTGGTCGGTTTGCCTGATCGAGACAAGTTCGTTGCAGCTCTCCGCAAGGGTATAGTGGGCCCTGTGGGCCAAAGCGGGGTAAAGGTGCTGGAACCAGCAGTTGGTGCGTTCACCCACGAGCTCAAGATAGGCGGCAGTGCGCAGCGACTGCTAGGGCGCGTCATTAATGGTGTCCTCGTTTTTGAGGAGTTCGTAAGAGGTGGGCTCCACTAGGGCCGAACTCGAGAGTGACGTGAAATATCCGAGGAGCGGATGTCTTTTTCCGAAATTTGAGTGCCATGGTTCCGATGCCCTTGTCGGGCACGCACCCGAGCCATGTGTTATGGGGAGCATGGTGATGTTCTTGAGCCTGAGACAGGAGATCAGCATTGAGGCTGTATCGCGCGATTTGCGAAACCTACTCGCTGCAGCGAGCTGGCGCATTGAGATTGGGGATGGTGAGTGGATTGAGGTCGACAGGCTAGGGAGGTTCGAGATAGTTGCGCGAAGCTGTCACACGTACGAATACGAAATAGGCTTCGGGGATCACTACCGTGTGCTAGTTGCGGTTGGCGGGGTTCGAAAAGTCGAGCATGGCGTTGTACAGGCGCATGTTTGCTTCGCGAGCATGTTTTATCGCCCTGACCTCACGTTGATAACGGTTGACTTTTGGCGGGACATGCCATGAAAAATCCTATGTTCGTAGAAGGCTGAAGCGATCAATTTCTGGCTCTTCGTAACAAAGTTCGGCTAGCCGGTGCGACCAGGCAATGCTGGTCCGCAAGGAAGGAGGTACGGAAACTCTAGAAATGCGGTTCGTTGTCCAGCGGGTGCGAAACCCGCCCGACCAAAGCCACAGCCAGGCAGGTCGGTAGCAAGCCTTGCGACGGCGTCGGCAACGACGACGGCAATGCGTAGGCGTGCGAGCGTACGGGCCGGAGTGAGCCCCCCTTTCCTACCCGAGCGTAATGGAGATATCACCGCCCGGTCACGCATTTCGTGCCGGTTTGCACTGAGGTACGGTCGACCGAACCCCGATATCAACGGAGCCCAACGGCCACTGCCCGGAAGGCAGCGCCGGCGCGGTCGAATGGAACGCCCCGCACGTCGACAAGGATTTCGCCACTGGCGTTGCGGGCAACTACGTCCGCGCCCTTGGCGTACTTCTTTCCTAACGCCTTGTCGAGAGCCTTGGCCGCGCCTTCGAGGGACTTCACGACCTCGGCAGGCATATCGCCACTCATGCCCCTCTTGCGCCTGGCAGGACGTGCTCCGGCAATCGCGAGTCGTAGCTCTGATACCGAGGACTCCGCGAAGTCCTTTTCGACGGCCGGCTGGTCTCCGCTCTGCGGAATCCGGATCTTCAGCGTCGGGATATCCTCCGGCGTCTCGTCTTCTGGTGTTGCAGAAATGTAGGCGAGAGCGCGATCCAGCCGCTCCGCTCCGAATGTCGCTGCCACCTCTTCGCTGAATGCACTGGCTACGCGCATGTATTGGAACGTGGTCGTTCGCGCGATCCCGAGCGACTTCTCGGCATACTCCTCGACCGACGCGAAACCTCGTGCCTTGTGAAGGCCCAGTTCAACAACTTGACTCAGCTTGCGGCCAATCGCCCAATGGTTCTTTGCCGCATCCCGCTGAAGCTTCTTGAGCTCCTTGGTAGTCCGATCCAGCGCCTCCCGCGCTGCACCCTGGGGAAGACTAATTCCCCGATCGGGCGATGACGCTCGTGCCTTGGGCGCTGGCTTCGTCTTTGTGGCTGACTTCTTGGCGGCCCTTCCCCTCGTCACGCGTGCACTTGCCATGGGCGTACTTTCTCATGCGGTGTGAGGCCGGTTCAATGGAAATTAGTGGAGGCGGGCGGGATTAAGGCAATAACACACGTAATAGAACGGCCGGCCAGGGACGCTGGCCGGCCGTCGTTGGAACGCCAAGACGCCGCTACTGCGGGGGCGGGACTGCGGTGAAGCCGATGGTGCCGTGGCCCGAGACTAGACGGATCTTGTGATTTGATGTCGGTTCCTTCGAGTGGAGGCGGAGGAACGTCGTTCGAATTCGAGTCGCCCCCGAGTTCTTGATGATCTCCATTACCTTGTCAGACACCTTGACTTGGGGCGCCAAAGCCTGAACGCACTTCACCGTCACGACTTTGTTCTTGGCTTGCGGCCAGTAGGTGGCAGGAGCTCCCTGCGGAACGTCACCGTCGTTAGTCTCCATAAGGATAACGCTACCAAGAGCGTCTTGGCCGCATGGTTGAGCCGGGTAGTCGCCACTCGCGGCGTTGCCGCAAGTAAGCGAGAACTCTTTCCCGTCCATTGGCACCGCCTGAATCTTGGCTTGCGAATCATCGGTACCGGTTTTGCTAAGCTCGAACGAGTCGGCGACTTTCACTTCTTCGGGGCCAAACGCATCCCAGTCCTTGTTCCCGCCAGGGGCGAGACTCACGACAACTACGTCGTCGTCCTCGAGGAGATAAGCTTCTGGCGTAGCAGGATTTGGGCCCGCGCCCACAAGCAGCGTCCAGGTTGGCGTGATCCCGGTGTCGCCGTCGGGACCGGTGACGACCTCGGCAACCGCCTTAGAGTTGGCGATCACCACGCCTTTAGCTGTGTCGTTGTACGCGACGATTGGATAGGCTCCATTATTCGCCGCATTTGAAGCCCCGGCGATAACCAGGTAGCGCCCCACGTCAGCCGCAGCGAACGCGTGGTCTTTTGCAGTCACCAGCGCCATGGCCGGCGTCGGCGGATCGGGATTTGCTGGAATCGCCGTAATAGAGGCTACGGTTCCCACTCTCCCGGTACACCAGTACCCGGCAGGCGTGTACTTGCAAGGGGGAATTACTGGATCGGAATCCTTTGCCGTGATGGTGACATCACCTTCGTTCAGCGTGTCGAGCGGCTTCTCGTTTTTCGTAACATCGTATTCATACACCGTGCAGCCCTTGAGCGTGGCATCGCTATAATCGTCATACGCCGGCTTCTTGTCGCTCTTCGAGCTGTCCGTAAAGCTAATGCTAACCGTAACGCCCTTGGCCCCCCCGGCCTGAGGGTTCAGCACCTTCATCTCGGTTACCGAAATCGTCGCCGACAGCGGATCCGGCGGCGCTGCATCAACAGGCGGCGCCGCGTCGAACGCGGCCGCATCCACCACCTTCGGCGCCGCATCCACCCCACCATCTGGCTGTGGCGGGCGGGCGTCCGGCTTGTCAGTGGATCCGCCGCAGGCCGCCACTCCTGAGGTCGCTAGTACGAACAACAGTCCCGGGAATAGTTTCGTAGATCGCATCGCCCTAAGCCCTCCTAGCCATCAAGGAAACAAGACAACGAACCAGTAGCACCATGCGCTCGCTGACTCGACTTCACAGACGTGTGGCATCCTACACAGCAAAACCAAGAAACCGCAAGACCTCCTTTTCCTACGGCACGCAAAACGTGCGAAAAGACGGCGGGCATTGGGTCATTTTCCTACCAAGCCGCTTGCCCTCGAATGATCCGTGTCACACCTCGTTCGGTTCGCGCGGCACATGCTCCCGACTTGCTGCGCGGGCAATCTGCCCTAAGAAAGCCATGTGAGGGGACTTTTGCCGCGCGGGATGCGCATATGTAGGTGGAGAATTTGATCCCCATGCATCGGGTAGGTATTCTTGGCCGTCCGACACGCCAAAGAGCGACCGATTACGCGGAGGACTAGGTGCCGGCCTTCGAACAAACCTCGTTCCTGTTTCCCGAAAGAAAAGCCGACGAGAGCGCCAAGGCTCTCCAGGTCGCTTCCCAGGCTGCCAAGATCACGCAGGAGCTTCGCCGGCCACGCCCAGAGGCGCCCCGGATCAGCACCCGCGAGCTAGGCCCTGCAGACGACGAGCGCGTGCGCCAAGATCTCGAGCACCGCATTTCGGCCCACTTGCCTGGCGGAAGACTCGCCCTCGCCGTGACCGACAACCGCTACACGATGATCTCGGTCAAGCGCGAAAAAGGACCCATGTACCGGGTCCGGCTTCATCACATGTTCCTGAAAGCGCCGCCGGCGATCACCCGCTCCCTCGCCCGGTACATTGCGATGAACGATTCCGAAGCATCCAAGCACCTGTCGGCATTCATCGACGAGCACCACCTTGTCATCCGCCGGGCCGCGCGCAGGCAGCGCCCCCCTGTCACCGTCGAGACCTGCGGCGAGGTCTACGACCTGCAAGAGGTCTTCGATTCACTCAACGGGCACTACTTCGGATCCCAGATCGACGCCTGCATCACTTGGGGCCCCCGCGGCGGCAAGCGAAAGCGCCGCCGCAGCATAAAAATGGGCTCCTACTCGGTCGAGGACCGCCTGATCCGCGTCCACCCCGCCCTCGACCGTCGCTTCATCCCCCGCTACTTCCTCGAGTGGATCGTCTACCACGAGATGCTCCACCAGGTGCACGATATCCCCGTCGTCGGCGGCCGTCGCCAATTCCACACCCCCCAGTTCCTCGCCCAGGAACGCCAGTTCGACCACTACGACCGCGCCCGCCGCTGGGAACGCACGAACTTGGACCGCATTCTTCATTACTAGAGGACCTGGCACGGCTGTATTCGCGCAATGGAGGCATGGATGCAGAAGTATGAATACCAGAGCGATTTCGCCCGGAAGTACTTCCAGGAGGGAATCGAGAAGGGAATCGAGAAGGGTCGCGCTGAAGGCCGCGCGCGGCTCGTTGATGCCGCCCTCAAGATCGCCAGTGCCAAGCTTGGCCAAGTCGATGCCGCCGAGGAAGCTCGGATTCGTGCGATCAGCGACGCCGCAAAGCTCGAAGACCTGCTCGTTGACCTTGCCCAAGCGGCCGATGACCAAGCCGCCCGCGCCGTGCTCGCACGACTGTAGCGCTTCACCATCGCGCGGCAGGCCCCGCCGAGTAGCGGGCGGTCAAGACTACGTTCCTAGTAAATCAACACTGAACTTGCGATCACTATCTGATCAGCAGTACCGTACCATTCATGGCATCGCTCCCCAAAGCGGCCCCCGTCCACTCCGTCCTCGCCAAATGGCTAAGCAATCCCAAGGTTTCCGCCAACATCGTGGACGCCCGCGAAGTCCCCTCGCGGCCCGCTCGGCACGTGGACATCCCCCAGTGGCTCGAGCCTCGCCTCATCAGCGCCCTCTGGGATCGCGGAGTGACAAGGCTCTACAGCCACCAAGCCGAGGCCCTCGATGCCCTCCGCCAAGGCAAGGACATCGTCGTCGCCACGCCGACCGCCTCGGGGAAAAGCCTTTGCTACCACCTGCCCGTCCTCGATGCCCTCCTCAAGGATCCGTCGGCCCGGGCACTTTACCTGTTCCCAACCAAGGCCTTGTCCCGCGACCAGCTTGAGTCCGTGCGCGAGCTCGTCACGGCCTGCCGCGCCAAGGACTCGGGGGTCGTGGTCTACGACGGCGACACGCCTCCGGACCACCGACGAGCCGCGCGCACCAAGGCGCGCATCGTGGCCACCAACCCCGACATGCTCCACGCCGGCATCCTCCCCCACCACGCGAGCTGGGGCGCCTTCTTTGCCGGGCTTACCCACGTGGTCGTTGACGAGCTCCACGTCTACCGTGGTGTCTTCGGCTCCGGAGTGGCGAACGTCATGCGGCGGCTCCGTCGGATTGCCCAGTTCCACGGGAGCCAGCCGCAGTTCATCGCCACCTCGGCCACCATCGCCAACCCCGGCGAGCTGGGCGCCAAGGTCCTTGGCACCGACGAGTCCAAGCTCCATGTGATCTTGGAAAGCGGAGCGCCAGCCGGGCCTAAGACCCTCGTGCTCTACAACCCACCAATCATTGACAGTGCCCTGGGAATCCGCGCGAGCTACCTCAAGACTGCCAAGCGCATCGCCCGGGATCTCATCGACGCCCAAGTCGGCACCCTCGTCTTTGCGCGGTCGCGCCGCGCCGTGGAGATCCTGGTCCGCTACCTGCGAGACGACCTGGATAATGATGGGCCCGTCGATCTCGACACCGAGGAGGCCATCCGCGGCTACCGCGGCGGATACTTGCCCAACCGCCGCCGTGAAGTCGAGAAGCTCCTCCGTGAGGGGCAGACCAGCTGCGTGGTGGCGACGAGCGCCCTCGAGCTCGGCATCGACGTGGGGGGATTGGACGCCGTTGTCGTCGCGGGCTGGCCAGGATCCCGCGCAGCCGCCTGGCAGCGCATCGGCCGCGCGGGTCGTCGCGGCGCGCCGTCCTTGGCCGTGGTCGTGTGCTGCTCCGAGCCGCTCGACCAGTATGTGGCCGCGGATCCCGAATACCTCTTTGGTGAGCCCCCGGAGCATGGCCGGGTGGATCCCGACAACCTGGCGGTGCTGGTTCCGCACGTGAAGTGCGCGGCGTTCGAGCTCCCATTCGCCAAGGGAGAGGGCTTTGGTCCCTTGGGCGAAGGCGAGACCTGCGAGGTGCTCGGCCACCTGGTGCGCAAGGGCCTCCTCCACGAGGACCGAAACACGGGGGGATTTCACTGGATCGCCGACGCCTATCCCGCCCAGGGCGTGTCCTTGCGCGGGATCTCCGACGAGAACTTCGCGGTCATCGACCTGCCGAGTGGACAAGTCCTCGCCGAGGTGGACTATCGCGACGCCGCACGGCAGATCCATCCCAACGCCATCTACCCCTTGGAGGCAAAGCTCTTTCAGGTTGAGCGGCTCGACTGGGGGGCGCACAAGGCATTCGTGCGCGAGGTCGACGTCGACTACACGACGGACGCCTTGACCAATACGAAGGTGCGCGTCCTCGACGTGCGGGAGGAGTCAGGTTGCGCCGGCCAGGGCGAGGTCCACGTCGTCGAGAAGGTCGTGGGTTTCAAGAAGATCAAGCTCCACACCCACGAGAACGTCGGCTACGGCGACGTGGCCCTGCCCCCATTTGAAATCCACACCCGCGCGGTCTGGCTTGACGTGCCCATTGCCGGACCACCGGGCAGCAGCACCCATGGCGAGGCGCTCGTTGCTTGGCAGGATGGCCTGCGGCGAGCCGCCTATGCGCTTCACCACATGGCGGCCTTGGCCGTGTTGTGCGACCCCGCGGACCTTTCCCACGACATTGGCGACACGGGCCGGATTTTTCTCTACGACAACATGCCTGGGGGCATCGGACTGGCAGAGCGGCTCTATGACGAGCGGACCAGCCTGGTCGGCCGCGCCTTCAAGCTCGTGTCCGCTTGCAAGTGCGAGCGAGGATGCCCTGGCTGTGTCGGCGCGATCAGGGATACGACGGGAAATGCCAAGCGTGCCGCGATCGAGGTGCTGTCGTTCCTAGGCAAGGCGCTTGGCAGCTTCGAAAAAGAGGGTCAATCGTGAGCGCGAACACGGCGTTGCTCGAGGACCTTCGCCGTCGGATCCAGCGCCTCGAGGAGAGGTTGCCCGATGCGCCAAGTGCCTCGGGCGCCTCTGGGCCCAGGCTTCCGCCTGCGCCGCCTTGTACTGGCGAAAGGGCGGCCCCCCTGCGCCTGGAAAACCTGCCTGGCGCCGTGCGGGAACCTGGGGGCGCCCTTGTGGTGCGGGCGGAGGTGGGCCCCGACGTGCGCCTCGGAGGGGTGGCGCCTGCTGACGCATTCGTGGCCCATCCCGACGTCGCCGCGCCGCTCGCCGGCCTGCCCGTTCCCGCGCCCAGCGGATTGCTCCATGGGGTGCGGTTCCTCGACATCGAGACCACGGGATTGGCGGGTGGAACCGGCACGCTCGCCTTTGTCGTCGGCGTGGCGCGGTTCGAGCCGTCGGGGCAGCTGGTGGTGGAGCAGATGTTCCTGGGAGCGCCTGCCGAGGAGCCCGTGATGCTCGACCGCCTTGCCGCGGCGCTTTACGGCGGGACGCTCCTCGTCACGTTCAATGGGAGAGCATTCGATGTTCCGCTGCTCAGGACCCGCTGCGTGCTGTCACGGCGCCCCCCTGGCCTCCTTGGCACGCTTCCGCACCTGGATCTCTTGCCGATCGCTCGTCGTCTTTGGCGAGGGAGGAGTGGGGACTGCCGTCTGGTCACCCTGGAAGAGCGGGTGCTCGGGTGGCGGCGGCTCGATGATCTCCCGGGCTGGCTCGCACCTGCCGCCTATGGGGAATTCCTTAGGACGGGCGACGCGGCCACGGTGGCAGGGGTCGTGGCGCACAACCGCGACGACATCGTGGGCATGGCGGCGCTCCTGGCCTGCGCGCTGCGAACCTATGAAGAACCCATGATCTGGGCCGAGGATGCGGCCGAGTTCCTGGCTGTCGGTGAGCATCGGCTAAGGCTCGGTGACGAGACGGGTGCCTTGCCGCTTCTCGCCCGCGCCCTGGAGCTCACGCGCTCGTCCGAGATCCGGCGGCGCGCACTCACGCAGCTGGCAAGGGCCCACCGTCGGGCTGGACGAATCGATGCCGCAAGACAGGCGTGGGAACGCTACCGCAGCCTGTTTCCCGGCGAGAATCAGGGGTTCGTGGAGCTGGCCAAGCTCCTCGAGCACCGCGCCCGGGATCCGGTCCTGGCCCTCGAGGTGGCGTCGCAGGCGCCCCATCCTGGATGCGGCGAGGTGCAGCGCCGCATCGCGCGCCTCAAGCGGCGCGTGGGAGGCGCCTAGCAGTGCGAGCCTATATTCCGTAGATCTTGCGCAGGTGCTCGTCGCAATACGCCGTGTCGTCACCGGTGGACTTGCGCGCGGCAGTGCACTTTGTGCACTTGCTCGCCTCGGCGTCGATCTCTTCCAAGCGCAGGCGCCCCTTCGCTTCCTCAATGTCCATGCCGGGCTCTTTTTCTCGCGGCATGGGGAGAGCCTGGCGTGAGGCCGGTCACTTGTCAACGACCGGTCCCTAGTCAAGAATGTCACCATGCGTGCTTGGTTATCCATGGCCTTGTTGATCACCGGCTGCGGCATCGCCGATTTCGACGTGGAGCAGCACATCCCCGAGCAAGTGATCGAGGGAAGCGCGGTCGCCGGATTCATCGGCGCATTCTTCGATTTCCCGATCACCCTCGAGATCAAGTCCGAGATAGACGCCCGAGAAACCGGCCCCATCGACAGCGTCACCCTGAAGAGCCTGGTCTTGAAGGTCACCCCGACCAAGGTGGGTCCCTCGGACAGCGACGACTGGTCGTTTCTCGACAGCGTCGACATCTTCATCAAGAGCAAGTTGGAAGGGAGCCAGCTCCCCGAGAAAAAGATCGCCACTGCCCAGAAGCCAGGTGCCGTCCAGTCCTTCCCCCTCGCGCCGGTCGACGGCGTAAACCTAATCCCGTATCTCAACGAGGGCTCCGAGATGACCGCCGTCGCCAAGGGCAACGCCCCATCCGACGACGTCAGCTTCGACGGCAAGGCGGTCTTTCAGGTGAATCCGTTCTAGTTCCACATATCCCAGGTTGCCAAGGGGCGGGTGGCAAGCAAGGATGTCTTTCGCGCGCAAGTTCCGCAGCGCGCGATAGTCGAAGCTGCCGCACCACAAGCGAGCACTGAGATCCGGACTACCGACGAGCGAAAAAAAAGGGCGCGCGAGGACTGTCCGAAGCGCGCGAAAGACATCCTTGCTTCCCAGGCCCCGCCCCGGCCGCAAGGCCGCAATCCACCCATTGCATTCCCCCCGCGCCGCGATATCTTCCCCCAACCGTCAGCATAGCTGGGGGAGCCACTGGCTGAGAGGCGTGCTCATCCTGGTGCACGCGACCCCTGAACCTGATCCGGGTAATGCCGGCGTAGGAAAGCGAGGCGCAAGTGAACTCCGCGAACGGACATGATGAAAGCAATCGCCCCACGAACCTCAAGACAATCGACGATCCAGTAGCCGGCCTAGAGCCGGTCGTGGACTTTCCTTCATCCGAGCGGATGCATCTCGAAGTAGGAGACCTGAAGGTCCCCATGCGGCGGATTCACCTGTCCTCGGGCGAGCCGCCGTTCCACGTCTACGACACGTTCGGACCGCGGGCCGTCGACCTCCACCACGGCCTCCCCAAGCTCCGCAAGCCGTGGATCGACAAGAGGGCCAAGACTTCCGACCGCGGCGTCACGCAAATGCACTTCGCCCGGCGCGGGGAAATCACTGAAGAGATGCGCTTCGTGGCATTGCGGGAGAGCGTGTCCCCGGAATTCGTGCGCGACGAGGTCGCCCGTGGCCGCGCCATTATCCCGGCGAACCGCAATCACCCGGAAAGCGAGCCGATGATCATCGGCCGCAGCTTCCTCGTGAAAGTGAACGCCAATATCGGCAACTCCGCCGTGAGCTCCTCAATCGGTGAAGAGGTCGAGAAGCTCCGCTGGGCCATCAAGTGGGGGGCAGACACCGTCATGGACCTGTCCACCGGCGCAAAGATCCATGAAACCCGCGAGTGGATCATTCGCAACTCGCCGGTGCCCATCGGAACGGTACCTATCTACCAGGCCCTCGAGAAGGTGAAGGGGAAGGCCGAAGACCTGAACATTGACGTTTTTCTCGAGACCCTTACCGAGCAAGCCGAGCAAGGGGTGGACTACTTTACGATCCATGCCGGCGTGCTTCTCCGCTTCATCCCGCTCACAGCCAAGCGCGTGACGGGCATCGTTTCCCGCGGCGGCTCGATCATGGCCAAGTGGTGCTTGGCGCACCACCAGGAGAACTTCCTGTACACGGAGTTCGAGCGCATCTGCGAGGTGATGAAGAAGTACGACGTCGCCTTCAGCCTTGGCGATGGGCTCCGGCCGGGCTGTATTGCCGACGCCAGCGACGAGGCCCAGTACGCGGAGCTCGCGACTCTCGGCGAGCTCACGCAGGTCGCCTGGAAGCACGACGTTCAGGTGATGATCGAAGGTCCGGGCCACGTGCCCATGAACAAGATCAAGGAGAACGTGGACAAGCAGGTGGCTCTTTGCCAAGAGGCGCCGTTCTACACCCTCGGGCCGCTCGTGACCGACATCGCGCCCGGCTATGACCACATCACCTCGGCGATCGGCGCGGCCATGATCGGATGGCACGGTACTGCCATGCTCTGCTACGTCACGCCCAAGGAGCACCTGGGCTTGCCAAATCGCAAGGACGTCAAGGACGGGGTCATCGCCTACAAGATCGCAGCGCACGCCGCCGACCTAGCGAAGGGGCACCCTGGTGCGCAAGCGCGTGACGACGCCCTGTCCAAGGCGCGGTTTGAATTCCGCTGGCAGGACCAGTTCAGCCTGTCCCTGGATCCCGAGACCGCCCGTGAATTCCACGACGAGACTCTGCCCGCGCCGGCCGCCAAGGGGGCCCATTTCTGCTCCATGTGCGGGCCTCAGTTCTGCTCGATGAGGATTACCCAAGACGTGCGTGAGTACGCGAGCGCCAAGGGCGTTACCCCCGAGGAGGCCTTGTCTCTCGGCCTCTCGGAGAAAGCCGCCGAGTTTCGGGGGACACGCCCGACCCCGTAGCGTCCCGCCTGTTGTCGTTTCGCATCGGCGACCGTTGACGACCCGTCAACACCAGTCGCGTGCTAGACCCCTACCCCGGAGCCCGAGACCACGCGGGATGGCGCTGGTGGCGCGGTGCGATCTTTTGGACCGGTGGCTTTTCGAGCCCGAGGACCCACCACTCGGCACCATACGCCTTCATCTTCATCTTTTCCGAGTTCGAGAGCGCCAAGAGGTTCCGCTGGACCTGCGCATCGTTCGGGAGGTGCCGCCGTGCCCGGACGAGGATTTCGATCGCCTTCTGCCTGCGACCTTGCTTCCATTCACACCACGCGTACATGGACCAAAGTAGGCTCGTCTTCTTGTTCTTCTTCGTCGCACGCTCGAGCACGCGGACCACGTCGTCGTACTGCTTTCGCCTGTAGTGGTACGCGCCCAGCATGGCTTGGGCGAGTGGATGCTTCACGAGCGCCCGCTCGAGGTATGGGCGGGCGCCCTCGGGGTCCTGCTTGTGGGCATAGCGGAGGACTCCCACCTGCGAGTCGATGACCGCTCCGAGGAGGAACTGCCAGCGGCCGAGGGGCCGAAGCGACTCCAAGAGGGCAATGCCGCGGTCCACCCGCCCGGCCATCACGTGCTTTTCGATTTCGCGCATGACCGCGTCTACTCGCCGACTGATCCGTCGTCCAAGGAGCACGTGGCCGGCGATGAGCGCGATGATCGCGGGCACGATGGCGCCACCAACCCCCAAGGGGATGGAGACCAAAAAGAAGACAATGGAGGCGGCGAAAATGCTCAGAGCAAGGTTGATCATGGAAACGGCTAAATCTAGCAGGGCCAGGGCACACGTCAATCGCGTCTGTGGCGGGGTACTAGCCCCACACCGCGATCGCCTCGGCGTGTTCATCGTCGTCGCGGCCGCCCACGTGCACGTGAAAACGCAACTTTTTCGCGCCGGCGAGCTCCAGGAGCATTTCCGAAGCACCGAAGACTTCTACCCACATGTTCCGGTCAAAGCCCCGGCAGCCGTTCCAGCGAGCCCGCGCGTAACCGGTCTGGGACTCAAGGACCTCGAGCTTGCCGGAATCGTAGTAGTTGCTGAAGATCTTCGTGGAGAGGGACAAGACCGTCTGGGGAGAGACGATCTTGAATACAAGCCGATAGATTCCCGTCATGTCGGCGCGCATGGTCTCGCGACCGATCTGGTGGGCAATCTCCGTCCCCTCGCCCGTCGCCTCCCGGATGGCCTTCCACATCATGCGGTACCAGGAAATGGGGTACCAGCTGGGTGCCATGATTCCGCCGTACTTGAATGTCTCCCCGAGGTCGGCAGGCATCCGGGCGATAGCCTGCGCAGTTGCGTCCTTGCCGCGGAGCGTGGCGAGAGCAGACAAGACCGAGCGGAACGCGACGCCCTTGACCGATGGTTCCTGCCGCGGGGTCGCCGACATGGAGGACATGCTCCGATCTTACGCCAACCAGGCGTCGCCAGGAACGCGAGCTTCAGGTATCAACCTCAGCTGCTTCTCGCATGAGTGTCGACCCAAGAGTGCTGATGCAACTGAGCGAGGGTCTAAGCTCGCCGGGGTCTTTAGGTCGCTCGCCGGCAGCGCCTAGTTGTGCAAGCACCACATGGCAAGCTACCGCTTCCGGAACGTGCGGGCGATTTCGTTCAGCCGGCGGCCGCTGGGATCCGCGCGTTTTCGGTCGGCGACGACCAGGAGTAGCTTCCCTTCGGCGAGCGACGCACCCGTCACGTCGCCGATCGCCGAGAGCCCAGCTGCCTGCGCCTTGCGGGCGGTCTCTTCGTCGTGGAATGCGCAGAGCGTTGTCTCGATTTCGCCAACAGACCCGCGCTCGCAGCGCCCACCCTCGAGGCTGTCCACCTTCTGGAATCCCTTGGGCTCGAGCCCTGCCAACTTCCAAGCGACAAGGACGCCGGCCACCGCACCTGGCCGATCGCCTGCTTTCTTTCCGTCCCTCGAGCAGCCCGACGCCAAGACCATTACCGCGATTGTGATGATGAGCGTGCGCATGGTTAGTCGTCCCAATGGCCTCGTCCATGACCACGGCCGTGCTTGCGCTTGTGCCTGTGGTCCCGTTCCTTGACCTTGACCTCATGAACATGGTGGTGGTGAACCACGCGATCGTTTCCTACGACGACCACACCAGGAACGCCGACCTCCACGTGCAGGGACGGGGTAGGAATGCGTACCTCGACGCCGGCGGAAACCCCCACTCCAGCGGCGACGACCGGAGCGCGCGCGGGCGGCGGGGGGCTCGCGACCGCTACCTCGACGACGGGTCCGTGGTACTCTGGCGGTGGCGCGACGACCACTACGGGGCGCTCGTACTTGAGTGGCTTATAGACCAAGTTCACACGTGCGAGACGCGTGCGCTCGCGCGCGTACTCTGGCCCATAGTCGCCGACGTACCAGTACACGTTCCCTTTCATGGTGAACTTGCCGTGGGTCGAAGGCTCGTAATAGTGGTAATGCGGTCCTTCGAGGTAGCAATACTCCACGTCTGGGTCTCCGTGATCGTCGTCGACGATCAAGTCCACGCGGACGGGATGGTGTCCATAATAGGCGTGGCGCGGACCTTCGTATCCGAATGGAACTGGATCGGCCACGAACGTGTAGCCCCCGTCGTGAACGCGGTAGAGCACCTCAGCCTTGGCGGGTGCATGGACATGCACGTGAGGGACCTCGATGTAACAAAAACCGCCCCCCGCGTCGGGGACGATGGGATGGATCCCAATGTAGTGGATCTGCTTGGCGAGGGCGTGCTCCGCGAGCAGAAGAGGAACGGCAAGGGCGGATGCGAAGATGAGGATTCGTAGTGCACGTGTCATGCGCCGTCGTAAAGCAAGGGGCTTGCCACTGGCTTGCGTCGTCAATTCAATAGGTTATGCGGCGACATCTGGAGCGACAAGGCTCCAGTGGCGCGATTTTGCGCCTCCGAGTGTAGTGGAAAGCGCAGGCGATCATCGGGACAGTGGCTGGAGCCGGTCCGGGCTTTCCACCTCGGACGCCGTGCAGCCAGCCGGAGCGAGAGAGGGGTGACACGAGGAGGGAGCTCCTCCCACATCGAGCCAGTAGTTATCGATCCCTCCCGGTGACGGGAAGTCGGTGCTGATCATGTGGGCGTCGCCGTTTACGGAGGCCTCGAGCTCCGCCCGCGTGCTTGCCTTGCCGTCCTTCACCGGGTCGTTGGCGCGGGTGCGGACGAGAAAATTCTGCCGCGCGGCGGCTGTGATCGCTTGGGCGTCGCCGATCGGATCGTCGAGAGAGAGGACTGCCGCATAGGGATCCTCGCTGGTCGCCGTGACGAACATCGCGCGCCCATCGAGGCTCTTGGCGCCGTGGGTGTATCCGTAATGATGGCTGCCTTCCCCATGGTCCGAGTCGAGGAGGACGAACAGCGCCTTGCCGCGCAGCTCGCCGAGAGTTGGCCATCCGGAGTTCCTCACGGCTTCGGCTAGGGTCCGGTGTGACCCCTTGACGTCGTCGGGCACGAGGACTCGCTTGCGGGGCCAGGCGGCGAGAATTTCGCGATCGAGGTCCGCATAACGACCGGCGATCGCGTCTTCGGCGGCATCAATGTCGTCCTTGGGCTCCAGGAACACGACGATCGGGTGGTGGCCCCGGTGCCCGTTGGACCATTCCATGAGCTCGCCCAGGCACGCGCCCAGGGTCGCGCAGGTGGAACCATCGTCCCCGGGCAGGTGATAAACGAGGAATCGCTTTTCTCGGGCGCGATAGTGGATGTCGAGCTCGAACTGGCGGACGCCCTGTTCCTCGAGCTGCCGGGCGAGCGGCGCGTGGGTGTAGTCCCATTCATCCAGCTTCTTGGGGTTGGGCGCGACATGGTAGCTGTTGTGCGTCCCTTTCATGCGCAGGTGGTTGAGGCGGAGCGTCTCGTCGAGTGAGTAGCCGAAGAGGAGCGGCGGCTCCGAATCATCCGTGCAACCGGAAAGGCAGGCCAAGACGATCACCCCGAGCCCGATGGCGCGCATGCCCGTGTTATACAGCAGGCGCCGAGTCGCCGCGTTCGAATCGAGGGTAGATCGCAAAAGGCGTCACGGGATATGATCATCCTGTGGGCAGGCGCGTGCTGGTCATCGAGGACGAAGCGAGCGTGGCCCGTGCGATCCAGCGTACCCTGGAACGGTCGGGGTACGAAGTGACGCCTGCCACCGACAAGGAAGGCCTGACCCTGGCCATGCGCGGGGCATTCGACGCCATTATCACCGATTGGCTCATGCCCACTATTAATGGCGTCGACCTGATTCGTCGCCTGCGCGCGGTCCTGGAGCCACCACCCTTCATGCTCGTGGTGAGCGCTCTGAGCGGAACCGAAGCGCGAAGGCAGGCCCTGGAGTGCGGCGCCGGGGCTTTTCTCGTCAAGCCGTACTCGCCCTCGGAACTCGTGCAAGTGCTCGATAACGCCCTGACCCATGGGAAGACACGCGACAACGCGGGGCCTACTTCTCCGAAGAGGGCCTCGCGAGTGGCTCCTCCCTTTTGGGGGGTGTTCATCGCTGGTTCTACAGGGGCTCCTCCGACGATCCTGAACGTGATGCGGGCATTTCCTGCCGCCCCAAGGGCGTCCTTCTTTATCGCGCTTCACGCGCCAGCCTGGGCGCTCGGATCTCTTCGCAAGAGGCTCCTTGGCATGACCGAAATGCCGGTGGAGATCGCGGCGAAGGGGCTGCGCGCCAAGGAGGGCCACGTCTACATTGCCCCTGCAGGGCGGCACCTCACGATCGAAGCGTCCACGCTCCGCCTGGTCCTGCGCGAAGCGGATGAGCCCGACCACTTCTGCCCGTCCGCGGATCTCCTCTTTACAACTGGCGCCGACGTGTTCCTCAAGAGGAGCATTGGCGTCGTCTTGACCGGAATCGGACGGGACGGGGCCGAAGGTGCGCTCCGCATCAATGCCGTTGGGGGAACGGTCATTGCCCAGGCGCCTGACTCGGCGGTCGCGCCGTCAATGCCCGAGACGGTCATTCAGTCGGGCGCCGCCCATCGCGTCCTCGAGCCTGAGGCGATTTCGCGGGGGATCAGGGCGTGCATGGAAGGAAGCAAGGGCGTGTTCGAAGACAGCGAGCTGTAAAGAGCACTACCTAGGGGCGTATACTCCGCTATACAATTTCGTCCCCTCAGTGAGCCGCCAAGTACTTTCAGCACAACTATCATTGCAGTCTAGTCGACTAGACTCCGATCGTTTTGCGCTGGCGCGCAACTTGTATACGCGCTGCCACATGCTTGGGCAGGACTCGATCCAGGACTTCACGCAGGGGCTTTCACAGGAGCACATGCTGGTACTCGAGGAACTGGACATGCTCGAGAGGGCGCTCAAGGCCAAAGACCTCCCTCGTATTGCCGGCACGCTCCGCTTCTTCGACGAGAAAGTGGCGTTGCACCGTCGCAAGGAAGAGGAGATCCTTTTTCCGGCCCTCGCCAAGTTCCCCCCAATCGCCCATGGACCGATCGCCTGCATGCTCGAGGAGCATCGCGAAGAGAAGCGGCTGCTCGAGGAGATCCGTCATTCGCTCGACGCAATCGAAAAGGGAGGAGACGCGTGGGCCCGTCTTCGCGCGTCGGTGGCTGGGGTTCTTTCGCTCCTTCGAGCACACATCATGAAAGAGGACAAGGTCCTCTTCCCGCTGGCAGAACGCACGCTCGTCGAGGAAGATGCTGCTAAGGTCCGCCGTCGCATGGAAGAGGTTGGTTACTTTTTTGGCCCAAGCGCACAACCGAGGCTCCAGGGTTAGGTCGGCTACAATCAGGAGGCTAATAGATAATGAAGGCTTTTGGGTTCGTTCTCGGAATGATTGGATTGCTTGCGCTGGATTCTCAGGCGTTCGCAAGTGGTGAGGCACAGGCGCCGGATGCTCCTGCCACCGCTGCCCCCAAGGCACCACCACCCTATTCCCTCCCATGGCAGCTTAGGCCTACCGCCGTCGGCAACGTGGTGCGATCTGACACCGCCATCGCGTTCTATGAAGACGCGGCGGGTAACGGCGGATCGACCGTAGCGTCCATGCTCCTTGGAACCTACAAGGTCACGCCAGAACTGGCGCCCTTTGTACGCCTTGCGCTCGTCCAGAATTCACCGCCCACGGGCGAGAGCGGGGTTGCCCTCGTGAATCCCGCTTTCGGCGCGACCTACTCCTTGAAGCTCGACGACAGCCTGCGCGTGGCGTTGTTCCTGGGCCTGACCCTGCCCGTGGGGATGGGTGGCGGGGATTCGCCGGACGCCGCGACCAAGGCAGCTCGGGGCTCCGGCGTTCTGGCGCGCTCTGCGATGGACAACGCCATGTTCTCGGTAAACGACTTCACCGTGTTTCCGGGGGTCGGCGTTTCCTACGTGAAGAGCGGGTTGACGGTGCAGGCAGAGGTGACCGTGCTTCAGCTCACGCGAGTGCGTGGGGAGAAGGATCAGGCTGACAGCTCGAAGACCAACAGCACGATGGGGTTGCACGTGGGCTACTTCGTGACGCCAATGCTCTCATTGGGTGGGGAGATCCGTTACCAGAGGTGGTTGACGACGCCGACGTTCGTGGAGAAGAACTCCGCGATGCGAGACACGGTCACCTTTGCCGTTGGGCCCCGCCTGCACTTCAAGATCGGCAAGACCTCATGGTGCCGCCCCGGCATCGCCTACGCCCGAGGGCTCGACGACCCCATGAGCGCACAGAAGTACAACATCGTGCAGGTCGACGTTCCGGTTTCGTTCTAATCACCCGCCAATCAGGTGCACCGTCTCCGGCAGGATCTTGTAGAGGACCCGCACTTCGTCCGCACGGCGACGGTAGGTTTCCTTGTTCAAGTACTTCCGGGCCATCTTGTCGATGTGCGCTTCCGCGTCTTCTGAATTGATTTCCACGACGCGGCCTCGGACTGCGAGCCCCCGATAGGGGTTTTCGGGGTCTAGAACCGACAGGGCGACACGGCGATCCCGCTCGATGTTGAGATCCTTGCGCCGTCCTCGCGACGAGTTGACGAGGATCTTCCCGTCTTCGTAGTCCACCCAGACCGGGGTGACCTGAGGGGCGCCGTCGGGCATCAGGGTCGCAATGTGTGCAAAGGACGGCTTCTCGAGGATATCGACATGCGACTCGGGGATCATGGCCACTTATAGCATGCGACGCGCTCGCACGAGGACCACGAGGCCGCGCGGCCCTCGCCAGCTGCGGTCGTCGAGTCCGCAGCTCCCTCGCAAGTGCCCGAGTTTTCAATGAGAGTCCAATGGCTCTCCAATTGCTAAGTCGCCCGGCGAAACCCACTCAGGAGACAAGGACAATGACCTTGGGAAACAAGACGCTTTTGGGATTCCTCGCGCTCATCACGGTGGTCGCTCTGGCGTGCGCCGGACCAGACGATGGCGCTGACAGCGAGGGTCAGGTTGGCGCACCGGGCGATTTCGGAGACACCCTCGGGGCGACGGCGAGCGCTCTAAGCCTTGGCTGCGAATTCTTGGACGCGAAGCTCGCCGACTGTGACAGCAGCATCCTGACCTGCCAGGGAAACTGCCAGGCGACGCTGGATTTTGAGCTGGCGATCTGTCGAGGGCAATACTTCGATTGCATCGGGCGCTGCACCGGCAATTGGGGCTGCATTTATCAGTGCGGGGTGACAAAGGAGTCCTGCGAGTCGACGGCACGCTCCAAGTACAGCATGTGCACCGGGAACTGCAGCACCAAGCGGCAGCAGTGCCGCGACGGGGCATATGGGCCATGCCTTCGGCCCCTCTATCGCTATTGGAACCCGTACATCATGGACCATTTCTACACGGCCAATTGGGGCGAGCTCGGATCCGGTAGCTCCGGCTACGCGTGGGAGGGCGTTTCTGGCTACGCCCTCGCCGCCAAAACCTCTCAATCGACCCCGCTCTACCGTTATTGGAACGGAGCAATTGGCGACCACTTCTACACCACGAGCTGGTCGGAGCTCGGTGGCGGTGGCAACGGTTGGTCCTATGAAGGAATCGCCGGCTACGTCTTCGTGAGCTCTGGCTCGAGCCGCGCGCCGTTCTACCGATACTGGAATCCCACGGCCACGGATCACTTCTACACCACCAATTGGAACGAGGTTGGCAACGGGAACTACGGCTGGGCCCTGGAGGGGACGGCAGGCTACTTGGCGACGAGCACCACGGGCCTATAGCCACAAGATCGCCTTACAGCACGTCCGCCCACCTCGGCGAAGCAGCAAAGGCCGCGTGAATCAGGCCAACATGCGAGTAGGCCTGCGGGAAGTTTCCCCACATGCGAAGGTTCGAGGTCTCGTAGTCCTCGGACAGGAGCCCAAGGGGCGATAACGCAGAATGGACCTGGTTCATCACCGCCTTGGCCTCCTCGGCGCGTCCTATCGCAGCGAGTGCTTCGACCAGCCAAAAGGTGCAGATGATAAACGCCACTGTCGGTTGGCCGAAGCCATCGTCGAGCCGGTAACGAAACAACCACCCATCCTTCGAGAGCCCTTTCCAAATGGCATCGATCGTTCCATGGAGCTTCGGGTCGTCAACGGAGAGCAGGCGCATGCTGGCGGCTTGCAAGAGCGCGGCGTCGAGATCGCGGCCCCCGTAAGTTCCGGCGAAGCCGCCCAAGTCCTCGCTCCATGCTTGAGACATGATTTCCTCGTGGATGCGGCTAGCGGCATGCCGGAACTCTTGCTCCTGCGGTCGAGCATGCCTCTGCGCCACGCGTGCCATGCGGTCGGCCGCCGCCCAGCACATGAGGCTCGAGAACGTCTGAGGCTTCCACTCGGTCCGGTATTCCCAAATGCCGGCGTCAGGGGTCCCGACAATGGAAATGGCCTTTCTCGCCAAGCGCTCGAGCAGATCGAGCGTGGTCTTGGAGCGCTCGGCACTAAAGCGCTCGTCCAGGAAAATCGGCGCGAGCGCTAAGACCATCTCGCCGAAAATATCGTTCTGCGAGTGCTTCGCGGCGCCATTGCCCACGCGGACCGGCCCGTGACCGCCGAATCCAGGCCAGTTGTCGAGGACTCGCTCCTCGAGATCGGATCTGCCGTCGACCCTATAGAGGGGCGAGAGCATCAAGTCGGGCGTTCCGGCAACGACGTTGAGCAAGTAATTGATGAAGTGCTCGCGTTCCTCGAAGTGGCCGAGGAGCCGGAAGGCCCCAAGGGCATAATACGCGTCGCGTAGCCAGCAGTAGCGATAATCCCAGTTGCGGCCGCTGCCCGGTGCTTCGGGTATGGAGGTGGTCATGGCCGCGACGATGGCCCCCGTGTCTTCGAAGCAGTGGAGCTTGAGGGCGAGGGCAGAGCGGATGACCTCTTGCTGGTAGAGCGGGGGAATGTTGCAGTGCTTCACCCACTGTTGCCAGTAGCGGATCGTCTCACTGAGAAATCGGTCGCATAGAGCTGGGAGCGGCTCCTCGACGGGCGGTCCCCATGAAAGGACCATGTGGCGGCGCTGCGTGAGGGCAAAGGCGTGTCCGCCCAGGTAGGAGAGCGGAATGTCCGTCGTGAGCCGCAGGGGGCTCGCGAACCCTTCGAAACGCACGTGGTTTGAGCCATGGAGCTGGACTGGTGCGGCCTTTGACCAGCCGAGACGGGGCTCGCACAAGGCGCGGATACGCGGTGTTCCCTCGATGGGTTCGATGATCCGGAACAGCTGGGTCGGCCGAAAGACGCGGCTGTACTGGACAAATCGAGGGGCAAAATCGAGCAAGCGAAAGGCGCCGCTGTCGGTGTGGAAGGATGTCTCCAGGACGTTCGTGTTGTCGACATAGCGCTGTGTCCCCATCGTGTCGTCGCAGGCGCGGACGGTGAAGTGGCCGCCTTCCTCGTGATCGAGCAGGCGCGAGAAGACGGGCTCCGAATCGAAGCGCGGCAGGCAACACCACGCGACCGATCCGGTACGTTCAATCAAGGCGGAGAACTGGCAATTCCCGATGAGTCCGAGATCCTCGAGTCGCACGCCTGCAAGAGTAGCAGATCTTAGTTGGTGCTCAAACTAGTTCGTGCGAGGATGTAGGAATGCGCCGAGCAATCCGGTTTGTCCTCGCACTGGTCGTGGGCCTCGCGCTCGTCACCTGGGTTGTTTTGGTCGTCGTCCAGCAGACCACGCGCGCTTGGTTCGAAAAGGACGTGAACCTCCGCGCCCAGCTCGCCGTGAGCGGAGCGCGCCGGGCGCTCATCTCGCACTGGCAGGAGGAGCAGCGCGCGGGCCTTCAGGAGCTGCTCGACGAGATCACGCACGATGAGCGAATCATGGCCGCGGCGGCCTGCGGGGCGGATCTCACGCTTCTCAGCCGCACCCGGGAATTCCCGGA
Organism: Deltaproteobacteria bacterium; assembly: GCA_016210055.1. Taxonomy (GTDB): domain Bacteria; phylum Myxococcota_A; class Polyangia; order Haliangiales; family SHYZ01; genus JACQUZ01. Next base: position 6,397 of record JACQUZ010000170.1, on the reverse strand, counting down.
GCAGATATCTTGCCTTGAGCTCGGGATGCACGTTCGGCCGGAGACCGACACGTCGGATGCCGCCTGGACCTCGTGGACGAGCGAGAAATCGCTTCCCGGAGGCAACGTGCACGTCAGCGCGATCCCGGTCATTGACAGGAATCAGGCGCTCGGCTTCATGATCCTTGTCCACGACCTCGGTTTTGTAGAGCGCCGGGAAGCCAAGACCAGGTTGTTTCTCCTCCTGGCATTTGGCTTCCTGGCGCTAGCGGCCTCGGCTGTCACCGTCGTAGCAGCGAGGGTTTCCTGGCGCAGCTGGAGCAACGATCTGCGAAGGCTCTTGCGGGGTGGCTCCCAGCGGCCAGAGTTCCAGCCCCTCTTGCGAGACGTGCGCGAGCTCGTCGAACGCATTGTGGCCGAGAAGGACGGTGATCGAGAAGGAGGCGCCTGGACGCCGCAGCGACTCAAGCAGACCCTGAACCGGTACCTGCGGGGAGAGAAGGTGGTCGTCGTGGCGAATCGCGAGCCCTACATTCACGAGCGCTCCAAAAACGGCGAGATAAGGATCGTCCACCCTGCAAGTGGCCTGGTTACAGCCATCGAGCCCATCATGCGGGCGTGCTCGGGGGTGTGGATCGCCCATGGGAGCGGTTCGGCCGATCGTGAAACCGCGGACCGCCATGGCCGAATTCGGGTTCCGCCGGGCGAGGAGTCGTACCTGATCCGACGCGTGTGGCTCTCTCCTGAGGAGGAGAAGGGCTACTACTTTGGCTTCGCGAACGAGGGGCTTTGGCCTCTCTGCCACGTCGCCCACACCCGACCCATATTCCGCAGCGACGATTGGAAACACTACCGGGCGGTGAACCAGAAGTTCGCAGACGCGGTGTGCGACGAGGTGGATTCCAAGGATCCGATCGTGCTCGTGCAGGACTATCACTTCGCCCTCGCGCCGCGGCTCATCAGGGAACGCCTGCCGCGGGCGACCGTCATCATGTTCTGGCACATCCCTTGGCCGAACTCAGAGCGGTACGGCATCTGTCCTTGGAGGAATGAGCTCTTGGAAGGCATGCTCGGTGCGAGCATCTTGGGCTTTCACACCCAATACCACTGCAACAATTTCGTCGAGTCTATCGATCGCTACCTCGAGGCCCGCATCGATCGAGAGCAGAACGCTGTAGTGCAGCGTGGGCGAAGCACGCTCGTTCGCCCGTATCCCATTTCCCTCGAATGGCCGATTCGATGGCTCAAGAAGGTGCCGTCGGTAGACGAGTGCAGGACGAGCGTCTTCAGGGAGCTCAACCTCCCGCAGGACGCGCTTCTGGGCGTTGGAGTGGATCGTCTCGATTACACCAAGGGCGTGGAAGAACGGCTCCTCGCCGTAGAGCGGCTCCTGGAGCGATTCCCTTCGTTTCGCAAGCGGTTCACGTTCGTGCAGCTTGCGGCGCCCAGCCGCACGGTCATCGACCGTTATCGGCAGCTCAACGAGAGCATCGAACAGGTGGCCGCGCGCATCAACGAGCGATTTGGCCACGGCGAGTATCGCCCGGTGGTCATGCTCCGGGCGCACCACGAGCCGCCGACCGTGTTCCGCTACTACCGGGCCGCCGACCTGTGCTACGTGAGTAGCCTGCACGACGGGATGAACTTGGTCGCCAAGGAGTTCGTCGCGGCTCGGGAAGACGAGCGTGGCGTGCTCGTGCTCAGCCAGTTCACCGGCGCGGCGCGAGAGCTGACCGAGGCGCTCATCGTCAACCCCTACGACCTTGACGAAGCGAGCAGCGCCCTGGCGACGGCGCTTCGCATGAGCACCGAGGAGCAACACGAGCGGATGCGCTCCATGCGCTCCTTCGTCTCCGAGTTCAACGTGTATCGCTGGGCGGGCCGCATGCTCGTCGACGCGGCTCGCCTTCGCAGCCGGGATCGACTCACGGGGCGGCTTGCCGACCACATTACGGCCGTGGTAGGGGCATCTTGATGAGGAATATCCTTTCGCATGCCAACCTGGAAATCCTCGAGCAGTTCGCTTGGTCGAACGTCCTGCTCGCGTTCGACTACGACGGTACCTTGGCTCCGATCGTGGAGAATCCCGAGCATGCGGACATGCGAAAGACCACCCGGCGGCTCCTCGGGGAGCTTGCCAGGATCTACCCGTGCGTCGTCATTTCGGGCCGGGCGCAGGCAGACGTGAACAGGTGGCTCCAGGGTGTCGGCATCGAGGACGCCATTGGAAACCATGGGGTCGAGCCCTGGAAGGCCACGACCCGCATGAGGGATGACGTCCGCACGTGGCTTCCGGTCCTTCATGGAGCGCTAGCACATCTCAAAGGGGTCACGATTGAGGACAAGGACTTCTCGCTGGCCATCCACTACCGTCACTCGCGGGAGAAAAAGAAGGCGCGCAGGGCGATACTGGAAGCAGCCTCGAGGCTCGGCGATGTGCGGATCATTGGTGGGAAGCAGGTCATCAACCTCGTTCCCAAGGGAGCGCCCCACAAGGGAATGGCGCTCGAGCGGGAACGCGAGCGGCTGGGGTGTGATACGGCGATCTACGTCGGAGACGATGAGACCGACGAGGACGTCTTTGCCCTCGATGAGCCGGGGCGGCTCCTGACGATTCGGGTGGGAGCGAAGCGCGGCTCGGCGGCGTCCTATTACATCCCGCGCCAGGCGGAGGTCGACGAGCTCCTGCGCGTGCTCATCGGTACGCGAAGGAAAGCAGAACAGCGTCGGCGGGTCGGGCGATGACACGGGGTGGCGCAGTACATGCGTCTCCAAAGCCGCCTCCGCTCGGGGACGTGCTCGACTTCATGCGGCTCACGTGGGCCGTGGATCACGCTCTCCAGCGGGCCTCCAAGCGGATGGAGGCGATTCTCGGAGTGACTGGGCCGCAGAGGTTCGTGATCCGAATCGTGGGACGGTTCCCAGGCATTACCGCGGGGCACCTCGCAAGCCTCCTTTGCGTGCACCCGAGTACCCTGACCAGCCTCATCCGGCGGCTCGAGCGCCAAGGTCTTGTCCGTAGAAGGTCAGATCCGCGGGACCTAAGGCGTTCTCTCCTCGGCTTGACGGAGAAGGGTCGTGTCGTGGATGCCGAGACGGTGGGCACCATCGAGCTAGCCGTCGAGCGAGTGATTCGGGCGGCTCCGCGCGAGAAGCTCGAGGCGTCACGGGATATCCTGGCGGCTCTTGCGTCGGCACTCGATGACTTTGTTGTGGCAAGGAAGTGAGGTCTGGGTCGTTACCCCGCGTGCGGGCTAGCCGAGCCACGCGCCACGGGCGGCTATCACGACGGCGACCAGCGCCGCCGCAAGCGAAGCACCGACGAGAACCACGCGCCACGCGCCATCAATTGCGGCGATGTCGAGTGGCTCGATAGGCTCCCCGAGCCGGTAGTGCCCTCTCTTCTCGAGCTCGACTCCGAGGAGGCCGGCCATCGCCGCCATGGGGTGGCCCGCGTTTGGGCTTTCCGTTTTCCCCCGGTCTCGCCAAAGCACGCGCCAGCCACGAATGGCGTCCTTCCCCGCCAGCCGACCCGCGATGAGCAAGAGCAAGGCGGTGAGCCTCGCCGGGACAAGGTTCAAGAGATCGTCGAGGCGCGCGGCGAACTTGCCAAGGTACTCGTATCGACCATGGTAGCCAATCATGGCGTCGAGGGTGTTGGCGGCCCTATAGAACACGATTCCCGGCAGTCCGAGCAGGGCATAGTAGAGGAATGGCGCGACGACGCTGTCGGAGGTGTTTTCCGCGAGCGATTCTACCGCACCGGCGACGAGCTCTGGCTCGCTTAGGTCGGATGCGTCGCGGCTGCACAGGCTTCGGAGGTCTTGGCGTGCCCGCTGTAGCTGGCCGGATGCGAGGCCGTCGCGGACTTGGGTCGCAGCCCGTCCGAGAGCTCGCAGGGCGAACATTGGCTTGAGCAGCGCTGTGGCTACCACGAGCTCCACCCAAGGCCACCGTGCGGTCACGAGCAGAAGCGCTCCACTTGCCGTTGCAAAGCCCGTCGTGATCGCGAGCGTCACCGAGGCGCCAAAGAGGAATTGGCAGGTGGGAGCCCTCCGGGGCGCCATGCGGAGCAGGAGCGAGACAGCTCTCCCCATCCAGGCGACAGGATGGATGGCGTTGGGCGGCTCACCGAAGAGCAGGTCGAGGAGGAGCGCCAGCGCGAGCACGGTGAGGGAGGGCGCCAGAACCGGTGGGAGGCCGGAGTGCATCCCATGGATACTAGTGGATGTGAGTTGCCTCCGAGTGCGCGCCAGCTGGGCAGTGGGCCCGGCTAGCGCACCTTCCATGCGCATGGCTACTGAGGTAGCCAGGTGTGATCCTTACGCTTCACTAGTGGCTGTCTAACCAGGCGATTTGACGTGCGTTTTGTTGGCACTCGACGTGCATCGCGCGGCGCCGTTCACCCAAAAGGAGAATCCATGCGCCGTCCTTCCATGTTGTGGCTGATTCCCGCCCTTGCCCTTTCTGCCTGCGCTGTCGATGAGGAATTTGACGACCAGGAGGTCGACCTCGTCGCCGACGAAGCCAAGGCCGACTCCGCCGGCCCGGTGGCCACGTATTACTCGGTCCGCCGCGACTACCGCCGCTGCGTCTCGCCCCTGTGTGGCGGCTACTGGGTCGCGCGCGTCAACAAGAAAACGACCCGCTGCGCGAACGGACGCTACGCCAAGGAGTGCTACGTTGCTGAGATCGATTACTCGGGAACCGCGCTCGGCGAGCTCGATCTCGCCAGCTTCGAAGCCGAGAAGGGCTTGCTCCGCGGCTCGGTGGAGCCGAAGACCTACGGTTCATTCGGAAATCTGGGCGTTTTCAGCGCCACCGAGGCGTGGCGTCACGGTGCCGAGGACGTAACGATCTCTGGGACCTATTACCGGCTCGAAGACAAGGGCTTCGTCTGCGCCAAGGCGCCGTGCTTCAACATCCACGAGGCCCAGCTGAACGGCCGCTACCACACGGATCTCTCCGGGATTACGGGTCCGCTCGCCGAGGAGGCAACGCCAGCGCTCCTCAAGGATGACGAGCTTCTCGTTGCCGGCACCAACCACCGGTACCGCGATCCAGGGATGGTGACCTCTGGTCGGCAGGTCCAGGTCACCCAGTTCTGGCGTCGCGTTCGCCCGACGGGCCCATCGTGCGCCAACGTGCGTTGCGCGGCCGGGACCCACTGCGAGATGGTGGAAATCATCTGCATCACCACGCCCTGCAACCCGGTACCCGAGTGCGTCCTCGACGCCGACCGCATCGTCGAGATCGCAAAGAACTACGCCTTTGCCAAGGGCGACGACACCTACGAGCGAAGGTTCTTTCAAACTGAGCAAGAGGCCTACGACTACGGCTCGACGGCAGATCACCCCGTCCTCTGGCTCGCTTTTGATGGCGCCGACAACAAGTTCGTGTTGGGTTATGTAGACCTTTGGGCAGAGCGCTTCGAGGTCGTCAAGCTCTCCGGCGAGATCAGGGTGACCGGCGAGCATTAAGAGGGCCAATTCATCCGCTCGCCGCGTCGTGGTATGAGCAATAATGAGACGGCGAGCGCAATGAAGCCAATCGAACCGTACCTCGAGCACGCCTTTCGCATCGATCCCAAAACCGGGGCGCCGGTCGTCGAAATCGCGGTGGAGCATTACGACGACCTGTTTAATACCCTGGACCGAGCGCCCTACAGGCGCCGGGACCTATCGCCCGATCTCAAGCAGTTCCTCAGGGAATGCTCAACTTGGATTCCGCTTCCCCAGCCGTTCGCCATTGAATTCAAGGTCTCTCGGGACCGGCGCGACGATCAGAGAGAAAAAGAGGTCGTCGCGGGCATTCGCAACTACTTCGCCTACCTCACCCAGGTCATTCGGACGGAGGTGCGCCTGCAGCGCAAGAAGATCGCCGCGTTTGTAGCCTTGTCGTTCTTCTTCTTGACCATGACACTCGTCCTGGGAAGGCTTCTGGATGCGAGCCGGATCTTTTCGGCCTTCTTGCTGAACGGGCTGACGGTGGGGGGGTGGGTCTTCATGTGGGAAGCCTTGTCGATCGCCTTCATCCGGCGGCTGGATGTCGGGGCCGAGCTGGCCCGTCATGACCGGCTCGTCCGGGCGGACATCCTCTTTACGTTCGAGGAGCGGTCCTAGCCACGAAAAGCACGCCGTGGGCACATAGCGGGCCTGGGAGAAGGCCTTCGACGACCGCCATCTGCGCATCCCGCAGGCCGCGAACCAGGGCAGGGGCGTGACGCTTGGCAATTGCCTTCCACCCAGGATGCTGGGCTCGCCCGGAATATTCACCCGTTCCCGTCGCCTGACGGCCGATCCGCGGCGCATCCGGGCGTCGCTCCTCGCTCGCTGGCCGCCAGCCAGCTCCCTCGTCGCTCCTTCGGCTGCTTGCGTCAAGGCCGTCGGGCTCGGTCCACGGGTGAATAATCCGGGCT
>JACQUZ010000168.1 GCA_016210055.1 Deltaproteobacteria bacterium | reverse complement strand
GGCAGCCGCTGATCTTGATCGACAGATCACGGGCGGCGTCCACGGCAGGCGCCTTTTGACCCGGATTGCCGAGCTTCTGGGTGAGAGCTGTTGCGAGCTCCCTCGACGCGGTCACGGCCAGGTTGCAGCTCTCGGCACCGGGGCAGGAAGCCACGTCTAGGATGGTGCCTGCGCCTCCCTCCGCCAAGCCGATTGCGGCGAGGCCTTTGTGGAAATCAGGGAGCCGTTCGGAGGAAATGAACCGGACCAGCACGTTCTGATCGATGGTCAGGCGTGCCGTGCCGTCCCCAAGGTTTCGCGCGAGTGCCGCGAGGCCTCGAAACTGGGCAGCAGTCGCGTCGCCGCGGATGAGCCGCACGGTCACCGCAAAGAAACCAGGCTGCTTCTGGGGCGTCACGTTCGTTTCTCGCCACCGCTCGAAACCAGGCGCTGATCCCGCGTTTTCACGCACCACGGGGAGCGATGGCGAGCGCGCCAGGATTTCGGTCGGGGTTGGGTCTATGGGATGCGTCCTGCCGATCGCTTTCTGGACCGTGGCGAGCTCCTCCTCGAAGAGAGACCGAAACGCGGCCCAACCCACCTTGCGCACGACATACTTCAAGCGCGCCCGCGACTTGTTCTGCCGGTTCCCATGCTTGTTGAATAGCGCCAAGACGGCCTCGATGACCGGGATGAGCTCGTCCGCCGGCACGAAGTCGTAAAGCTCGTGCGCGTCCTCTGGTGTCGTCGAGAGCCCACCCGCCACCTTGACCTGGAACCCGCAAGCCCCGTCCTTGACCTTCGCGATCAGGCCCACGTCATTGATCGCCCCCATGGCGCAGTCACTCGGGCAGCCGGACAAGGCAATCTTGAACTTGCGTGGAAGCACCTGGTTTTCGGCCTTGCGAAGGAAATAGCGGGTAACCGCCTGTCCATGCGGGGTGACGTCGAATGCTTCACCTTGGCAGCAGCCGGCCATGGGGCAAGCCGTGATGTTTCGCACCGTGTGGCCGCATGCCTCGCGGGTCGTGAGACCCGACGTGGCGAGAAGCCTTTGGGCCAAGGGAACTTCCGCGAGCTTCATGAAATGGAACTGGATGTTCTGACGGGTCGTCACGTGGGCAAAGCCACGTGAGTATTTCTCCGCCACATCGGCCAGGCGCTCCAGCTGCTCGGCGGTAAGAATGCCCTGGGGAATCTTCACGCGGAGCATGCTCATGTCTGCTTGCCGCTGCCCGTACGTACCGCGGGCCAAGCGGAACGACCGGAACTCTTCGGGGGACCACTCGCCGCTTTCCAGTTTCTGAAGGGCGCCTACGAGCTCGTCGATATCGCGTTCATCAGCGTACGACAGAAGCTCGGTGACGCTGGGCTGGCGGAACGGCTCTGAATCTCGGTCAGAGGTAGGTACTCTCTCCATGCTCTAGGGGTAGCTCGGCCTAGACCGGGAGTCAATGCTATTGTTCATCGGGAAAGTCGGGAATAATCCGAGTCAATGTCAATGTACAAAACGCTAGTTTTTACGGATGCTTATTCAAGGGGCGGACGAACGACCCGGACTGATGCCGACCGGGGTACGCCCGGGCAAGGGGGGGATAACTTCACAACCGTAACGGTTACCCCGGTGTCGCGCTGTTGGGCTTGGATGGCGTCGGCAATAGCCCCGGCCAAGGCTTCGAGGAGACGGAACGAGCGCATCGTCCCAATTTCGACGACCAGCTGGCAGATCTTTCGGTAGTCGACGGTGTCCTGGATCCGATCGGACTTCGACGAAGTCGAGAGATCTCGCTCTAAGACGACGTGGCAACGGAAGCGCCTGGTCACCTTCCGCTCGGCGGCGGTATAGCCGTGTGCTCCTTCGAACTCGATCCCTTCGATAAAGATGGCGTCGCTGGGTCTTGCGGTCATGGGCGCATCACGGGCGATCCGAATCCTGGGCTTCCAGAGCGTCTCGCTTCAGCTTGCGCTTGATCAGTTCCTTCTTGAGCGGACCAACGAAATCGATGAGCAACCGCCCGGTCAAGTGATCCCCTTCATGCTGCAACGCACGGGCGAAGAGGCCTTCTCCTTCCATTTCGAAGACCTGTCCTTTGAGGTCCATGGCCCGCACCCTCGCGCGGAGCGAGCGCTTGATGGGAACGAAGATGGCAGGAAAGGACAAGCAGCCTTCGTCCTTGGTTTCCGTCTCGTCGGACAGCCAGGCGATCTCGGGGTTGATGAAGACCACTGGAGGATCCTCCTCATGCCCCCCAGCCACCGCAGCGTCGACGAGGTAGATCCGCTCGGGCGCGCCCACCTGGACGGCGGCGATTCCTGCACCATTGGCGGCGAACATGGTATCGGCTAGGTCTTGCACCAGGCTGCGAATATCGTCCGTAATTTCGGTAACCTTCACGGTCTCCTGCCGAAGAAGGGGATCGGGAAACTTGAGAATCGGACGTACTGCCATCGCCTTTCACCTGTCTTTCATGACCAAAACGCCAATCGACCGACTTTCATGCCGGGATACGGCCGTTGACAACTTCTTTCGACATTATAAGACTACAGCACCTTAAGTCTGACATGAGTCCCCTCGTTCGCTACGCGGAAGCCCAGATTCCAACGGCACACGGGTCTTTTCGGATCGTGGTCTACCGAAATGGTGGCGACGAGCATTTGGCGCTCGTTCGTGGGGACGTGGCAGGGGGGGGCGTCCTTGCGCGGGTCCACTCGGAGTGCTTTACCGGCGAGGTCATTGGGTCCTTGAAGTGCGACTGTCGCGAACAGCTCGACTCGGCGATTCAGGCTATTGCCGCGGCGGAGCGTGGAGTCCTCGTGTACCTGCGGCAGGAGGGGCGCGGTATTGGCCTCGGAAACAAGATTCGCGCGTATGCCCTCCAGGCCGAGGGGAAAGACACGGTCGAGGCAAACCTTGCCCTGGGTTTTGCAGCCGACCTGCGCAGCTACGAGGTCGCCGCGGCGATTCTGACCGACCTGGGCGTCACGTCGGTGGCGCTGATGACCAATAACCCGGACAAGCTTCGTGGCTTGGAGAAGGCGGGGGTTGCGATCTCGCAGCACGTGCCCCATTGGATACCCGATCACGAGCACAACAAGGACTACCTCGAGGTGAAACGCGCCAAGCTCGGGCACCTCGACCAAGCGAAGTCGGCCAAGAGCCGAGAGAACGAGTGAAATGGAAAATCTAGTGCGAGACGCGCTTCGGCGCGTTCACTATCCAGAGGTCGCAAAGGACATCGTCGCGTGCGGGATCTTGCGGAAGGTCGAAGTGGCTGCCGGAGTTACGGTCCACCTTGAGCTTCCCACGATGGTGATTCAGCCCCACGTGCGCGAAGCTTTTGAGCGGGAGGTCAAGTTGGCGGCGGAAGGCGTGGCAGGAGGAAAGCCTGTCTCGCTCGTGACCTCGGTGAAGGTGGCGGCCTTGTCGCCGCCGCCTGACAAGAACCGAGTTCCGGGCGTCAAGAACATCATTGCCGTCGCTTCGGGGAAAGGTGGAGTTGGGAAGTCGACCGTGGCCACGAACCTCGCGCTGGCGCTTTCGCGCTGGGGTGCCAAGGTCGGCATGCTCGACACCGACGTGTTCGGACCTTCGATCCCGCACATGCTCGGCACGCCCACGCAGCCGCCTGGGGCAACCCCGGAAAAGCGGATTGCGCCTGCAGTCTATTACGGCATGAAGGTCATCTCGACCGGGTTCTTCGTTGAAAAGAACGACGCGGTCGTGTGGCGGGGCCCCATGGTGCACAAGCTCCTCCAGCAGTTCATGGAAGACGTCGATTGGGGCGAGCTCGACTACCTGGTGCTCGATCTCCCGCCAGGAACGGGCGACGTGCAGCTCTCCCTTGCCCAGCTAGTCCCCGTCACAGGCGCGGTGATGGTCACCACGCCGCAAGAGGTGGCGGTGATCGATGTGATCAAGGGCATCGCCATGTTCAAGAAGGTCGAGGTTCCGGTGCTAGGCGTCATCGAGAACATGGCCTACTTCCGCTGTCCGTCCTGTGGTCATCATGAAGAGATCTTTTCGCGAGGCGGCGGACGCAAGCTCGCACAGGAAGCCGAGACCGTGTTCCTCGGCGAAATCCCCATCCACAGCAGCGTGCGTGCCGCCGGTGACGTGGGCATGCCCATCGTGGAAGCCGAGCCTGAATCGGAGCATGCCAAGATTTTCATGGACCTCGCGGCCCGGGTGGCAGGTCGGCTCGTCAGTGGGATTCTCTCGGGGCCGCGTCGGTCGCCGTCGCTGGTGGCGATTCGCTAGTCAAAACTACTGAAACGAGTCATTTCCGGTTCGAGGTCGCCCGCCTTCGCTGAGTAGCTCCGAGATAGGCCGCCGCCCTTCGTACCCGGTATCTGGGTCGTGCCAGAACGACACTTCCTTTTCCCCGAAGCGCCAGCAAAGAAGGATATCTCGCCCATCTTTCTGGGAGAACCAGTCGACGAGCCCTACCTCGACGTCCTTGATCATGCAACCGGTCTCCTGCACCCGCTGGATCTCCTCGCGCAGGTACTCGATGAGCGCCTTGAACGTGGCGCGGTCGCGGTTGACGTCTTTCGGGGCGCCCTTGACTACGATGGGGAAATCCTCGCTCGACGGGGCGAACCCTCGTTCCTCGAGCCGGCGATAAAGGGTCTTGAGCTGGGCCCGGACTTGCATCACCCGTGCAAATGATTCCATGAGGCGTGCGACCTGGTCGTTCACTTGCTCCAAGGTGAAATAGCGCTTCTCCACGATGAGCCTCCTACTACTTCAGGCGGAGCTATAGCACACCCGCGCGAGCTTGATGAACGCCTGGATCTCGCGCACGATGCTCTTCGTGCCCGGCTTAGGAGATAAAATGACCACCAGAGGGGCGGTGCGCAACGTGGCGCTGGTCACAGGCGCGGCCCGCCGGGTTGGGAAGGCGATTTCTTGCGAGCTGGCCGCGCACGGGATGGCCGTGGCTGTGCACTTCCACGCGTCAAGTGCCGAAGCGGACGCTCTGGTGGCCGACCTTGTCCGGGATGGACGTGTCGCCCGGGCGTTCCAGGGAGACCTCGCGCGCCCGGCGGATTGCGACAAGCTCATCGACGACGTGCTCGCGTGGCAGGGACGGCTCGACGTGCTCTGCAACAATGCTTCGGTGTTTCGCAAGTTCCCATTCACGGGGGGCGATGACCGAGAATGGGAGGATGCATGGCGGGATTCGCTCGATGTGAACCTCCTCGCCCCGGCACGGTTGGTGAGGCGCGCTGCGCCTGCCTTGTCCCGGGAAGGGGGGGTGGTTGTCAATCTCCTAGACATCGGAGCATGGCAGGCGTGGCCTGGATTTGCGCACTACGGAGTGGCTAAGGCGGGGCTGGCTTGGCTCACCAAGACATTGGCCGTGGCTCTGGCACCCCACGTGCGGGTGGTCGGCGTGGCCCCTGGAATTGCCGAGTTTCCCGAGGACATGAACATGGCGACGCGCGCCAGGCTAGTCGCGGCAGTACCCTTGGCCCGTGCGGGCACCCCCGAGGACATTGCCCAGGCGGTGCGTTACCTGGTGGGGGCAAATTACGTGAATGGGACGGTCCTGGTCGTCGACGGAGGACGACTCGCCAGAGGAAGTGGGCCGCTTGGCTAGCGCGCTTGGGCGGCTAACCCACCCGGCGACCGAGCCAGAAGCCAAGGGCAAAGGCCCCTCCCACGCAGAGCAGCGGGTTGGTTTTCACGTAGGTTCGGAAGTCCAGGCGATCGCGAAGGACTTCCTGGAGCTGATGAACAGACGCCACGAGGTCTGCGCGTGCCCAAGCGATTTCCTGCTCAAGCTCCTCGGCTGCAGGATGCCGCTGTTCACCCATGGCTGACCTCGCTGGCGAGGGCGCGGGCCGTAAACCGGGCTTGCCGCTTGGTCCGTCGTAGCTCGCGGGGGACTTCCTCTCGGAGCTTCTTGAGATATCCGCCGGCCACCGCACCGCCAACGAGCAGGTACACGATGGAGATCATGAGCATGCGCAACCACAACGGGGGAACGAGGGGAGCCAGCGCGACGACTGCGGTGACACACAGCAAGAGGAGTCCAATGAGCCCAACAATCCCCCCGAGGACGGCCCTGGCAGCGTCGGCCGAGGCAGAGCGTAGCCCGGTCGAGAGCTCAATACGGGCCAGCTCAACGTGGCTCTTTGCCAGCGCGTCGAGGTCGCTCGTGATGCGACGCACGAGCTCGGCTGCTGACGAAGTCGCTGCGGTGGGTACGGGTACCTTTTGCTTGTCCTCCACCGTTTTCCTCCGTTGATGTTTTAGGGCCCAGGCAACATTGTTCACCTCGGCCCCGAGGAGCAGCGCGACGCTGGAGAGCCACAGCCACGTCAGAAAGACGATCACCGCGCCCAGGGCACCGTAGGTCTTCTCGTAGGATCCGAAATGGGCGACGTAGAGGGCAAAGACCTGGCTTGCGAGAACCCACACGACGACCCCTATGACCGCTCCGGGGGTGAAAACCCGCAGGGGCTGGTCCTTGTCGGGCAAGTACTTGAACACGATCGCCCAGATGAGGAGGACCAGGAGAGCAGCGCCGAGCCAGCGAGCAACGCCCCATGCCACGTCAAAGGCACGGCCGAGGCCAAAACGATCCGCGACCAAGTGACCGACCGCTGGTCCAACGACAAGGAGCGCGAGCGCGAGCACGATGAGCACCGTGACGCCGAGAATGGTCGCGATCCCGATTGCTTGCCGTTTCCACCAAGGGCGGGACTCCGTGCAGCCATGCACCGCGTTCAGGGCCTTGCCCAGGCAGAGTGCACCGCGCGATGCGGACCACAGCGCAAGGAGCGCGCCAACGACGACAAAGCCGCCGGCCGCCGCCCGTTCCATCCGCGCGATCTGTTCACTGATGAGCTGGGCCACCTCGGCAGGCAGAGGCCGCGTCGCGATGGCGACACCTTCCTGAATGGCGCTGGAAGGGAGCACGAGAAGGGTCGCCGTGAGGACGACCAACGCCATGGGAAAGAGGGAAAAGACCATGTAGTAGGTCAGCATTGCCGCCACGTCGCCGATTCGGTCGCGAGCGGCCTCGCGCCTGACTCCGCGCGCGATTTCAATCAAGCGCACCGTGAAAAAAATATGTCTTGGCCCGGCAAGGCAAGCGGCGTGTATCATGCGCGCGGACCATGCCCAAGAAGAACGAAACGAAGAAGCTGCTCCATCCCAAGAGGAGGCTCCGGCCCCCCTCCATGGAGACCGCCAGCTCCGACGTCGTTGCGCTGATTGATACGTACTACAACGCCTACAACGCGGCCCGCCTTCGGGAGGCATGCCAGCTCTTTGCTCGAATCATCGACAGCGGGGCAACGATTGGCCTATCCCTGTCGGGTGCCCTCACGCCAGCTGGGCTCTCGAGCGTCATCACACCTCTGATTAAGAAGGGGTTTATCGACTACATCTCGTCGACCGGCGCCAACTTGTACCACGACCTGCATTTCGACCTCGGGCTTCCCCTCTACCGCGGCACCGCAGACGTGGCCACAGGAGCGGTCGACGTGACCCTCCGCGAGGAGGGGGTCATCCGCGTGTACGACGTCTTGTTTCCGGCGCGGGTGCTCTACAAGACGGATGAGTGGCTCATGAGGGTGATGATGGCCCAGGAGTTCCAGAAGCGGCTCGGGACAGCCGAGCTCCACCACCGCATCGGCAAGTACGCCTTGGAGACCGCACGCAAGACTGGGATGGAGAAACCCTCCATCCTGGCGATCGCGCACGAGAACGACGTGCCGGTTTACTCTCCGTCGCCAGGCGACTCGACGATCGGACTCAATTTCTCTGCCATCTATACCGCCCACCCCGACCGCGGGCCCATTGTGGATCCGGCCATAGACGTTGCCGAGATGGCGGCCATTGTCCTCGACGCCAAGCGCAAGAAGGGGACGAGCGCCGTGGTGATCTTGGGTGGCGGAGCGCCCAAGAACTTCCTCCTGCAGACAGAGCCGCAGCTCCAGGAAATCCTCGGCGTAAGCGAAAAAGGGCACGACTTCTTCATCCAAATCACCGACGCCCGTCCAGACACCGGTGGACTTTCAGGCGCGACACCTTCCGAGGCCGTGAGCTGGGGAAAGATCGACCCCGACAAGCTCCCAGATACCGTCGTGGCCTACGTCGACTCTACAATCGCACTGCCTCTTCTCGGGGCGTACGTCATTTCGAAATGCAAGCCTCGCAAGCCACGGAGGCTGTACAAGCGCCTCCCCGAGGTGGTGGAGAAGCTCCGCCAGGAGTACTCGAAAACCGAGCTCTACCGGCGCTACTGGAAATAAGCCGCCCTCTCGGACGTTCCGCACAGGCTGGCGGCGACGTGCGCGTGGTGTAACATGCGCGCCCATGGCTTCTTTGGATCACAAGGAAAACGACGCAAGATGGCAGGCGCGCTGGGCCGAGGCTCGTCTATTCCACGCCATTGACGGTGACGCCTCCCGCCCCAAGGCGTACGTCCTCGACATGTTCCCGTACCCTTCGGGGGCGGGGCTGCACGTGGGTCACCCGGAAGGGTACACGGCGACGGACATCATTTCTCGTTTCCTGCGCATGACAGGGGTGAACGTGCTCCATCCCATGGGTTGGGACGCGTTCGGGCTGCCGGCCGAGAATTATGCGATTTCGACCGGCGTTCATCCCGCCAAGACGACCGCCGCCGCCATTGCGACGTTCAAGCGCCAGATCCAAGCGATTGGGCTCTCTTATGACTGGGACCGGGAAATCAACACCACGGACCCCGAGTATTTCCGATGGACCCAGTGGATTTTCCTCAAGCTGTTCGAGAAAGGCCTCGCCTATCAAGCCAGCATACCGATCAACTGGTGCCCCAAGGATCGCACCGGACTCGCCAATGAAGAAGTCCACAACGGCTGCTGCGAGAGGTGCGGAACTCCGGTCGAGCGTCGGGACATGCGGCAATGGATGCTCCGCATCACCGCCTATGCCGATCGGCTGCTCGAGGATCTCGAGGGGCTCGATTGGCCCGAGTCGACCGTCGCGATGCAGCGCAACTGGATCGGTCGCTCGGAAGGTGCTGAGATCGATTTCCCGACGTCCGCTGGGCCCATTAAGGTGTTTACGACGCGGCCCGATACAATCTACGGCGCCACGTACATGGTCCTCTCGCCCGAGCATCCGCTCGTCTCGGCCGCCACCACCCGAGAGCGTGAGGCCGAGGTCGACGCCTATCGTCAACAGGCGAGACACAAGAGCGACCTGGAGCGCACGGATCTCGCCAAGGAGAAGACGGGCGTCTGGACGGGAGGAATGGCCAGGAATCCCGCGACCGGAAAAGATATTCCGATCTGGATCGCGGACTACGTGCTTGCGGGTTATGGCACTGGCGCCATCATGGCGGTACCTGCCCACGACGCGCGCGATCACGAGTTCGCCAAGAAGTTCGGATTGCCCATTATCGAAGTCGTCAAGGGCGGCAAGGGCGTCCAATTAGAAGCATTCGAAGGGGATGGCGTCGCCGTCAATTCACCGGTCATCGACGGCCTCCCGACCGATGATGCGAAGAAGAAGATTACCCAATGGCTCGAGGAGAACGGCCTGGGCACGCGGACGGTGAACTATCGCCTTCGGGATTGGGTCTTTTCACGCCAGCGGTATTGGGGTGAGCCATTTCCCATTGTTCATTGCAAGGGGGCCTGCAATGGGCCAGTCCCGGTACCCGAGGACCAGCTCCCCGTGCGGCTGCCCGACGTTGAGCGCTACGAGCCCTCGGGGACGGGCGAATCACCCCTCGCCGCCATTCGCAGTTGGGTCGAGACCACGTGTCCGCGCTGCGGCGCGCCCGCAGAGCGGGAGACCAACACGATGCCCAACTGGGCCGGCTCCTGCTGGTATTTCCTGCGGTTCACTGATCCGCGAAACGACAAGGCGCCATTCGATCCAGAAAAGAGCCGACATTGGATGCCGGTAGACGTGTATGTCGGCGGGACCGAGCACGCCGTCCTGCATCTTCTGTATGCCAGGTTTTGGCACAAGTTCCTGTACGACCTTGGGCTTGTCCACGTCAAAGAGCCATTCCAAAAGCTTCGCCACCAGGGGATGGTTCTGGCCTTTAGCTACAAGGACAAGATGGGCGCTTACCACGGGTATGACGAGATCGATTTCTCCTCGGATCCGCCCCTCTTGGTCAAGACCCGTGAACCGCTTGGTGCACAGGTCGAGAAGATGTCGAAGTCCAAGATGAACGTGATCAATCCCGACGAGGTCATCCAGCGCTACGGCGCGGACGGCTTGCGCATCTACGAGATGTTCATGGGTGACTTCGAAGCGCCCAAGCCATGGGACGTGCGTGGCATCGAGGGCGTGGCGCGGTTTCTGTCGCGTGCCTGGCGCGTCATCGACGAGTGGAACGAGTCAAAAGCCCCGCTCGAGGATCCCAACGCTCGCCTTCGCCACGTGACGATCAAGGCCATTGGCGATCGCATTCTCGCCTTCAAGTTCAATACCGCGATCGCCGCGCTCATGGAGTACCTGGGCGCGCTCGTGCACGGCGCCACGCGGGAGGACTTGGAGACCTTCTGCTTGCTCCTTTCACCGTTCGCGCCACACTTGGCCGAGGCAGGCTGGGAGCGGCTAGGAAAGCCCGCGTTCGCGTGCGCCCAATCATGGCCCGCCCACGATCCTGCCTTGGCCATGGGCGACACCATTTCGGTCGCGGTGCAGGTGAACGGCAAGCTGCGCGGAAACTTCGAAGCACCTCGCGGCACCAGCGACGACGAACTGAATCGGATGGCCGCCGAGTTGCCCAATGTGAAGAAGCACGTAGCGGACAAGCCCATCCGCCGGGTCATCGTGGTCAAGGGTACTCTCGTCAATATCGTGGTTTAATACCCGTCGTCGAGCTCGCTCATTCAGGCGTGTCCCGAAAAGACGAAAGCTCGAGTCCATGGCGCCTTATCCAGCGATGGATTTGAATGCGCTGTTTCCCCAGGGCGCGCGCCACGGCACTCACGTTGCCGCGGTGCTCCCGAAGGAGCGCCACCAGCTCGGCCTTCTGGGCGATCTCCGACGCGCTGAGGGGCCTCCGCCGCCCGTCCGGGGCCGTGGCCAGCGCAGCCATCGCCTCGCGCACGCTCGCTGGCAGGTGCTCTGGTCCCAAGGGATCATTTCCGGCAAGTACCACCGCGGTACCCAGGCAGCGCTCAAGTTCCCTCATGTTGAGGGGCCAATCGTAGTGAAGAAAAGCGCGCACCGCTTCCGGACGAAACGTCACCTTCTCACCCTGCGGGGCAAGTCGACCGAGGAGCGTCCCGATAATGAGTCCCAGGTCTTCTCGGCGCTCTCGCAAGGGGGGCAGGGGTAGGGTGAAGCCCGAGACGCGAGAGAACAGGTCTGTTCGGAACTTGCCCTCCTCGACCAACTGCTCCAAGTCGCAATGGGTCGCTGCACAGGTGCGAATGTCGACCGAAATGGGCTTCACGCCTCCGACGGGAGTCACCTGCTTTTCCTGGAGCACGCGGAGAAAGGCAACCTGCGAAAAGAGCGGCAAGTCGCCAATCTCATCCAGAAAGAGCGTGCCTCCGTCCGCACTTCTGATGAGCCCAGGACGGTCGCCTGTGGCCCCTGAAAAGGCGCCCTTTCGGTAACCGAAAAGCTCGCTTTCGATGAGTGTTTCCGGGATCGCGCCGCAGTTCACAGCGATGAGCGGTCCCTTGCGCCCAGATAGGGCATGAATTGCCTTGGCGAGGACTTCCTTCCCGGTTCCGCTTTCCCCCGCGAGTACGATCGAGACCTGCGATTGGGCCAACTTGGCAATGATCCGAAAGTCACGGGCTAGAGCCGGGAGAAGCGTGGCCAGGCCTGGGATTCCCGCCCGAAATGCAGCCGCGTCGAGGTCGAGAGGCTCCTCTTCGTTTCGCGGGGCGCGCTCGCGAAAGAGAAAGAACGTGTGTCCAAGCTCAATGACATCCCCATCGGCGAGGATGACCCGCTTGGTCTTGGCCCCGTTCAGGAAAGAGCCGTTGCGAGAATTGGTATCTTCCAAGACCCACCGGTCGCTTACCTGGACCAGGTTGGCGTGCTGCCCCGACATCCATGGGTCCTTCACCCGGAGCTTGAGTTGCCTGGCGCCCTCGGCGCGCGCGCGGATAACCTCGTTCGCGGGCCCGCGTCCGACGCTGACCATGTCCAGGTCGGCGAGGCAATGGCGAGAAGGGGGTGAGAGAGGCTGTGCCGCTTCGAGCACCCTATATAGATAAGGTACCTGCGATTCCGGGGCCGGTGGTGGGGGCTGGCCGGCACTGCGTGAAAGCGTACTTCCTTGCGACATTCCTCTAGACTATAAACCACGCACCCCGCCCAGGGGCACGGAAGCCCGTTTCACCATGAGCACAAGGGACGACATGGCGGCCACGGCTGGAGAGGGAGCGCCCGAGCCACAGCAGACCCGCGTCGATCCGGCCACTGCCGACCCGCCAGGTACTCTATCGAACGGCATCACCGATCTCCCTCTTGTGCCTGTTGAGGATTACACCGTTCACGGAGAGCACGCACGAGGTGGTCTGGGGCGTATCTTGCGAGCCCACGACAACCATCTGAACCGCCCAGTTGCCCTGAAGCAACTCCTTCGTGGAGGACCCGGAGCCGAGTTGCGCTTCCTTCGCGAGGTGCGAATTACCGCGCGACTGCAACACCCGGGCATTGTCCCGGTGCACGCTGCGGGCCGCTTCCCGACCGGCGAGGCGTTCTACACGATGAAGATGGTCTCTGGGCGCTCGCTCCGCGAGATCATCTCCGAAAAGAAAGCGCTGGACGAGCGGCTTGCACTGCTTCCGCACGTGATCGCGGTGGCAGAAACCATCGCGTACGCCCATGACCGGCAGGTGATTCACCGGGATCTCAAGCCGTCGAACGTCATGATCGGTCCCTTCGGGGAAACCGTTGTCATCGACTGGGGACTCGCCAAGGACTTGTCCGACCACCGGGACGATGACGTTCCGGTGGGGCCTTACCGCGTGACGAGCGAAGGCCAGACCATGGCGGGGACGGTCATGGGAACGCCCATGTACATGCCTCCAGAGCAGGCGAGGGGCGACACCGTGAACGAACGAGCCGACGTGTATTCGATCGGCGCTCTTCTCTATGACTTGCTCGCCGGAGGGCCGCCGTACCCTGACGGTGATTCCTCCGCGGTGCTCGCGCGGGTACTGGCAGGACCGCCGGTGCCGCTGGAAAAACGCCAGCCCAGGGTAACGAAGGATCTCGTGGCCATCGTGCGGACATCGATGGCACGAAACCCGGCTGAGCGATATCCGAGCGCGAGGGAGCTTGCTACCGACTTGAAGCGATTCCAGGCCGGACAGCTGGTGAGCGCCCACGAGTACTCGCTCCTCGGCCGCATGGCCAGGTGGGTGCAACGCCACCGTACTCTCGTTCGGTTGGCCATGGCGAGCATGCTCGTGCTCGTGCTCATCGGGGCGGCGAGCGTGCAGCGCATCGTGAAGGCGCGCCATGAAGCCGAGCGGCAGCAGCGGATTGCGGAGTCAGCGCGAAAGGAGGCCGAGCGAAGGAGCAATGATCTCACCCTCGTGCAAGCCCGCTCATCACTCGACCGCGATCCCACCGCCGCCCTCGCGTGGATCAAGACGTACCCCATCAATGCGGACAATTGGCGGGAAGCCCGGGGCATTGTCTACGATGCGCTCTCCTTGGGCGTGTCGCGGCACGTGATGCGGGGACACGAGGGAACCGTGACCTACCTGGCGATGTCACCCGACGGTACGAAGGTGGCGTCCGCCAGCCACGACTACGACGTCCGCATTTGGGACGTGGCGACCGGGGAATGCGTTGGAATATTCCCGCAGGGGGCAGCGCTCAATTTCCTGACGTTCGCACCAGACGGAAACACCGTCGCGGCTGGTGGTGAAAACGGGGGTGTTCGTCTCTTTTCGTCGAAGACAGGGGCTGCTCGCCGGTTGGGAGGCAAGACGGTCTTTCATGATGCGGTCTTCACTTCAGGTGGGGACCGGTTGATTGCAGCAGGCGCTGACGGCGTGGCGAGGATGTGGGAGGTTTCGAATGGCAAGGAGACCGCACTACGAGGGCACGGGGGTGCCATCTTGGCGTTGGCGGTCGCGCCGCGCGGCGACCTCCTCGCCACGGCATCAGAAGATCGGTCCATAGGGCTGTGGGACACGGCCACCGGGAGCCGCCTCGCCATGCTCGTGGGCCACGAAGGTGCGGTCGATGACCTGGCGTTTTCGGCAAAAGGCGACCTCCTCGTGTCAGCGTCCGCGGACTTGACCGTGCGCGCCTGGGACGTGCAGGGACGAAAAGGGCGGATCCTCACCCGTCATCAGGGGGCGATTTCACAGGTCGCTGTTTCGCCCGATGGAACGTGCGCGGCGTCCGCGAGCATCGATAAGACCGTGCACGCGTGCGAAGTGGGGACGGGGCGCTGCAAGGTCATCTCGGTGCCGGGTGAGGTCTACACCGTCGCCTTTGCGCCAGGCTCGAGGATGATGGCCTACGCTGGCCTGGACGGCACCGCGAGACTGTGGTCAAGGGGCAACGAAAGCACGCAGCAGGTCTTGCGGGGGCATCGATCGGCGATCTACCACGTGCTGTTTTCTCCCGACGGTTCCTTCTTGGCCACGGGAAGCGACGACAAGGCTGTTCGGATTTGGGGTGTCCAACCGGAAAACAGCCGGGTGTTCCGCGGCCATGAAGACGACGTGAGGCATGTTGTGTTTTCGCCAGGAGGAGCGGTCCTGGCATCGAGCGGTCGTGGCTCCACCGTTCACGCATGGGGCTTAACCGCGGGGGATGCACGCGCTTTTCGCGGCCACGACGGGCCCGTGGGCCCAATCCACTTCTCCCCCGACGGCAACACGCTCGCTTCCGTAGGCTTCGACAAGCACGTGCGCCTTTGGGACACAAGGACGGGCGATAGCCGCGCCTTTCCGACGGGCGAGCTTTTGTGGGACGGGGCCTTTTCCCCCGACGGAACCATGTTCTTGGCGGGAGGGGACAACGGGGGCACCTGGCTGCTTGACGTGTCCCGTGGCATCACTCGGGTGCTGCGAGGGCATGATGGCGCCGTGCGTTCAGTCGCGTTCTCGCCGGACGGGAAGTGGGCCGCCTCGGGTGGCAATGATGGCATCGTTCGCCTGTGGGATCTCGCGACGGGCCAGCCGACTGAGCTCGCAGGTCATGGGGCGCTCGTCGAGCGGGTGGCCTTTTCGCCCGATGGAAACCTGCTGGCATCGGCGAGCTGGGACAAGACCATCCATCTATGGGACATGGTGAGCCATTACCCGCGCGTGCTCAGCGGCCACGCGGGGCACGTGGTCCACCTTGCGTTTTCCCCGGATGGTCGGCAGTTGGCCACATGCAGCGCGGACAAGACGGTTCGACTATGGAGCGTGGAAAGCGGTGAAAGCCGAGTGCTCTCCGGCCATGAAGAACCGGTTTCGCACGTGGTCTTTTCTCCAGGCGGCACGCTCGTTGCCTCGGCGAGCATGGACAACACGGTGCGCCTGTGGGAGGTCGCGACTGGGGAAAGCTGGACGCTTCGCGGACACGAAGCGTACGTCACTCACGTGGTCTTTTCTCCCGATGGACGTTGGCTCGCTTCAGCGAGCGTGGACAAGACGGTAAGACTGTGGCCGACAGCATGGCAGCGACTTCCGACCGATCCGCCCGAGCTCTTGGGTAGGCTTTCCGAGCTCTCGTCGGCTCGTTCCTTGGTTCAGAAGCCGTAGCGGGTTTAGCCACGACAGGTTCTGGTCTTTGCCTTGGTGGTGGGGCGCGGTTCCTCGTGCTCATCGCCCTCAAATTCGCATCTCTCGGTGCAGTACGTCGTTACACCGCCTACGATGCGGGAAAGCTCTCGGGGAACCAGGTGGCGCAGTGTTTCAAGGTGTAGGCCGAGTTTCTTCTTGGGTAGATTCCGCATCACATCACTCCTCTAGACCTTTTGCACTTAGGGAGCCACGTAGGTAGGGAATAGGCCCCGGCAATTACGCGAGTTCGCGGCTTTCGTTGCCCGCGGTTCCTCGCGGTCATTAGCATTTTGGTTGCCATTACCATTGCCTTTTGGGCGGCAGCAAGGGCAGCAGCAGCAACCACCGACGACATGGGATAGCTCCTGGGGAAGCAGGTGGCGCACCGTTTCAATGTGAAGGCCGAGCTTTTTCTTTATCGACTTCTGCATGGGACATCACTCCTTGGGATTTCGCTCGCGCTTGTAGCACAGGCCGTGAGCCCGTGGGAGGAAAACAGGCGCTGGTACAGGGTGTGACAGAACGAGGCTAGAGCATGGGGAGTGATGGTTAATACCAATGATTTCACCGTGTTTCCCGTTCGCCCGGCGTTGTGGGTGCGGCCCTCTGTAACGTGCTGTTGCAAGGTCGCCTTGGCTTCTTGCCCTCGTGGAGCATCGCCAAGGGCTTGAAAAGATTGCCCTCGCTACCTGGCCCGACCCTTGCTCAAGCGCGCGACGCACCTTCGCTGAAAAGGAGAGTATTCATGCTACGTCGTCGCTCTGTAGGAATTGTCGCTCTTTCCACGCTAATCGTTGGGGCGCTTGGCTTCGCCGGCTGTTCTGCCGAAGGCATTGCCGATGAAGAATCCATCTCACAGGACGGGGCCGAGCTCCGGATTGACATCGACGGAGAGTATCCCGTCCGGCCGGGACCGCGCTGGACCCCGACGGAGATGGGGGAGCTTCGGCTCCTCATGCCGGTCGAAGGCTCGCTCATTACCTCGCCTGGTTGCCGAGGCATCGTCCCGTGCCTCGGGTTCCCGCAGTACACCTTCCAGGGCCAGAAGGGCTGGAAGGTCCTCTTCTCGATGACGACCCAGGACTTCCGCCCCGAGTTGAGGATCACCACGCCAGCGGGACGTCAATACAAGAACGCGCCTCGCACTCAAGTCATCAACAACATCGGCTTCCGCTACTGGGAAGCCAAGATCGAGCTCACCCTCCCAGAGACTGGCGAGTACACGGTGCTCTCGAGCTCCTTCGTCAACCTGCGCTTCGGTCGCCCCGTGTCGCATGGCAGCTACACGCTGTCCGCTTCCGCCGAGCTCTTCTGCGGCGGCATCAAGGGCATCCAGTGCCCTGAATACCTCTTCTGCGAGCTCGACGGCGACTACATGGATGCCGGTGGGACCTGCTCCGCGGGATCGTGCGAGCAGCGGTCGTTCCACACGTGCGAGCTCGACCCACGGTGCGAGCTCAGGGCTTGGGGCTGCAATCCTCCACCCATCAATCCCGAAACGGGGAATCCCTACCCTTGCGATCCAGTGCTCGACTGCCTGCCCAAGGCCATGCCTAGGGGCCGGTAAGCCGCGCTTCGCCTGATCCAGCGTCGATTCGCTCCGCCTCGCCCACTTCCTCCAAGAAAAACCACTCCCCCTCGTTGCCCGCCCTGTGGCAGATTTAGGAACATGGGGGTTTCTGCGCGTTCCCCGTGGGGCACTGACAGGTGGCGCCGCCCTAGCTCCTTGGCTGCTTCCCGGGCCGTCGCTGTGATCCTTGTCGGTTGCACATCGTCCCAAGCCCCCTCCACGCCGCGGCAGGGCTATCCCGTTGTCCATGCCCCAGATCCTGCCAGCGCGGCAAGGGGCTGGCTCGGTGAGCGATCCGACCTGCGCATCTCCAGCATCCGCACGAGCCTCGGTGGTCAGCACGTCCGCCTCGCGCAGGTTGCGTCCGATGGCAGCGTCGTGGCCGGTTCGGAGGTCGCCGTGCATCTCGACGAAAACGGGCCAGGATACCGAGTCCTAGGCACCAAATCGAATACCCAAGTGGGCGTTCATCTAGGCGGCAGTCGAGTCCTGGACCGGAGGGCAGTAGAGCGTGCAGCACGCACAGCCGTGGGTGCCGATGGTGCATTCGCCACTCGAATCCTCGACATCCAGCCCATCGCAATCCCGACGGACCCGGGAGAGGCGCGGGCTGGATATCGCGTGGTTCTCATGACCGACGCACCTGCCCATGAATGGGAAGTGTGGGTGGATGGCGAAACCGGCGCCACCCAGGTCACGGGTGACGCCCTGTTCCGCGCGGACGGCAAGGGCTTGGTCTTCCGTCAGAACGCCACTTGCGCGACCGGGGATCTCACCCTCACCGACGACGATGACGCGACCAGCGAAGTCCTCGATGCGGCGCGATCTGAGGTTACGCTGCAGGGACTGGATGGGTCTGGATTCTTGAGGGGCCCCTATGTAGACGTCTATCCAGCCGACGGACAGCCCCGGGTAAAGTCCGGCTCGTTCCAATATTTCTTCAATCGGAGCGACGAACCCTTTGAAGAGGTGAGCGCCTACTTCCACTTGGATCGGGCGCAGCGTCACTTGCAGGCACTGGGATTCACCGGGCCGGCGAAGCTCGTTCCATATCCCATTCGAGTGACCGTCAATGCCACGACCGACGATAGCTCGACCTACTCCCCGTTCACCGACAGCATTCAGATGGGGAGCGGCGGCGTTGACGACGCAGAAGATGGAGACATCCTCCTCCATGAATACGGCCACGCCGTCCTGAACTACATCATCCCTGGATTTGGGCTGAGCCCGTCAATGGGAAAGAGGCTCGCCGCACAGAGCATTGGCGAGGGGTTTGCCGACATCCTTGCGGCTTCTGTCCCGACGGGCGGCCCAGAGAGGTGCGACCGCGCCTGCCTTGCTTCCTGGGGAGGAAGGGGGCCAGGGAACTGCCTGCGTCGAGTTGACGGCGACCGCCATTACCCAGAGGCCTACGGCGAGAACCCGCATGAAAACGGCCAGATTTGGTCTGGGGCCGTCTGGGAAATGTACCAGCTAGCCGGCTTGGGACCCAAGGACGGCTTGCGCCTCGTCATCCAGTCGATGTTCTTCTTGCCGCGAGAGCCTTCCTTCGAGGATTCGGCCCGCGCTCTGATTGCGGCGGATGAGCAGATCTTCGGTGGCCTGCATGTTGACGGGATCCGTCGTGCCCTGTGGAAACACGGTCTCCTACGGGAGCCAGTGGTTCCCCCCGAGGTAGGTTCGGTCTTGTGCGCGCATTCCGTTCTCCTCGAGCCGCCTAGCCCGATTGGTCCCTGGGAAGATGGCTCGGTAACGATTCGGCACGCTGGTGCGCCCGCGATCCGAGTGCGCTTCGCGTGGGTCGACATGGGGAGCGGATGTAGTCCTTCCGGCTCGTGCGGAAGCATCTACGTTCTCGACGGCAAAGGAAGGCTTTACACCCGCTTGACCGGTACCCAGGAAGCAATTGAAGCCCCAGCAGTGCGCGGGGACACGGTGATCATTCGCTGGGTCACAGGGAGCGGGGACTGGAATCGCAGCTTCGCCATCGACCAATACGAAATCGTTGCCACCAGTGAGCTCCAGGGGGATGCGGGGGGCCACGTGACGCAAGATGCCTCAGTCGTGGCAAGCGCTGTCGGGAAGGACGCCCAGGTAGGGGACTCCGCGTCCCCGCGGGCGCGCTCACAACCTGAGCCTTCGGTCGACTCCGCACCACGTGTGACAGACGCCGGCAGCGGCGCAGTGTCCGTCCCGCGCGCGGACGCTTCTGGGCATGGCGAGGATCTCGAGCCCGTCACGCAGGGGGCGAGCCAAGAGGAAGTGGACGGGCTAGTGGGCGGCTGCGAGGTGCGGGGCCAGGCCAATCAGGCCTCGCCACTCGGGCCATGGCTCGTCCTGGCGCTGTGGGCGATTAGGATGCGAGCTCGACCCAAGCCGGGGCATGGTCGCTAGGTTCCTTCCCTTTTCGTGCCTCGCGATCCACCCCTGCGGCGAGCATCCGCTCGCAGACCTCATGGGTTCCAAAGATATGGTCGATCCTGAGCCCATGGTTTTTCGGGAAAGCGAGGTTTCGGTAGTCCCACCACGTGAATAGGGCCTTGTCTGGATGGACCTTGCGCACGAGATCGGTCAGGCCGACGTCTTTGAGCCGCGCAAGAGCCGCGCGTTCTTCACGCGTGAAGAGCACCGAGTCTTCCCATGCCGCTGGGTCGTGCACGTCAATCGGCTCTGGCGCGACGTTGAAGTCACCACACGCGAGGAGTGGAAGCCCTTGACGAATCGGGCCTTCCAGGTAGGAACGAAGCCGACCCATCCACGCGAACTTGTAGGCGAGCTTGTCGCTGCCGACCGCCTGACCATTTGGAACATATAGAGAGACGATCCGGAGGCCGTTCGTAGTGGCAGCGATGAGGCGCGCCTGCGTGTCCTCGAGACCATCCGAAAATCCGCACTGCACGCCGGAAAGGGGAGTCCTGGAGAGGATAGCGACGCCGTTGTAGGTCTTCTGCCCGTGGATCGCGAGCTCGTATCCAAGCTCCCGAAATGGATCTTTTGGGAAGGCCTCGTTTTCTACCTTGGTCTCCTGCAAGCAGAGGACGTGGGGTCGCTCTTTGTGAATGTACTCGGTCACTCGGTGGAGCCGCGCGCGGATGCTATTGACGTTCCAGGTGGCGACCTTCATGGGGTTCGTAATGAAGCAAGGAAACCCTCTTGGAGCAAGTCGCAAGTACTACACGTGCACGTGTCAGTGCGCCGAACCAATTTCCTTGAACTCCACGGATAGCTTGCAGCCTGGCCGAAAGTGACCGAGCGCTGCGTTGCCCGAGCCAAGAAAGACCGATGCCCCTGGGCTTAGGACCAAGCTCCATGCACCAAATCGATCGAACGGATCCGGTTCGGGGTCCGGGCACCAAGCGACGAAAAGCGGGTGGACAACATGAAGACCATGTTCTCCTGCGGTGAGCTTGAGCTGGGACAGGTATAGCCCGCGTTCCAGAATTTCGGCGCTAAACGCGAGTGTCGCTCCCTCGATGTTCGAGGCTAGAGCCGAGAGGTCGATCACGTTGAAGCCCTGGCTCGGGAAAAACGCGCCGCTTCTCGGTTCAGGCAGGGGATCCGAACCGGCGTCGGGATCTTCGCTCTGGGTGTTCCCCTCGGCGAGGATCCATTCCTTCACCTCCCCTGCTTCTGCAGGCTGGAACTCGGGCCCCGAATGACTGGGAGAAATGCCGAAGGAATAAAGGCGGCTTTCATTCGGCTTCCCAGGAACTACGAGCATGGGCCATTTCTTCAGCGTCGTGTACATGTCGGGGTCCGGTGCCATGAACGCGGGCCCGCTGCCCCCTTTTGTAACGTGGCAAGCAGCACAGCCAGAATCGAGGATGGGTCTTATCTCCTTCTCAAACTGGGCACGCGCCGTCGCCTGAGCCGAGCCGCCGTCGCCGGGAACCACGCCACCATCGCCTCCGGTCAGGTAATCCGTCGAATGCATGCGACCTTCGCAGCCTCCAAAGAATATGAGAAGCAAGCAAGTCAGGCTCTTGCGCATGGGGAGGAGCGGGAGCAGGTGACGTGCCATCTGGAGCATCGCTCCGCCTCACACGGCCTGTTCCAGGTTTCGCTGGGGTTAACCACGGACGAGAGCTTCACGACCAATCGCCCCATGGGGATCTGGTCACCACCTGAGGGCTCTCCCCTACGGGCTTACCGACCCAGCCCCGGCAGCAAGTCCGCGGAGCGTGGCTGGTTTCCCATGGGCACAGCACTTGCTCAACCGACCCTGGATCCCAGCCGGGAGAGGAAAACGATGCTTTCTCGGAAGTCTCTCATGACGTGGGGGGTGGCCTGCCTGGTGACATTCTCAGGCCTCGCCGAGTCGCGCGTACGGTCCGACGTCAAGCTTAGCGATGACGCCTGCTTGAAATCGCGTCCCGGCGAGAGCGCTCCAACAATCGTGAAGCTGCGAGAAGGGCAGCCGGTGCAAGTCCTCGAGCGAAGGGGGCGTTGGCTCAGGATCACGACCGATGGCAAGGTTGGCTGGATTACGCGCACTCAGGTCGCCTCGCGGCCCGTGAGCCTGGCCCGCCCGGCGTCCAGTCCACGGAAGCGAGACGGCTGGAATGCCCCGCGGCGAGACACGGTGGTCTCGGGCATGAGCCGCTTGGCCCCGAAATCGGGGGACGAGTGGCAAAAGGGGATGAACGCTACGGTGAGGTCGCCGGCAGCGATCCGACAGCGCCCGTCGACGAAGTCCGCTGAGCTGTACGAGGTATCCCGTGGCGAGAAGCTCAAGATCGTCCTTCTCGATGAGGAGGGCGGCAAGTGGGCGAGGGTGCAGGACGAGACGGGCGCTAGGGGATGGGTCGAGACGAGCGCTCTCTCGCCCCTCGAAGATACCTTGCCCGTCGTTCCCACGGGACGCCATGAGAACCCGGGCTCCGATGCTCGCCATGGTTCCAAAGTACACGCAGGCGATGAGGAGAATGCCGCTCGCTTCACGTACGGTGCCGTCGCTGGCCTCGGCGTGCTGGCGCGAACCCAGTCGCTCGCATCCAACGGCACCGGCATCCGGGCGAACTACGGACTGTCCTATAGCAACCCAGCGGTCATGGTCTCGGGCAACCTGGGGACGAAGCTCGGTCGCGTCGAGCTCGGCATGCAGGTCGCCTTCTTGAAGGCAGCGGGCGGCCCTGGGATTCGAGTGGAAGGGCAGAACGACTCCGCGGGGAACCTCGACGTTCAAGGGAGCGAGTTGTGCGCATCCACCATGGTGGGAACGTGGGTGGGCGGCAAGATCATCTCGATTCGGGTAGGGTACCGCCGTCAGTTCACGACAATCGAGCGCTCCCAGGTGGCGCTTCTGCCTTCCGAAACAACGAGCGGGATCATTTTCGGCAGCTCGCTTCACGCACCAAGGTTGGGCAAGCGTCTCGGAGCCCGTCTCGGCGTGGACGCGATGCTTTCAGGTTCCCTCGAGCAATCGGCAGGCATGCGCGACGGTGCCGCTTCGTCGCTGCGCATGTTCTCGCTCGGCGCAGAGGGAACCTATCGCCTTGGGCGCTCGTTGGCCGCTTTCATGAGCTACGGGCTCGATTACGAGAAAGCGCGCTTTTCCGGTGCGAGCGACAGGGAGACCACCGCTTTGGGCGGGACGCGCACTGCGTTTCGCCACGTGATGGGTGCGGGGATGAGCGTGCAGTTTTGAGAGTGTCCGTCCGCTCTTATGGTGAGGGAGGGCTGTTCCCGACGATCACCGCTCGCTTGAGGAGGCCGCGCAGGGCCATGGAGAAGCCATCGGCGAAGCGTGGGTCGCACGCGCACGAAGCGCCAGGGATCTTGGTCTTTTCATCGCCTTCAGTAAGCTCGACGGGCGGACTATCGCTCCTCTTCGTCGGTTCTCGAAACTCCGGCCCCCTGGTGGGCCGACGTGCTTGCTTGTGTTCCCTGACCCGTCGATGTGGGTGGGGCTGGTGAAAGGACGCTCGGATAGCTCGCGGAAGGGGAGCTCGCCTTCGAATACTCCTCGAGCTTTCGATACAGGGTCTTCCGATCGAGCCCCAGGCGATTCGCGGCGCGCGTCTTGTTCCCACCCTCTGCAGCGAGAACCCGCTCAATGTACTCGCGCTCGAGATCCGCGAGCGTGAGTCCGCGTGCCAAGGCCCCTGCAAGGAGGTCCGGAGACCGACGCTCGCGTACCTGGGACGGAAGGTCGTCAACGCCGATCTCTTCTCCGTCGCACAGGGCCACCGCCCGCTCGATGACGTTCTCGAGCTCGCGCACGTTGCCCGGCCAAGGATACGAAAGCATCGCCTTGGTAGCCGCCTGCGAGAACCGGGCGGCCCGGAAGTTCCTATCCTTTGCAGAGCGTTTCCCCACCTCCGCGAGGAAGTGCTCTGCCAGGGCCAGGATGTCCTCAGGCCTGGATCGGAGCGGCGGCAGCGCAATATGGATCACGTTGAGGCGGTAGTAGAGATCCTCGCGAAACATCCCTTCGCGCATGCGCGCTTCCAGGTCGCGGTTGGTCGCTGCAATCACCCGGACGTCGATTTTCTCAGCCCGGGTCGCACCCAGGGGGCGTACTTCGCGCTCCTGGAGTACCCTGAGAAGCTTGGCCTGCAGCGGGGGGGGTAGCTCGCCGATTTCGTCGAGGAAAATGGTTCCCTGGTCTGCTTCGACGAATAGCCCGCATCTATCCGTGCGGGCGTCCGTGAACGCCCCTCGCTTGTAGCCAAACAGCTCCGACTCAATGAGCGTGTCGGGGATGGCCGCCAGGTTCACCGCCAGGAACGGCTTCTTCGCGCGCGGGGAGTTGTAGTGGATCGCGCGTGCAATGAGCTCCTTGCCTGTTCCGCTGTCGCCCGTGACGAGCACCGACGCCGTCGAGCTCGACAACCGTGAGACGAGCTGGAAGACCTCCTGCATGGCTGGGCTCTTGCCGACGATGTTCTCGAACCGGTACGGGCGCGCCACCTCGCGCCTGAGGCGCGCGATTTCACGGCGAAGCCCTCGCTCAGCGAGCGCCTTGTCGACCGCAATGGCGAGCGCCTCGATCTCGAGTGGCTTGGTGATGTAGTCGCACGCACCCAGCTTCACGGCCTTGATGGCGGTATCAATCGAGCCAAACGCCGTAATCACGACCACGTGAGGAGAGGGTTCGATCGCCTTGACGTCACGGAGCAGGTCGAAGCCATCCAAGTCGGGCATCTTGAGGTCACTGACCACGACGTCGATTCCGCCTTGGCGGATCCGCTCGACGCCGGCCCTGCCACCAGGCGCCGCTTCGACGCAGTACCCCATGTCGGAGAGCTCCTCGACGACGAGCTCGCGCATCGCAGCGTCATCCTCAACAATGAGGACACGGGCCCGCGCGCGTTCTTGGGGGTCAAGGCGATCAATTTCCACGGCTGCTGTCATGTCCTCCCCAAGGGCTCATGCCAAGCTAGCCGCCTCGGAGCCCAGCGGCAAGTATACTCGGAACAGCGCCCCTTTTCCGCCGGCCGCGTTTTCGTCGATCTCGATCCACCCGTCGTGCTCTTTCACGATGCCATTGGCGACAGCGAGGCCCAATCCCGTGCCTCCGGCGTCGCCTTTCGACGTGTAGAAAGGCTCGAAGATCCGCTCCCGATCCGCGGCTGGTATCCCCGGGCCGGTGTCGGCGACCCACAGGTACGCGTACCCTTGCTCTGGCGCCAGCTCGAGGCCTGGCCGGCGCCGCAGGACTCGCCCTGTCCCGACGGTGAGCTCCCCACCTTCGGGCATCGCTTGGAGGGCGTTCATGCAAAGGTTCAGGAGCACTTGCTGGAGCTGATCCCTATGGCCCATGATCGGCCCCAGGGTAGGCTCGAGGTGAGTGCGCGGCTCCACGCGCGCGTTGGCGATGTGGTGGTCGAGGAACTCCAGGGTGTCCTGAGCCAAGCGGTTGAGGTCCACAGGAGCTCTTTCTTGGTCACTTGCTCCACGTCGGGCGAAGTCGAGAAGCCGCTGGATGATGCGGGTTATCCGTGCTGCCTGCTCCGCGATGATGGTCGCGTTCTTCTGCACGGCCTCTGGGTCGTCCGCTTTCTTGGCCATCGTCCGGGCGCGGCCGGTCACGACGTTGAGGGGCGTGCCTACCTCGTGGGCGATCTCTGCAGCTAGCTCACCGACGATAGCGAGTTTTTCCGACCGGCGAAGTTGGTCCAGGTTCTTCTGCTTCTCTGCTTGTGCTTCGCGAAGGGACGCCGTCATGGCATTGAAGCGCGCCGCAAGGGCACCGATCTCGTCATCCCGCTCCTGGAGGAGCACGCGAGAAAGGTCGCCCTTGGCCACGTCGTCGATTCCCGCGATGAGCTGTGAAATCGGACGTCCAATCCCTTGGCGAGTGAGCAGCGAAATCACCAGGACAAGGACGCTAATGAGCAACATCATTGATGTAATCACGTGAAACCGCTGCTCGCGAACCTCATCCTCGAGGAATTCGGTCTCGCGAGTGAGCTGGATCGCACCTACTACGCGAAACCCCGTGGGCGAGAGCGACGAGGGCGCTCGAACCGGCTCCAGGTACACAAAGCTTCGGCGGCCGCCGACAATCGTTTCCTCGACGAGAGGCGCCTTGATCGCGATCACCTTTCGCAGGCGCTCCCTCCACGGGTCGGCGACTTCCGGCGCGTCGGGCGGAGGTGCTTCCCGCGCGTCGAGCAGCTCGAGCTCCCACGGACTTCCCGCGACCTCGGCCCCTTGGTATAGCTCGGCCGCGTGCTCAGCGAAGCGGTCGAACCCCTCGGCCTCAATTGCAGCTCGAAGAGCGATGGCAAACTCATGAGCTTGCTTTTCGAGCTGGCCGCGCTGCTGCTCCCTGAACGAGCGTATTGTTACATACCCGTAGATTCCCAGCGTGACCGCCACGAGGAGCGAAGTGGTGAGCGTGAGCCTGGTCCCAATTCGCATGTTCGGGAGAGGCCGCATTCATGCCACGCGTTCGGTGCTCTTCTTGTACGCTTGCCTAACCGCCACCCGGCGTTCCAGGTCACGCACCACGACCCCAGCCACGTCAATGCCGTACAGCTCGCGGTTCGCGTGGATGCCACCCGGCGTGAAAACGTTCACCTCGAGCACCTTGCTCCCCACGATGTCGACGCCGACGAAATACAGCCCGTCGGCCAGGAGCTTCGGTCGCAGCAAGTCCACGATGTGCTGTTCCACAGGGCCAAACTCACACCGCTTGCGCAGCGAGCGAATCGGTCCTGGCCTTGTTCCTGCCGGGCACTTCTTCGCGATCCCATTAAGGCCCTCGCCCGCCTCGACCTCGCGCAGGCGGCGATAGATAGCCACGCGGTTCCCCACGCGAATGGGTTCTCCGCCCAGCAAGAGAAGCCGCTTTTCCCCATGGGCCGCCTCGGGAAGGTACTCCTGAACCACCACGTAGCCGGTTTTCCGCACCACGGCAATGATTTGGTTTAGGTTCTTGACCTGACCGCGGGCCACGTAGAACACGTTGTCCGCCCCGCCATGCTGCTCGGCCAGAGGCTTGAGCACCGCTGGGGCGTCGAGTGACTTGAGAAACGCCTTCACCTTGGCGGGCTCACGGGTAATCAAGGTCCGGGGCCTAATCTCCTCGGGCAGGCCAGATAGGTACATCCGGCCTCCCGCCCGCTGCGTCCCCTCGGGATCGTTGACGACCAAGCCGCCACCGAGACAAAGACGCCATCCGAAATCAATGGCAGGCCCTTGTCCGCCACTGCCTTCGCGGTGCGGATGGTAACGCATGAACACCACGTCGAATGACGCCAGGGGCTCCTCGGTGACTTGGACATTGTCGGCGAGCGCCTGGCAGAGTTCCTGAGTACTCGCGGTAGTTGGAACTGCTCGCGTGACCGCAGCAGCCACCTGGTTGTCCGCGGTCAACGTAAGATCGCTGACGCCAACCAACCCGACATCATGCCCAAGCTCTCTCGCAGCTTGAGCGAGATACATCGTCGTGTAGGTTGGTTTCTCCGCGCGAACGTCAGCAACCAAGAAGGCCAGGCGCATCGGCCTTAGTATAGGTGAAACACGCCAACGACGAAGCTATGCCTTTGCCTTCTCTTTTTCCTTTCCCATCCCCTTGATCTCGATCTTCTTC